>NZ_JBFAUU010000005.1:0-266612 GCF_040679435.1 Spirillospora sp. NPDC052269
GGGGGGTGTGTCCCTCTCCTCTCCCCCGCCGCCCCCCCCCCCCCCCCAACCCCCCCCCCCGACGGCGCCCGGGGAACACGAAGGCCGCGTCGCGGACAGTGCGACGCGGCCTGAGGGTCCGGTGAACCGGACCTGGGGCCCCGTGTGGGCCCGGCGAACGGAGGGGAGGGGTCAGACGGTCTCGCGGACGATGTCGGCGCCCAGCTGCGAGAGGCGCTCGGCGGTGTGCGCGTGGCCCCGGTCGAGGTAGTAGGCGGAGGTGATGCTCGTCTCGCCCTCGGCGGCGAGCCCGGCGAGGACGAGCGCGGAGCCGCAGCGCAGGTCGTGCGCCTCGACCTCGGCGCCGCGCAGCGGGGTCACGCCGTTCACCTTGGCGCGGTTGCCGTCGACCTCGATGTTCGCGCCCATCCGGGCGAGCTCGCCGGCCAGCTTGAAGCGGCCGTCGAAGATGCGCTCGTAGATGTAGGACGGGCCGTCCGCCAGGCAGGACAGCGCCATGATCGGCGACTGCAGGTCGGTGGCGAAGCCGGGGTACTCGTCGGTGATCACGTTGATCGGACGCAGCGTCCGGTCACGCCGCACCTGGAGGACCGCGCCCTCCTGGTGGAACTCGACGCCCATCTGCTCCAGCTTGTCGGCGGCGACGCCGAGGTGCTCGAGGTTGGCGCCGACCAGCGACAGCTCGCCGCCGGTGATCGCGGCGGCCATCACGAAGACGCCGGCGTCGATGCGGTCCGGCATGACGGTGTGCTCGACCGCGGTCAGGCTCTCGACGCCCTCGACGGTGATGAAGCCGGTGCCGTCACCGGTGATCTTGGCGCCCATCGCGCGCAGGAACTCGATGTTGTCGAGGACCTCGGGCTCCAGCGCGGCGTTCTTGATCAGCGTGGTGCCCCGGGCGAGCGCCGCGGCCATGATCAGGTTCTCGGTGCCGGTGTGCGACGGGGTGTCGCAGTACAGCGTGGCGCCGCGCATGTCGCCGGCCTTGATGTGGATGGCGCCGTCGCCGTTGTCGTCGACCTGCTCGGTGACGGTGGCGCCCATCCGCTTGAAGCCGTTGTAGTGGAAGTCGAGGTTGCGGCTGCCCAGGTTGCATCCGCCGACGCCCTCGATCACGGCCTCGCCGAGCCGGTGGAGCAGTGCCGGGACGAACAGGAACGAGCCGCGGAACCGGGACGCGATCTCGGCCGGAAGGACGGGGTTGTCCAGCGAGGACGCGTCGATAACCAGCGTCCGCTCGGCCTCGTGCAGTTCGGCCTTGGCGCCGATGGCGCGGGCCAGTTCCACGGCGCGGCGCACGTCCTCGATGATCGGGACGTTGCGCAGCACCGTGCGGCCCTCGCCGGCCATCAGTGAGGCGCCGATCATCGGCAGGACGGCGTTCTTCGCGCCCTGGACGAAGACGGTGCCCTGCAACCGCCGACCGCCGCGCACGCGGTAGCGGACCTCGTGGCCCATGCTCATGCCGTCTGACTCCTTAACTGCGGGTTTCGGTGCCTGTCGGACGCGGGAGCGGGTCGGCCCGTCCCGTCCGGTCGCCGTTCCGGGCGAGCGGGACACGAGGTCTGGGGGAGGTCGTGCCCCCTCGTGGACGCAGCCCCAGTAAACCACCGAGGCGGGTGTGTCGTGTCCGCCTCGCCGCCCGTCGCGTTCCCTTGATCGTTGAGACCCCGGATCTTCCGCCAAGGTTCGCGCGGATCTGCGTAAAGTGATCATTCATGGACGAGAGCCCTGGCTGGACCGCCATCGACGAAGCCCTGCGAACGCGTTACGAGGGCGTCGAACCGCGGCACTGGGGCACGGTCATCTCCTACCGGCTGGGCGGCCCGGATCCGCTGGACGGCGTGAGCGCCTACCCCCGCGACGGCCACTGGCACTACGTCTCGTACGGCATGTCCGAGCTGTACGAGAAGGAGGCCGTGAACCTCGACGAATCGGGCTGGGGCTTCGAGTTCACGTTCCGGCTGGCCCGCCCGGACGGCGAGGACGAGCCGCCCGTCTGGCCGGTCAACCTGCTGCAGAACCTCGCCCGGTACGTCTACTCGTCCGGCAACTGGTTCGCGCCCGGACACCACATGGACGCGAACGGCCCGATCGCCGCCGACCGCGACGACTGCACGCTCAGCGCGCTGATCTTCGCCGAGGACCCGGAACTCGGAACGATCGACACCCCCAACGGGCGTGTCCAGTTCCTGCAGCTCGTGGGCCTGACGGAGGACGAGTACGAGGTCTCGCGAAAGTGGAACTCCGAGGCCCTCACCGAGCTGCTGGCGGCCCGGATGCCGCTGCTGGTGTCCGACATCACCCGGCCCTCGCTGCTCGACGACCCGGAGGTCGCCGAGGCCGTCCGCGCCGGGATCGAGGCGGACGGATCGACCAGCGGAGCCCTGTTCGTGCCCGGGATCGGCTGGTCCCGCGACGGCGGCGGGATCCGGCTGCGGATCGGCGCGCTCCAGTCCGAAGGCGTCGCCGAGACCCTGCCCGGACGCCTTCCCCACGGCCGTGACCTGCTGCTTCAGGGGGACCACACGATGGTCGTCCTCGTCCCGGCGGACGGCGAAGCCCTCCTGGTGGAGGAACTCGACAAGGGGAACCTCGCCCTCGGCATCCCCGCCACCGCGCTTCCCGCCCTGATCGAGACGCTCCGCCCGGAGGCGGGCGTCCGCGCCGTCCCCGGCCTGGACGGCTTGGTCGTCGAGGTCGTCCAGACCGTGATCCGCGACCAGTACGGCAACCCCACCGACAAGACCGTCGGCTGACGCGCTGAGGCCGGGCGCGGCTCCCCGGCCTCAAGGGCCGTTCCGCTCGCGCTCTACAGCGGGTGGACGTTCAGTCCGCTCGACACGTCCACCCGCGACTCCTCCACGACGCCCAGGGCGTCGAACCCGCTAGCTCAGAGCTTCGAGGCGCTCGAACATCGGCGCCAGCCGCGCCACGAACCGCTCGGGACGGCACACCTCGTCCAGGCGCGCCTCGTCCAGCGCGAGCCCGGCCTCGGCGGCGTGCACGCGCAGCGTCTCCCGGAACGGGACGCCCGTCTGCCAGGTCTCCATCGCGGCCTTCTGGACGAGCGGGTACGCCTCGTCGTCGCGCGACATGCCCGCCTCGACCAGCTCCAGCAGGACGGTCGAGGTGTAGATGAGGCCGCCGGTCGAGTCGAGGTTGACGCGCATCCGGTCGGCGTCCACGACCAGGCCGGACATCAGCCGGTTGGTCAGGTTCAGCATGTAGTCGAGCGCGCTCGCCGCGTCCGGGAGCGCGATCCGCTCGGTGGACGAGTGGGAGATGTCGCGCTCGTGCCAGAGCGGGATGCCCTCCATCACCGGGACGACCTGGGCCCGGACGATCCGCGCCATGCCCGCCAGCCGCTCCGACATGATCGGGTTCTTCTTGTGCGGCATGGCCGAGGAGCCCTTCTGGCCCTTGCCGAACGGCTCCCACAGCTCGCGGACCTCGGTCCGCTGCCCGTGCCGGACCTCCAGCGCGACGGCCTCGAGCACCGTCGCCATGATCGCCAGGGCGGACGTCCACTCGGAGATGCCGTCCCGGATCACGACCTGCGTCGACACGTCGGCGGGCTGGAGACCCAGCTTCTCCGCGACCGACCGCTCGATGGCCGGGTCGATGTTGGAGTAGGTGCCGACGGCGCCGGAGATCGCCATCACGCCGACCGCCTCGCGGGCGCGGCGCAGCCGGTCGCGGGACCGGGCCGCGGCGAACGCGAAGTCGGCGACGCGGTGGCCCCACACGTCCGGCTCGCCGTGGATGCCGTGCGTCCGGCCGACGCGCAGGGTGTCCCGGTGCGCGAGGGCGTGGTCGCGCAGGGTCGCGACGAGCGTGTCGGCCTTGGCGAGCAGGATGTCGGTGGCCTCGACGAGCTGGAGCGCGAGCGCGGTGTCCAGCAGGTCGGACGAGGTCATGCCGAAGTGGACGTACCGGGCGGCCTCGCGGGGCTCGGTGTTGTCGGCCCACGCGGACAGGAAGGCGATCACGTCGTGCTGCGTGACGGCCTCGATCGCGTGCACGGCGTCGGGCGTCGGCGGCGCGGCCTTGCGGATCGGCTCCACCACCTCCGCCGGGATCGTCCCGGCCTCGGCGTGCGCCTCGACCACGAGGGTCTCGACCTTGCACCAGAGCTCGTACTTGTGCGCGTCGCTCCAGACGCGCCCCATCTCGGGGAGGGTGTAGCGTTCGATCACCCTGCCATTCTGGCAGCTCGCCGCCCATGCCCCGGGCCCGGACCCTCCCGTCCGGCCGCTTTGGCGGAGGCCGTTCGGGCTGAGGCGGGTCCTTCGTCAGGCCGAGGCGGGTTCCGTCCGGCGGGCGCGGACGGTGTGCTCGGCGAGCTGGGCCGCCGCGAGGACGCCGGTGAGCGCGGCCAGCCCGACCGCCGCCGACCAGTGCGCCAGCGGCACGCCGATCACGCAGGCGAACGCCGCCGCGATCCGGATCCGGGACGGTCCGATCCCGAGGATCCGCCGGAACCAGGCGTCGCCGAGCAGGAACAGCGCCGTGCCCCCGGCCAGCGCGAACGACGGCGCGTACGGCAGTGAGTTCCACGAGTCCGCGACGGTGCTCTTCACGCCCGCCGCCAGGACGATGATCCCGACGATCAGCGGGATGTGCGCATAGAAGTATCCGGACATCGTCATGTTCGCCCGTTCCGCCGGGTCGGCCTCGGTCAGCGCGTGCTCGGCGTGCGCGTCGTCCCGGGAGAAGTAGGTCCACCAGACGGCGGCGGCGAGGGCGAGGCCGAGCAGGACGGTCGCGATCAGCCCCGCGGTCAGCTTCTGGTGCTCGGCGCCGACGCCGACCGCGACCACCGACTCGCCGATGGTGATCATGACGAGCAGGCCGTGCCGCTCCACGATGTGCCCGGGGCGGATGTCGAACCGTCCGCCCGGCGACACGATGTGGGGCTGCACGATCGGGACGACCAGGGCCAGCGTCCACAGCACGTAGACGGGCGTGCCGTGCCCGAGCGCCCCGGCCGCGATGATCAGCACGGCGGCGAGCAGGTTCGCCGGGAGCACCCGGAAGATGTGCGTGTTGGCCTGCGCGAACAGCACGACGTGCGCGAGCACGAGGATGAGGTACCCGAGCCCCCACACGACGCCGCCGGTGCCGAACCCGCCGGGCGTGGCGAGCGCGATCATGAAGAACCCGCCCATCCCGGTGAGGACGAGCATCCGCCGCCCGACCGTGGTCGGCGGGGTCATGTTGGTCAGCCAGGCGTACCCCGCGTACATCCACCACAGCACGCCGAACATGAGCACGACCTCGGCCAGCCCGCGCAGGGTCATGTCGTGCGCGAGCACGCCGGTCAGCTGGGTGATCGCGAACACGAACACCAGGTCGAAGAACAGCTCCAGCGTCGTGACCCGGTACTCCCCGGGCTCGGACGCGTCCCCCGGCCCGGCCACGTCTCCCGGCCCGGACGGCCCGTCCGGCTCCACCACCGCCATGGGCGGCCTCTCTTCAAGGGTGTAATGAAGTAAGCATGCATTGTGCCGTGTCCGCCGGACGGCGAAAAGCCCGGCGCGGAGGGTTCCGTGCCGGGCTTTTCGCTCGCGTTCCCGGAGGATCAGCCTTCGATGGCCTTGAGCGCGATGTCGGTGCGGTGGTGCGAGCCGCGGAGGTCGATCTTGCTCGCGGCCTCGTACGCGGCGGTGCGCGCGGCCGCCAGGTCCGTCCCCCCGCCGACGACGCTGAGGACGCGCCCGCCCGCCGAGACGAGGTTCCCGTCGGCGTCCAGGGCGGTGCCCGCGTGGAGGACGTAGGCGTCCGGGACGGCGTTCGCCGCGTCCAGGCCGGTGATCACGTCGCCCTTCGCCGGGGCCGCCGGGTAGTCCTCGGCCGCGATGACGACCGTGACGGCCGACCCCGTGTGCCAGGAGAGCTCCTGGTCCGCGGGCAGCCCGCCGAGCGCGCACGCCTGCAGCAGCCCGCCGAGCGGGGTGGCCAGCCGGTCCAGGACGACCTGGGTCTCCGGGTCGCCGAACCGCGCGTTGAACTCGATCACCCGGACGCCGCGCGAGGTCAGCGCCAGGCCCGCGTACAGGACGCCGACGTACGGCGTCTCGCGGCGGCGCAGCTCGTTCACGGTGGGCCGGATGACGGTCTCCATGACCTCCTCCACCAGGCCGGGCGGGGCCCAGGGGAGCGGGGTGTAGGCGCCCATGCCGCCGGTGTTGGGTCCGGCGTCGCCGTCGTAGGCGCGCTTGAAGTCCTGCGCCGGGACGAGCGGGACGGCGTCCTGCCCGTCGCAGAGCGCGAAGAGCGAGACCTCCGGGCCGTCCAGGTACTCCTCGATGACCACGCGGTCGCAGGCCTCGGCGTGCTTCAGCGCCTCGGCGAGCTCGTTGGTCACCACGACGCCCTTGCCCGCGGCGAGCCCGTCGTCCTTGACCACGTAGGGCGCGTTGAACTCGGCGAGCGCGGCCTCGGCCTGGCTGAGGGTCTCGCACACGCGGGCGCGCGCGGTCGGCACCCCGGCGGCCTCCATGATCTCCTTGGCGAACGCCTTGGAGCCCTCGATCCGGGCGGCGGCCTTGTCGGGCCCGAAGCAGGCCAGGCCGGCTTCGCGTAGCGCGTCGGCGACGCCCGCGACGAGCGGGGCCTCCGGGCCGACGACCACCAGGTCGGCGGCCAGCCGCCGGGCCAGCTCGACCACGGCGGTCGGGTTCAGCATGTCGATCGCGTGGTTCGCCGCGATCTCCGCCGTCCCGGGGTTGCCGGGGGCGCAGTGCAGGGCGGTCACGGACGGGTCGCGATGCAGGGCGCGGGCGAGCGCGTGCTCGCGGCCCCCCGATCCAAGGACGAGTACTCGCACGTCGGGGAGCTTAACGGTCCCCCTCGGCGCCCGCTGTGACGAGGGTGACATACGGTCACGTCAACCTCTCGGTTGTCTGACGCGTCTTAAATGTCGCTGGTAGCCTGCAGGGGTTGTGGCCTCGTGTCCGCGAAAGGAGGTGGTCGGGATGATTCCTGGCGATACGTGCAGTACGTCGGAGAACCCTCACAGTCCGAGCCGGACTGACCGTCCGACCGCCTCTTCAAGGCGTCCGGCCACGCCCTCGCGCTCCTCGCCCTGATCGGCGGGTAGAGCGCGCTCGCGTGTTGTGGCCGGGGGTTAGGAGCACCTCATGGCCATGACCCGGGTCCGCCCCACGCGGGCGACGATGTCCCTCTTCAAGCCCCGTGGGCGCGTTCAGTCGTCCACCGGGCCGTCCTGTGTCCGCGACAGCGCGGTGATCGACTGGGCCGCCTACATCGACGGGCACCGCGTGTGCACCGACTCGGTGGACGACGCCGTCCGCCTCGTCCGGGACGGACGGCTCGAGCCCGCCGGGTCCGGCGAGGACAGCGCCGGGTTCGTCTGGGTCGGGCTGCACGAGCCGTCGGCCGCCGAACTCCAGGAGATCGCCGAGGTCTTCGGGCTGCACCCGCTCGCCGTCGAGGACGCGATCCACGCCCACCAGCGGCCCAAGCTGGAGCGGTACGACGACGTCCACTTCCTGGTGATGAAGACCGTCGGGTACGTCGAGCGCGACCCCGAGGACGGCGAGGTCGTCGAGACCGGCGAGATCATGGTCTTCGTCGGCGCCGACTTCGTGGTGACCGTCCGGCACGGGGAGCACGGCGGGCTCAGCCCGGTGCGGCGCCGCCTCGAATCCAACGCCGAGCGGCTCGCGCAGGGCCCGGCGGCCGTCGTGCACGCCGTCACCGACCACGTCGTGGACGGCTACACCGCCGTCGCCGACGCCATCCAGGAGGACGTGGACGAGGTCGAGGAGGCGGTGTTCTCCCCCGAGCGCACCGACGAGTCGCGCCGCATCTACCGGCTCAAGCGCGAGGTCATCCAGCTCAAGCGCGCCGTCGGGCCGCTCGCGGGCCCGGTGCGCAGCCTGTCCGGACGGCGGTTCGTGCCGACCGAGATCAAGGAGTACCTGCGCGACGTGGAGGACCACCTCACCCGCGTCCGCGAGCAGGTGGAGTCCTTCGACGAGCTGCTGAACCCGATCCTGCAGGCGCACATGACCCAGGTCACCGTCGCCGACAACCAGGACATGCGGAAGATCTCCGCCTGGGGTGCGATCTTCATGGTGCCGACCGCGATCGCCGGGATCTACGGCATGAACTTCAAGTTCATGCCGGAGCTCGCATGGCGGTACGGCTACTTCATGATCATCGGCCTGATCGCCTCGATCTGCCTCAGCCTCTACGTCGGCTTCCGCCGCAACGGCTGGCTTTGACCTTCCGGCAGGGCCTCCCGGTAGGGCCTTTCGGGTCAGGCCGGGAGGAGCGCGGGCGCGGGGACGGGCAGCCCTCGCGCGCGCAGGACGGCGCGGAGCCGGTCCGGGTGGTCGGTGACGATCGCGTCCACGCCGAGATCGGTGAGGCGGCCCATGTCGATCGGGTCGTTCACGGTCCACGTCGTGACCGGCAGGCCGAGCGCCTGGGCGTCCTCGACCAGCGCGGACGTGACGAGGTCGTGTTCGGGCGACAGCACGGTCGCGCCCGCGGCGAGGGCGACGCCGACCGGGTCCTCCGGCGGCATGCCCGCCAGCCAGTCCGTCCCGGGGAGCAGCGTCTTCCGCTCGACCAGCGCCACCCGTCCGGCGCCCGGGGCGAACCGGGCGGCCGAGGCGAGCACCCGCCAGTCGAACCCCAGCAGCCGTGACCGGGAGGTCAGGCCGTGCGCGTCCAGGACCTCGGCGACACCGGCCGTGAGGCGGTCGATCGCGCGGGGCCTCCAGCCGGGGTCGGTCTTCAGCTCGACCGCGAGCCCGACGTCCGGGACGGCCCCGAGCAGCGTGCACACCTCGTCCAGCGTCGGCAGCGGCGTGCCCGGCACGGAGCGCTGCGTCGCGGTGAACGCCAGCGGCGTGCGGACCCCCGCGTCCACCGTCCTGACCTGCTCGAACGTCAGCTCGCGCAGCCTGCGGCCGACATACGGGAACAGCGGGTCGCCCGCCGTGGCCGGGGCGGTGTCGGAGAGGTTGCCGGGCGACAGCATCTGGTCGTGGTTGCAGACGACCACGCCGTCGGAGGTCAGGCCGACGTCGAACTCGATCGCGTGGACGCCGAGCTCCAGCGCGTGCGCGAACCCGGGCAGTGTGTTCTCCGGGCGCAGCCCGCGCGCGCCCCGATGACCGTGGATCTCCACAGTCCCCCCGAAATACGTCACGGCCGAAACCTACCGGGCGGCCCCTATCCCGCGATGGACGATCGGTGAGATGCCGTTGAACGGTTTGGGACCGTCAGGAACGAAACCCGCCCCGCCTGGAACGGTTCCGGCCCGTCTGGAGTTGGCCCGGCCCGTCTGGAAGCGGGCCCGGCGGCCTGGAACAGATCCGGGCGCCCCCGCTTCCGCGGAGACGCCCGGAAAAGGGTTTGGGACACCGGGACCGCCTCAGGACGGCCCCGACCCGGCTACCGCGGCCTCAGGAGACCAGGGAGCGGAGCTGGAGGGTCTGCTCGCGGCCCGGGCCGACGCCGATCGCGGAGATCGGCGCGCCGGACAGCTCCTCCAGCTTCCGGACGTACGCCTGGGCGTTCTTCGGCAGGTCCTCGAAGGTCGTGGCGCCGGTGATGTCCTCCTGCCAGCCGTCGAAGTACTCCAGGACGGGCTTGGCGTGGTGGAAGTCGGTCTGGTTCGCGGGCAGCTCTTCCACCCGCTCGCCGTCGATCTCGTAGGCGACGCAGACCGGGATCCGCTCCAGGCCGGACAGCACGTCCAGCTTGGTGAGGAAGTAGTCGGTGATGCCGTTCACCCGGGTCGCGTAGCGGGCGATCACCGCGTCGAACCAGCCGCAGCGGCGGTCGCGGCCGGTGGTCACGCCGTACTCGCCGCCGGTCGTGCGGAGGAACTCGCCCCACTCGTCCAGCAGCTCGGTCGGGAACGGGCCCGAGCCGACGCGCGTCGTGTAGGCCTTGAGGATGCCGATCACCTTGGTGATCTTCGTGGGGCCGATCCCGGAGCCCGCGCACGCGCCGCCCGCCGTCGGGCTGGACGAGGTGACGAACGGGTAGGTGCCGTGGTCGATGTCGAGCAGCGTGCCCTGCGCGCCCTCGAGCAGCACGACCTTGCCGTCGTCCAGCGCCTTGTTCAGCACCAGCGTGGTGTCGGAGACGTACGGCCGCAGCCGCTCGCCGTAGGCCAGGTACTCCTGGACGATCGGGCCGGTCTCGATCCGCCGCCGGTTGTAGACCTTGGTCAGGACCTGGTTCTTCTCGCGCAGCGACAGGTCGAGCTTCTGGGTGAGGATGTTCGGGTCGAACAGGTCCTGCACCCGGATGCCCATCCGGTTGATCTTGTCGGCGTACGCCGGGCCGATGCCGCGGCCCGTGGTGCCGATCCGGGCCTTGCCGAGGTACCGCTCGGTGACCTTGTCGAGGGCCCGGTGGTGGGGCATGATCAGGTGCGCGTTCGCCGAGATCAGCAGGCGGTCGGCGGAGACTCCGCGCTCGGCCAGCCCGTCGATCTCCTGGAGCAGCACGGCCGGGTCGATCACGACGCCGTTGCCGATGACGGGCACCACGTCGTCCGACAGGATTCCGGACGGGAGCAGGTGCAGGGCGTAGCTCTTGTCGCCGATGACCACGGTGTGGCCGGCGTTGTTGCCACCCTGGTAGCGGACGACGTAGTCGACGTCGCCACCCAGCAGGTCGGTGGCCTTGCCCTTGCCCTCATCTCCCCATTGGGCTCCGACAAGAACGATGGCCGGCATGCCACTTATCCTTCCCACGACGAAGGCCCCTGATCGCAAGTGCGAAGGGGCCTCTTGCGATCAAATCGTACCCGCAGCGGGGAGCCGAAGAAACCGCACGTCGTGGCGCAGGGGGCCGAAAGCCCGCTGGGACGGGCTCAACCGGGTTTTACTTTGCGTTCTCCGCCAGCACCTTGGCGGCCGTCTCACTGCTGTCCCGGAGGAAGGTCCGGCAGCGCTCGGCCTCGGCGTCCTCGCCGATGGCGGCGGCGGCGCGGCCCAGCGCGTGCAGGCAGCGCAGGAAGCCGCGGTTCGGCTCGTGCTCCCAGGGAACCGGCCCCTGGCCCTTCCAGCCCGCCCGGCGCAGCTGGTCGAGGCCGCGGTGGTAACCGGTGCGCGCGAACGCGTACGAGTCGATCACCCCGCCCCGCGCGAACGCGCGGTCGGCCAGCTCGGCCCACGCGCCGGGGAACTCGGGATGGCGCGCGGCCACCTCGAACGGATCGACGCCGTTCTCCAGGGCCTCACGGGCCTCGGGGTGGTCCGGGAGTTCGGTCGGTGGCGGCCCGCCGAGCAGGTTCTGGGTCATGCCGGTCATCGTAGGTGGGAGGGCCCGGCCGCCAACAACCCGGGTCACCCTCCCGTCGAGGTTCCGGTCGGGACCGGAACCGGGAGCCCCGGTGCGGACGAGGCCAGTGCAAACGGGGCCGGTGCGGACGGGGCCGGTGCGGGGGCGGGCGTCGCGGCGGGCAGGTGGAAGGTCGAGGTCTCGCCGCTCCGGACGGACCGGGCCGACGGCCAGGTGTGCCGGATCAGCGCCACCGCGCCGGTGTTGGCGCTCACGACGTCCGCCCGGAACGCGGTCACTCCGCGCCGGACGGCCAGCGGCAGCAGCAGGCGTGTGAGCAGGCCGCCGAGGCCGTGCCGCTGCCATTCGTCCGCGACGAGGACGGCCACCTCCGCCTCGTCCGGACGGGACGCCACGCGCGCGTACTCGGCGATCCCGACCATCGTGTCGTCGCGGAGCGCGACCAGGGCGTCCCGGTTCCAGTGGTCGAGCCGTCCGAGCGTCGCCACGTACGTCTCGGGGACGCGGGGCGTGCCGGAGAAGAAGCGCGTGTAGAGGCTGCCCCGGGAAAGCGCGCCGGACATGCGGCGCAGCCGGGCCTCGTCGCCGGCCCCGAACGGGCGGATCCGGAGGTCCGCGAGATGCGGCACTGTAAGTTGCTTCACAAAACCCATTGCACAGCAATGAGTTGCGTCAGACAACCCTTTCAGGGAGTCGGCCTGCGTCGGATCGTCGGCCGGTCGGGTCAGGCCGCTGGCGTGCCGGGGCCGGAGTGCATCTCCACGTCGGTCGGGCCGAGGGCCTCGCCACAGGAGCCGCAGGTCATCCGCGAGGTCAGCGCACCGCCGCAGCCCTTGTGCAGGATCAGCGCCGGCGGGCCGTCCGGGGCGTAGTGCCGGTCACCCCACAGCAGCAGCGTCATCATCGCGGGCCAGAGCTCGACGCCCTTCCGGGTCAGCCGGTACTCGTACCGCTCAGGCCGCTCCTGGTACCGGACGCGCCGCAGCAGCCCCTCCTCGCACAACCGGGACAGCCGGTCGGTGAGGACGTTCCGCGCCACTCCCAGGGCCTCCTGGAAGTCGTCGAACCGGCGCACGCCTTCGAACGCGCTGCGGATCACCAGCAGCGTCCACCGGTCGCCGACGATCTCCAGAGCGCGGGCGATCGAGCAGTTCTGGTCCTCGTACGTGCGGGGGAGAGCCACGCACCGAGCCTATCCGGGCACGCCCTCACCCGAACGGCCTCGAACCGGCGGATCCGCACGGATGCGCCGGGCGGACCGTCCGAAAAGTCGAGCGGCCCCTCCCGCCCGCCGAACGGATCGTCCGAACCCCAACGGGGAAACGCGGACGGGAACTCGCGCACGGCCCGGCCGCGCGAAGAACGCCTCGGCGGCGGACCCCCGACGGCGGACCCCCGACGGCGGACCCCCGACGGCGGACCCGCGACGGTGGAACCGCGGGGGGGGAGAGAGAGAACCGCGGAAGGGGAGAGCGCGGAGGGGAACGCGGACGGGGCCCGGCGCGTGGAGGCGGCCGGGCCCCGTCGGCGGGACGCGTGCGGTGTTACTTGATCTTCTTGCCGGCGGAGAGCAGGTCCTCGCAGGCGGTGACGATGCGGGCGGCCATGTTCGTCTCGGCGGCCTTCCCCCAGGAGCGCGGGTCGTACTGCTTCTTGTTGCCGACCTCGCCGTCGACCTTCAGGACGCCGTCGTAGTGGTTGAACATGTGCGCGGCCACCGGGCGGGTGAACGCGTACTGGGTGTCGGTGTCGATGTTCATCTTCACCACGCCGTAGGACACCGCCTCGCGGATCTCCTCCAGCGACGAGCCCGAGCCGCCGTGGAAGACCAGGTCGAACGGGCTCGGCTTGCCGTACTTGGCGCCGACCGCGTCCTGGATCTCCTTGAGGACCTCGGGACGCAGCTTCACCGAGCCCGGCTTGTACACGCCGTGCACGTTGCCGAAGGTCGCGGCGAGGATGTAGCGGCCCTGCTCGCCCAGGCCGACGGCCTCGGCGGTCGCGATGGCGTCGTCGGTCGTCGTGTACAGCTTCTCGTTGATCTCGTTGGCGACGCCGTCCTCCTCGCCGCCGACCACGCCGATCTCCATCTCCATGATGATGTTGGCCCGGCGGCACTGCTCGAGGAGGTCCTGCGCGATCTCGAGGTTCTCGGGCAGCGGCACGGCCGAGCCGTCCCACATGTGCGACTGGAACAGCGGCTCCTGGCCGCGCGCCACCCGCTCCTGGGAGATCTTGATCAGCGGACGCATGTAGCCGTCCAGCTTGTCCTTCGGGCAGTGGTCGGTGTGCAGCGCGATGTTGACCGGGTACTTGTCGGCCACCACGCGGGCGTACTCGGCGAGGGCGGTCGCGCCGACGACCATGTCCTTCACGGTCGAACCGGACAGGTACTCCGCGCCACCGGTCGAGACCTGGACGATCCCGTCGCTCTCGGCCTCCGCGAAACCGCGCAGCGCGGCGTTCAGCGTCTGGCTGGACGTCACGTTGATCGCGGGATAGGCGAAGCCGTCGCGCTTGGCGCGGTCGAGCATCTCCGCGTAGACCTCAGGGCTGGCGATGGGCATGGTTCAGCGTCCTTTCCGGCCGGATCCCGGCGGCACAGCGTGCTGTCGTGTGTTCGGTCCTGGCCCGACCCGCGGGGGTGGCGCCACCTGGCCAGTATCTCGAATTCCATGGATCGGGCCACTCCGGGGGCTGGGCCGGGGTGTCAATGGACAAATCGGTCAAGATCGGCTTCCGCTTTACACCGGCCGTACAAGGCTGTCCGGGTAGGCTCGCCGCGTGGACCTCGCCCTGAATCCTCTCGATCCCCACTCCCTGATCTCCGCCTTCGGGGTGTTCGGGATCTTCGCCGTCATCTTCGCCGAGACGGGCCTGCTGGTGGGATTCTTCCTGCCCGGCGACACGCTGCTGTTCGCGGCGGGGCTCTTCAGCACGGCCACCGCCGCGCACGGCGCGGGCATCCCCCAGATGTCTCTGCCGATGCTCATGATCGGCGCACCGGTGTGCGCCATCGCCGGCGCGCAGGTCGGGCACTGGCTCGGCGCGAGGTACGGCCGCAAGCTGTTCGACCGGCCGAACTCCAGGATCATCCGGCCCGAGCACGTCCAGAAGGCCGAGTACTACTTCAACAAGTTCGGCCCGGCCAAGGCGGTCGTCCTGGCCCGCTTCATCCCGGTCGTCCGGACGTTCCTGAACCCGCTCGCCGGGACGCTGGAGATGCCCGCCCGCACGTTCTTCATCTGGAACGTCGTCGGCGCGGTGCTGTGGACCGAGTCGATCGTCGTCGCGGGTCACTACCTGGGCTCGCGCGTCAAGGGCATCGACAAGTACGTCCTGCCGGTGGTGCTGCTGGCCGTCGTCGCGTCCATGATCCCGGTCGCCCGCGAGGTCATCAAGGGCCGGGGCAAGCCCAAGGCCGAGAGCGGCAACAGCGGTGGCGGCGACCAGGACGGCGGCAACGGCGGCTTCGGCTATGACGGCGGCGGCTATGGCGGAGGTCACGGCGGCTACGGCGGCGGTGGCCAGGGCGGCGGCTACGGCGGCGGTGGCGGTCAGGGCGGCGGCTACGGCGCTCCCCAGGGCGGCGGTGGCTATGGCCAGGGCGCGGGCCAGCCGGGCGGCTACGGCGGCTACCAGGGCGGCCAGGGCGGTGGCTACCAGGGTGGTCAGGGCGGCGGCGGTTACGGCGGCCAGCAGGGTGGCTATGGCGGCCAGGGTGGTCAGGGCGGTCCGCAGGGTGGTCAGGGCGGTCCGCAGGGTGGTCAGGGCGGTCCGCAGGGCGGCGGGTACGGAAACCAGGCGCCCGGCCAAGGCGGCTATGGAAATCAGGGCGGCGGCTACGGCGGCGGCCAGGGAGCCGGTTACGGCGGCGGCGCGGACGCCGGTTACGGCGCGGGCGGCTATGGCGCTGGTCACGGCGGTGGCGGGCCCGCAGAACGGCCGGACGGGGGCCGCCCTCAGAAGGGTAAGCACCGCGGCGGCCCCGGCAACGGTCCGAACAAGAATGGCCCTGAACAGTCACGCCCGTCGCTCAGCGGCGACAGTTATCGCTAACCTCCGCATGTGGGACGTCATCGGTCGGACCCTCGTGGTCTAGCGCGCATTCTCCTCGCGGCCTTGGCCGTCGTGGCCGTCGTGGCGCTGCTCGTCGTCGGCGGCATCGCGCTGTTCAACGCGGTGAACACCGGGGGCGACGCGAAGCCTCGTCCGTCCGTCCGGGCCACGGCCCCGGACGGCGCGGAGCAGTCGGGCGGGGAGAAGGCGAGCGCTTCGACACCCCTGGTCATCAAGGTGGTCGGGTCCTCGGCGACCAACGTCCTCGTGACGGTCGCGGGATCCAACCACGTGCTGGCCCAGGGCATGCTCAATCCCGGGGAGGGCCGCAAGATCGACGAAGCGCCGCTGAACGTGGTCGCCGCGGACGGCGGGGCCGTCCAGGTCACCATCTGCGGCAAGGTCCAGCCGCGGAAGGCCAGCGGCCAGCGGGGCACCTGGTTCGTCGACAAGTGCTGACGGACGGGTGACCGGTCGCATGCCGATCACCCGCCGGAGTCGTTCCGGCGCCGGTGGCCCCGGTGCCGCTCAGTCGAGGCCGAGGTCGGCGACGGCGTAGGGGTGGCGGTACTCCAGGCCCTCGGCGGCGATCCGCTCGGCCGCGCCGCGCTCCAGGATCGTGGCGACGGCGACGACCTCCGCGCCCGCCTCGCGCAGCGCCTCGACGGCCGTCATGACCGAGCCCCCCGTGGTGGAGGTGTCCTCGACCGCCAGGACGCGGCGTCCGGCGACGTCCGGGCCCTCGATGCGGCGCTGCAGCCCGTGCTGCTTGTCGGCCTTCCGGACGACGAAGGCGTCCAGCTTGCGGCCCCGCGCGGCGGCGGCGTGCAGCATCGCGGTCGCGACCGGGTCGGCGCCCAGCGTGAGCCCGCCCACGGCGTCGTAGTCCAGGTCGGACGTGGCGTCCAGCATCACCCGGCCGACCAGCGGCGCGACGGCGCCGTCCAGGGTGACCCGGCGCAGGTCCACGTACCAGGACGCGCGCCGTCCGGACGACAGCACGAAGTCGCCGTGCACGACGGCCTTGGCCTTGATCTCTTCCAGCAGGTCATCACGATCGCTCACGCTGAGCACCTTATTGCCCCGCCCGCACCGGACCGCGCACCGGACACCAAGACGCGGTGCGCGACAGCGGTGTGCGGCCGGGTGGCGAGGACGGCCCTTGACCTGCGGTCCATGATGGTGGCGTGAGTGCCTCCCTGCCCGGCGCCCCGACGCCGTACTCCCCGCCGCCCCCTTCCGAGACCGTCGTCTACCGGGGCGGCGTGCTCGTGGACGGCACCGGCGCCCCGGCCCGTCCGGGGACGAGCGTGGTGGTGTCCGGCGAACGGATCACGGAGGTGGCCCCGGACGCGTTCGTGGGGGTGGCGGGCGCGCGGGTCGTCGACCTCGCCGGACGCTTCGTCCTGCCCGGCCTGATCGACACCCACCAGCACCTCGCGACGCCGCCGGACCGTCCGCTCGCCGAGGCGACACTGCGCCGCGACCTGCGCGGCGGGGTCACCGCGATCCGGATCATGGCCGACGATCTGCGCCAGATCGCCGACCTCGCGCGCGCCGCCCGGGTCGGCGAGATCGCCGCGCCGGACGTCCGGTACGCGGCGCTGACGGCCGGGCCGTCCTTCTTCGATGATCCGCGGACTGTGCAGGTCAGCCAGGGGGAGACGCCCGGCGCGGTGCCCTGGATGCAGGCGATCACGCCGGACACCGACCTGCGGCTCGCGGTCGCGCTCGCGCGCGGCACCCACGCCACCGCGATCAAGATCTACGCCGACCTGCCCGGCGAGACCGTCGCGGCGCTGACCGCCGAGGCGCACCGGCAGGGCCTGCGGGTCTGGGCGCACGCGGCCGTCTTCCCGGCCACGCCCGCCGAGGTCGTCCGCGCGGGCGTGGACTCGGTCTCGCACGTCACGATGATGGCCTTCCAGGAGCCGTCCCGGCCGCTCACGACCTACGCCGACAAGCCCACGATCGACCACGCGCGCTTCCTCGACGGCTCCCATCCGGCCGTGGCTGCGCTGTTCGCCGACATGCGCGCACGAGGAACCGTCCTGGACGCGACCGGCAGCATGTGGGACGCGGAGTCTCCCTCGGGCGAGCTCGCCGCCGTCCTCACCGCACAGGCCCACCGCGCAGGAGTCGACGTGTCGACGGGCACCGACAGCGACCCTGACCCAGAGCGCGAGTACCCACCCGTCCTGGACGAGGCCGCGTTCCTAGTCGAACGTTGTGGATTCACGCCTCTGGAAGCGATCCGCTCTGCGACCCTCGTAGGCGCGCGGGCTCTGGCCGCCGAACACGAGATGGGCACTGTCGAGCCAGGAAAGCTCGCCAACCTGCTCATCCTCGCCGACGACCCGCTCCGCGACATCCGCAACCTGGCCAGCACCGAACTGGTCGTGAAGCGCGGCCGCCCCCACGTCACGTCCGCCTCCTAACAAACTCCACCTGCCGCACCCCGACGAACACACCCGCCCAAACCCGACCGCCGAGGACGCGACCGCCGAGGACGCGACCGTTGAGGACGCGACCGGCGAGGGCGTGACCGCTGGGGGCGCGACCGGCAGAGGTGCGGCCGTTGAGGGGGGCTGGTGGGGGCGCGGCGACCGCTGGAGTGTGGCCGGTGCGACTGCTGAGGGCGTGGCCGTGGGCCTCGCGTGCGGTGGACATCTGGGGCGAGGCCGATGTTCGCGCTGGGGCATCGGTGTCGGCGGTGCGGTTGATCACGTGGGGGCCGTCGTTGCGCGCGGCGTGTCGATGGCCCGGGCGTGTACGGTGGGCAGCCGACGGCCGTCGCGCCCCGCCCGCCAACGCGAGGACGAGAGCGCGGCCGACCGTGTTCACGATCCACTCGGAGCCAGGCGCGGCACGCGCGCGGCCGGGCGCGTTCCACGCCAGGTCAGGCACGGTCCACACGGAGTCAGGATGAGGCAGACGTGACGCCCGGAACCCTCGTCCTGCTGCACACCCCGCACGCGGGCGCGGACGCCTGGGGCGACCTGCCGGAGATGCTGCGTTCGTACGGCCTCGACGTCGTCGCACCGGACATCCCGGACCTGGACGGCGTGCGCTACGTCGCCCGCGCCTCGCTCATCATCGCCGCGACCGCCCCGAACGTCCCGCTCGTCCTCGTCGGCCACGGCTCGGCGGGTCCCCTCCTGCCGGCCATCGCCACGGCACAGCGCGCGGCGCACCGTCCAGTCGGTGGCTACGTCTTCGTGGACGCCTCCCTTCCTCGTACCGCCAGGGCCTTCCAGAACCACTCACACGCCATGGAGACCGGCCAGTCGCCCGCACCGGCCCATGTGCACGCCAACGCGCACGGACCCGGCGACGCGCACCCGCACGTCCACGTGAACGGCCGGGTTCCCCACCAGAACGGCACGCCGTCCGGGCAGGCCAAGGCAGGACCACCGGCGCCGGTGCCCGCCGACTGGCCCGACGCGCCGTGCGGCTACCTGCGCACCCACGCTGACCGCACCGCCACCCCACCCCGGGACGACGCGGACGCGCACGACCGGGCCGTCCGCGAAGCGTCGCTGCGCGGCTGGACGGTCGTCCAGCACGAGCCGCCCGCGGCCGTCGCCCAAACCCTCAGTGAACTTATCGCCACCCTCTGACAGAACAGCGGACAGGGCCGCCTCGGCTTCGCCGGACGGCCCTGTTTTGCAGGTCAGAAGGGATATGAGTTGAGGATTGCGGGTCAGGAGTCGGCGTTCTTGAGCAGGTCGTCGAGCATCGCGTCGTAGTCGTCCTCGGGACGCCCGAGGTCCATGCGCGCGCGATAGCGGAGCCGCAGCAGCGCCTCCAGGCTGTCCTCGGCGAGTGCCACGTCGTCGGGATCGACCGCCTCGGCGCCGGGCTTCGCGGGGACCCTCCCCGCGGCCCGGTCGCGCAGCACCAGGACGACGTCCACACCGCCCGTCGACCACTCGTGCGCGCCCAGGACGTCGCCGTGCGCGTAGAGCGTCTCGGAGACCGCCCGGTACACCTCGGGGTCACGTGGCTCGTCCGCCCGGATGTCGCTCACCAGGGCACGCGCCTCGGCGACGTGTCCCAGCTCGAACAGGGCGTCGGCCAGATACGCGCGCGGGTCTCCGTAGGTCTCGCCGCCGTCCTCCACCGCGCGGCGGTAGAACTGGGCGGCGCGGTCGGGTTCGCCGGCGTGCTGCCATTGTTCGCCGGCGCGCAGCAGCACGTTGGCGCGCGACACCCCGCCCGAAACGGCGTCGGCGAGCTCGGCCAGCCGCCGTGCCGCCGTGATGTGGTCGCCCGTGCGCAGCGTGTCGAACTCCAGATCGTCGAGATCGTCTTCCGTCACATGCGTCACGCCTCAACGCTACCCGGCGCCGCACACCCGAAGCGGGCGAATCTCGGATGATCGCTGATGAATTCGCGTTTCCCGCAGGTCATCGGGGGTGTGAACGCGGGCAAGGCGGGTCGAAACCGTGAGGTGACGGTCGCGGGCACCGCTGGTGACAGCACTCGGGCGTGTGTCCGGAACGACCGCTTCGGCGATCAGCGGCGCGAGCGTTCCAGGGCGTCCCAGAAACCGCGGCGGAGGGCGTGCCGGACCTCGTCGTGTAGCAGGAAGTCGATGGGGAGCGACGAACCCTGGAGTAGGCGGGCCTCCAGATCGGAGGGCATGCGCGGCTTGCGCGCGAGGACGGCCTCGAGCCACAGCGCGGGCGCGTCGCGGGCGACGGACTCGCCGAAGTCCTGGCCCTCCTGGTGGGCGGCCTTCACCGCGTCCGAGAGGCTCGGCGCGCTCTGCGCCGGGACGGGCAGCGGCGAGATCTGCTGCGGACCGGTGTACGGACCGTGCGGCTGCGACGTCACGGACGGCGGAGGCGTCGTGGGCGGCGTCATGGGCGACGAGCTGTAGTGCGGCGTGCCGGGCGGCGTGGGCGTCGCCGAGGGGCTCTTGGCGGCCGACGGGCCGGGCGTGGGCGCCGCGTGCAGCGGGGAGGGCGTGCTCGTCGGCGAGCTCGAGGCGCCGGACGAACCGAGGCTGCTCGTCCCGAGGGCGTTCAGCGCGCTCAGGCCGGGCGGGGTCGAGCTGAGCCCGGAGGCGGACGCGCCGAGTCCGGGTGCCGACGAGCCGAGCCCGGCCACACCGAGGCCGCTCGCGCCGAGCGGCGGGGGAGTGCCCGCGCCGAGGCTCGGCATGCCGGATCCGAGGCTGCCGAGGCCGGACGGGCTCGCGGGCGCGGGGGTGATCGGGGACGACGGCGGCGGGCTGCTGTGCGTGCTGGACTGGAGCGGGCTGAGCGTTCCGGTGCCGACGCCGCCGTGACCGTTGCCGTTCGACAGCGGGCCGGGCGTGGTCGTGGAGGCGCCCGTGCTCGCGCCGTCCACGCCGGTCAGCAGGTTGACGTACGGGCGCAGGTGGCTCGAGCCGATCTCGATGAGGTCGTCGCACTCCTGCCGGAGCACGCGCGAGATCGTCCAGTTGCCGTCGACGGCGACGTGCACGACGGTCACGCGGACGCCGAGGTCCTGCGCGTCCGCGACGACCTGGGCGAGGTCCTCGTCGCCGCTGACCACGACCGCGTCGGCGAGCGCGCCGTTGCGGGCGAGCGCCATCAGGTCGCGGTGGATCTCGGTGTCGACGCCCTCGCGGCGGCCCGGGCGGATGCGGCCGAGGCGCAGCTTGAGGCCGGGCAGGTCGGCGAGCGACTCGTGTTCGGGCGCGCGGCGTCCTTCGACCGTGGCCTCGTACCAGTAGCAGCGCAGCATGGGCAGGCTCGTCCGCTCGCGCGCGAGGTTGCCCAGCAGTTGCAGCAGGCCGCCGAAGTCCCACGAAACGGCCTCGCGATGGCGGGTGCCGTGCACCGCCATGGCGCCGTCAGCCAGCAGGTAGCCGGCGTCTACGAACAGCGCACAGCGATCCATGCGGCTCCGCCTTTCGTCAACACGGGACCTCATGCGGCTCCCACCCGGCGGCGAGGTCGGTAAGGGTTCCCCTCATCGGGCCCGCCCTCCTGGCTCTCGGACGTGGGCCGGTCGAAGACCCCGGGCGTTCTTAGCGTAGTGAAGCCCGTAAGACCGGTAGGCCAATACGGCGATTCGACACTCTTTCACGACAGTCCGCCGTACGCGAGCCCTCCTGGTGCCAGCGCTCCGGCGCGCGGCCCGTCCATCGGACGGGCAACTCCTGCGCGGACGCTACCAGCCGTTCCGGTCGGTCCCTAATGCTTCGTCCATGATCTTTACGGAAACTCCCGACACATCGTTCAAAGCGGGTGAGTCGTCCTCTGGGCTCATGACCAGAGCATGGTGTGCCCGTGGTTTGAGCACGTCAGAAGGCCTAGGTGAACGCGCGATATCGGTGTGGAACTCAGCTCCGCATAGGCGCGTTCACTGTGACGACGCCGAGGAGCAGGGCGTCGTCCTTGGTCTCCCTAGAGAGCGTGGAGTGTCGTGGGGTGTCCGTTCCGATGCGAGAGGGGGCGGAACGGACTCACCTCATCGGGTTATCGAGACCGTCGACACCTGCGTCATCTCCGTGGCCGCGCTAGGCGAATCCCATCGGACGCGACTGTCGCGCCCCGTCAACTCGACCGTCGCGATCGCGTTGTCGAACCACGGACCGGTCGTGACGCGCCAACGCAGCGGCGGGCGCGGAACGCGTGCCAAACGAGCGAGCCAACGGAACGGCACACCTGTGCCTCGCGCGCACGCGAAACGGTTCGCCCACTGGTACTTGCTGGGGAGCGGGTTGCGAAGCGGCGAGCACACGACCTGTACGACCTCGGACGACGCGTCCGGGGCGGTCACACGGGCCAGGTAGGAGTAGTGGACGTCGCCGGAGAGAAAGGCGACTGTGGCGGGTGCGGCACCCCGCTCGCCGCGCGCCACGGCGAGGACGTCGTTCGCGACCTCCCGGAAGGACCGCTCGAACGCGGCCCAATGCTCCAGGTCGGCGGCCTGCCGGATCTTCTCCCCCACGCCCGCGGCGCGCGCGCCCCAGGCGCCCTCGGCGACGGCCTCGTTCCACGATTCCACGTGGTGGATGGCGGGCGCGAGCAGGTACGGCAGGGACGACGCGACCAGCAGGTGGTCCACGCCGCCCTGGAACTGACTGTCCAGCCAGTCGAATTCCTCGTCGTCGAGCATGCCGCGACGTTCGGGCGTCAGCAGCCGCGAGCATCGGCTGTCGACGACGACCAGGCGCGTCCCTCCCCACTCGTGCGCGTAGCTCCAGCGCGCCGTCGCGGGTTCACGGTCGGCGCGCTCGGAGAACTCGTCCAGGATCTTGCCGCTGTCGCCGTCGTTTGCGGACACCTCGCGGACGGCTGCGAACAACTCGTTCGCCCTGCGCTCCTCAGGCGAGAGGTTGCCGAGGTGCTGATACACCCAATACGAGCTGATGCCCCCGACGATGCGGTCCCGCCACCAGGGCAGTGCCCACATCTGCTGTCGCCATGTGTAGGAGGTGTTCCAGTCGTCGCGGATGTCGTGGTCGTCGAACACCGTGAGCGAGGGCACCGTGGACAGCAGCCAACGCACGGCCGGATCCTCGCGCCATGCGAGCCGGTAGAGGTGCGTGTACTCCTCGAAGTTCGCGATCTCATCGTCCGGGCATGCTTCGGCGGACGGCTTCGTCTCCACAAGGCCGGTAGGTGCGGACGCGCCGTTCGCGACGAGCGTGTTGGCAGGAGCGCCACCACCGAGGTTCGTCGGAGCGCCGGTGGTCGCGGGGGCGCTGTGTCCGTTGGCGCCGCGTCGCGCGCGCACGATCTCGCGCATAGCCGGGTCGAGCTCGTCCGCGTACACCTGGTCGCCGACCATGAGCAGGATGTCGGGCCATGTCGCGTCCGCGTGCGTGAGGTGATGCGCGAGAGCGGAGAGGGTGTCGAAGCCGTGCTTGCCCTCACGGTCCGGGGAGCGGCGGCATGAGCCGAACGAGACGCGGAGCGTGCCGGACGGGTCGAGCGTGCGCAGCTGGCTGGCGGGGAACGCGGAGCCCTCTTCGGGCCAGACGCGGGTGCCGTCCAGTTCCACCTGGTACGGAACACGCGCGCCGGGAGCGAGACCGCCGACCTCGACGAGCGCGAAGTGGTGTCCGTGGATGGTGAACGTCTGCGCACCCACCTCCACGTCTCCCGCGCGCACGAGTACCCGGCACGGACGGTCGGTCTCCACCCACACGGTCGCGGTGTTCTCGCCGACATGCCGGAGGAGCGGTCCAAGTACCAAAGCGGTCATAACCCGCCTCTCTACTGGATGCGAGCCATCCCCGTCCATGGGTTGGCAGGTTCGACTTCTCCTCCGTGTCCGCCATGGTGAGAGCGGGGAAAGGGGTGAATTCGTCAGGCCGTGTGCGCGCAGGGGACCCAATAGCGCAGCTTGATCCCACGACGGTCCTCCAGGACACCGCCGTTCCTCTCGATGACGGAACGTGACGCGGTGTTGTCAGTGTCACACGTGACGAGCACCTGTTCGATGCCGAGCCCGCGCGCGATGGGAAGGACGGATCGGAGCATCGCGCTCGCGTGCCCGCGACGGCGGGCCGACGGCCGCACGTCGTATCCGATGTGCCCGTTCGACTCGAGCAGCCAGGGGTTCAGCCGATGCCTGAGGGTGAGCCGTCCGACGAACTCGTCCCCGTCCACCCACCACAGGATCGTCGTGGGGACGTGCTCGGGCGGACGCGGCGTCTCCTCCAGCGCCAGCGAACGGACGTGGTGGACGAAGCGGTCGAACGGCTCCGGCTCGTCCCACACGCCGCTGAAGAGGCGTATGTCCCGTCCGAGCCAGCTGTCGTCCTCGGGGGCGCCACGGCCCTCCGCGCGGAACTCCTCCATGGCGGCGAGAAACGAGACCCGGACCCGTGCGTCTGGAGCGATCAGTACAGGCACGTCCCTATTTCTACTAGGAAGGGCTATGTGTCGGGTGAGTGTTGCCAGGTACTCCTACTCACCCATGGTGGGGCTGGCCCCACCATGGGTTTGGGGTGCTGGTCCCATGTCTCCCGCGTGCCCGCGTCCCTAGATTCGATGGCATGAGGGAGAACAGCCGCACCGAGGTCCGTCCGCGTCGCGTCATCCTGATCGGCGCGCTGCTGGGGACCGTCCTGGCGGCGGGGGTGCTGCCGCCGCCGCCGAACCCCGTCCAGACGATCGCGCGACAGGCCGTCGCGCGCCACGCGCAGCCCTGAGCCGCCGTCCTTAGGCGGATCGGCGGCTCAGCGGGAGTTATCCACAGGTTGGGGACCGGCTTTCGAGCGGGGGCTCCGTCCGGCCAGGCTGGATCTGTGCGGCCCGTCCAGGGGGGACGGGCCCGGACTCAGGACTACCGGACGGGAGAGGGGTTCTCAGTGGTGACTTCGAAGGTCGCGGTCACGGGCTCGGCGTCCGTCGCGCCGGTCGTCGCGTTCCCGGCGAAGGCCGTCGCCTTCGCGGTGGCCGCGGCGTCATCGGCGATCGGGGCAGCGCTGTCGGTCGGGGCGGCGTCGCTCGGGTGGGTGTTGCTCGGGTGGGTGTCGCTCGGGTGGGCGGTGACACTGGCCGCGTCGGTGGCGGTGCTCGCGTCGGCGGTGACGGCCGTCTCGGTCGCGTCGGCGGTGTCGGTCGCGTCGGCGTTGGCGGCGGCGGTGCGGCCGCGCAGGACGAACAGGGCGAGGACGGTCGCGGAGACGACCCCGGCCAGGCTGGCGACGAACGTGGTGCCCATGGCCGTGGTGAAGGCGTCCCGGGCCTCGTGGGCCAGGGAGGAGTCGCCGCTCCGGGCGGCGAGGGCGAGGGCGTCGCCGATGGACTTGCGGGCCTGCTCGGGCGTGCCGTCGGGCATCGCCGTCCCGTAGGCGCTGGTGAGGACGGTGCCGAGGAGCGCGACGCCGAGCGCGGCGCCCGCCTGCTGGATGGTGTCGTTCAGGGCCGAGCCGACCCCGGCGTGCTCCTCGGGGACGGCGCCCATCAGCGCACCGATGGTGGCGGGCATCGACAGGCCACTGCCGGCGCCCATGAGGAACAGGCCGATCGCGACGGGCCAGTAGCCGTCTCCGGGGGAGACGGTGGCGAGGGTGCCGAACCCGGCGGCGACGACCAGCAGGCCGGCGACCGCGGTGATCCGGTTGCCGAGCCTGCCGACCAGGCCCGCGCCGAGGCCGTTGAACACCAGGGCCGCGATCGCGACGGGGATGAAGGAGAGGCCGGTCTTCATGGGCGAGTAGCCGAGGACGAACTGCAGGTACTGGGTGAGCGCGAGCAGCAGCCCGCCGTTGCCGATCTCGACCAGGGTGAGCGAGAGGCTGCCGCCGGCGAAGTCCCGGTCGCGGAACAGCCCCAGCGGGACCATCGGCGACTCGACCCGGATCTCCCAGGCCACGAAGCCGGCCAGGGCGGCCACGGCGACGGCGCCGCCGGCCAGGGTGTGCGCGTCCATGCCGTTCTTCGGGAACTCGATGATCGTCCAGACCAGGGCGACCATCCCGCCGGCGGACAGGACCATGCCCAGCGGGTCGGGCTTGCGCCACGGGCCCCGGGACTCCGGCATCAGGACGGCGGCGGCGAGAATGGAGACGGCGGCGATCGGAACGTTGATGAGGAAGACCGCGCCCCACCAGAAGTGCGCGATCAGGACACCGCCGAGGATCGGGCCGCCGACCAGGCCGACCATGGAGACGACGCCCCAGGCCGCCATCGCCTTCGGCCGCTCGTCCTCGTCGAACACCGTGATCAGGATGGACAGGGTGCTGGGCAGGACGAGCGCGCCGCCGACGCCCATCACCGCCCGCGCGGCGATCAGCGTCCCCGGCGACCCGGCGAGCGTGGCCGCCAGCGAGGCGACCCCGAACAGCGCCAGTCCGATGATCATCACCCGGCGGCGGCCGAACCGGTCGGACAGGCTGCCCGCGGTGAGCAGGAGGCCGGCGAAGACCAGGATGTAGGAGTCCAGGATCCATTGGATGTCCTGGGCGCCGGCCCCGAGGTCCTCGGTGAGCGGCGGGATCGCCACGTTCAGCGCCATGTTGTCGACGACCAGGACCAGGGTGCTCAGGCAGAGCACCAGCAGGATCCACCAGCGTCGTGGATTGCGGTTCATCTCATCTCCCGGTGCGTACAGTGTTCGCGTCATTGGGAACACTGTACGCATGGCGGAACGCTGTGCGCAATGGGTACGGCGTGCGCTAGGCTGGGAGCCGATCCGAAAGGGGGCCGCAGATGGCCGACGACCAGGTGATCTCCTCGGTCTGGGCGCGTCCGGAGAAGGCCCGGAACGCCCGTCCGACACTGAGTCGGGAGCAGATCGTCGCCGAGGCGATCAGGCTTCTGGACGCCGAGGGTGTGGACGCGCTGAGCATGCGCAAGCTCGGCCAGGCCCTGAACGCGGGCGCGACGTCCCTCTACCGGCACGTCGCCAACAAGGACCAGCTGCTCGAGCTCGTGGTGGACGAGATCTACGGCGAACTGCGCGTCCCCGTCCTCGATGACCCCGCCGAGTGGCGGCCGGCCGTCCGCGCCTTGGCGCACGAGATGCGCGAGATGATCCTGCGCCACCCGTGGGTCGCGCCCATCCTCGGCCTGGTCGGCTCCAGTTACCTCGGCCCCAACGTCTCCCGGCTCACCGACGAGATGCTCGGCCTGCTCGAAGATGCCGGCTTCGCCCTCGAAGAGGGCAACGGCGCCGTGAAGGCGCTGTTCGCCTACGTCATCGGCTGGACGACGTCCGAGGCCGCCTGGCTCCTGGCCCTCGCCCGCAGTGGCCAGACCGAAGAGCAGTGGCTGGAGCAGATGCGCCCCGCCATGGAACACGCCATGGAGTCCCACCCCCGCCTGGCCAGGCTCTACAAGGCCCAACGCGAAGCCCGCCCCAACCTCAACATCCCCCAGGACGAATTCGACTACGGCCTGGACCGCTTCCTGGACGGCATGCACCCCACCCGCCCCTGACCAGCGACCACCCCGACGCGGTCCCCGCTCGGACCGTCCACTCGGAGACCCCTCCCGCCCGGACGTGGCCCCCGCTCAGCACCCAAAACCAAACCCACCAGCACGCGCCGCCCACCCCAGCACCGCGCCGCGCACCCGCTCACAGCCCCCTCGGCGCACCGCGTCGCCTGTGCACTGCGCCCACTGGGATGCGGCACCAGCGCGGGTGCTCGAGGGCAACGCGCGGCGGCCGCGTGGTGTCCGTCTGGGGCTGCGTGTTCGGGCTGCCCCGTGTGCTGCGTCTGCTGGGGCGTGGTGTCGGTGCGGGTGCTCGTGGGCGGCGCGTGGTGTTCGGGTGGGTGTTGCGCGTTCGGGGGGAGGGGGAGGGGGTGGCGTGGTAGCTTCTTTGGGGAAGTTGCTTCCTTTGTGAAGTTTTTCTGTTGGGAGGGGTGGGGTTGGTGGCTGATCCGTCGGCGGTTTATCAGCGGTACATGAGTGCGCTGATGCTGCATGGGCAGGCGAGTGCGAAGGCCGTTGATCTGGGGGCCACGGATCTCTATGCCCTGAACATCCTCAAGTTGTTCGGGGCCTTGACGCCGGGGGAGCTGGGGCGGCGGGCCGGGTTGACGACCGGGCCCACGACTCGGCTGGTCGATCGGCTGGAGCAGGCCGGGTACGCGCGGCGGGTGCCGGACGCGGAGGACCGGCGGAAGGTCATCGTCGAGCTGGTCGCGCAGCCGTCCGGGCTGGACGAGGCGCTCGCGCCGGTGCGGCAGCGGATCGGCGCGATCATCCAGGGGTACACGCCGGAGCAGCAGGCGCTGCTGTTCGACTACTTCGACCAGGCCGCCGACGCCTTCCAGGAAGCCACCGAGGAACTCCGCGTCCAGCGCTGACCGCCGTGCGTGTTCCGGAGGTCTGCCGTTTCCCGCTGTAGGGGCATGGGAAAGGGGCGCCCGGTCGGACGCCCCTTTCGGCGGTGGGTCAGGTTGTGGCTGGGGTTCGGACCGGGGTGACCGTGAGGGTGTCGGCGGGTTCGTCCAGGTCGACTCGGACTTCGTCGCCGTCCTGGATGGCGCCGGAGAGGAGTTCCTTGGCCAGGCGGTCGCCGATGGCGGTCTGGACGAGGCGGCGGAGCGGGCGGGCGCCGTACAGGGGGTCGTAGCCGGTCAGGGCCAGCCACTCGCGGGCGGCTTCGGTGACGGTCAGGTGGAGGCGGCGGTCGGCCAGGCGGCGGGCCAGGCGGTCGACCGACAGGTCGACGATGCGGGTGAGCTCGTCGGTGGACAGGGCGTCGAAGACGATGACGTCGTCCAGGCGGTTCAGGAACTCGGGCTTGAAGGAGTTCCGGACGGCCGTCATGACCGCCTCGCGCTTGGCGCCGTTCTCCAGGGCCGGGTCGACGAGGAACTGCGAGCCGATGTTGGACGTCAGGATCAGGATCGTGTTCCGGAAGTCCACCGTGCGGCCCTGGCCGTCGGTGAGGCGGCCGTCGTCGAGGACCTGGAGCAGGATGTCGAAGACCTCGGGGTGCGCCTTCTCCACCTCGTCCAGCAGGACGACCGAGTACGGGCGCCGCCGGACGGCCTCGGTGAGCTGGCCGCCCTCCTCGTAGCCGACGTAGCCGGGAGGCGCGCCGACGAGGCGGGCCACCGCGTGCTTCTCGGAGTACTCCGACATGTCGATGCGGGTCATCGCCCGCTCGTCGTCGAACAGGAACTCCGCCAGGGCCTTCGCGAGCTCGGTCTTGCCGACGCCGGTCGGGCCGAGGAACAGGAACGAGCCGGTCGGACGGTCCGGGTCGGCGATGCCCGCGCGGGCGCGGCGGACCGCGTCCGACACGGCCGTCACGGCGGTGCGCTGGCCGATGAGGCGGCGGCCCAGCTCGTCCTCCATGCGGAGCAGCTTGGCGGTCTCGCCCTCCATCATGCGGCCGGCGGGGATGCCCGTCCAGGACGCGACGACGTCGGCGACGTCGTCCGGGCCGACCTCCTCCTTCACCATGGCGTTGGCCTGGTCGTCCTGCTCGGCGGACGCCTCGGCCAGCTCCTTCTCGAGCTGCGGGATCTCGGCGTAGGTGAGCCGGGACGCGGTCTCGTAGTCGCCCTCGCGCTGCGCCCGCTCGGCCTCGCCGCGCATCGCGTCGATGCGCTCCTTGACCTCGCCGACGCGGTTCAGCCCGGCCTTCTCCTTCTCCCAACGGGAGTTCAGGACGTTCAGGTGCTCCTGCTTGTCGGCCAGGTCCTTGCGGAGGCGCTCCAGACGCTGCGCGGACGCCGCGTCGGTCTCCTTCGCGAGCGCCATCTCCTCCATCTTCAGCCGGTCGACCGAGCGCTGCAGCTCGTCGATCTCGACCGGCCGGGAGTCGATCTCCATGCGCAGCCGGGACGCCGCCTCGTCCACCAGGTCGATCGCCTTGTCCGGCAGGAACCGGGAGGTGATGTACCGGTCGGACAGCGTCGCGGCGGCGACCAGCGCCGAGTCGTTGATCTGCACCTTGTGGTGCGCCTCGTACCGGCCCTTCAGCCCGCGCAGGATCGCGACGGTGTCCTCGACGGACGGCTCGCCCACGAAGACCTGCTGGAACCGGCGCTCGAGGGCCGGGTCCTTCTCGATCCGCTCGCGGTACTCGTCCAGCGTGGTCGCGCCGATCATGCGCAGCTCGCCGCGGGCCAGCATCGGCTTCAGCATGTTGCCGGCGTCCATCGAGCCCTCGCTCGCGCCCGCGCCGACGACCGTGTGCAGCTCGTCGATGAACGTGACGACCCGCCCCTCGGACTCCTTGATCTCGTGCAGGACGGCCTTCAGCCGCTCCTCGAACTCGCCGCGGTACTTGGCGCCCGCGACCATCGCGCTGAGGTCGAGCGAGACCAGCGTCTTGCCGCGCAGCGACTCGGGCACGTCACCGGCCACGATCCGCTGGGCGAGGCCCTCGACGACGGCGGTCTTGCCGACGCCCGGCTCGCCGATCAGCACCGGGTTGTTCTTGGTGCGCCGGGACAGCACCTGCACCACGCGCCGGATCTCGGTGTCGCGGCCGATCACCGGGTCGAGCTTGCCCTCGCGCGCGGCCTCGGTCAGGTCGACGCCGTACTTCTCCAGCGCCTGGAAGGTCTCCTCGGGGTTCTCGGAGGTGACGCGGGCGTGCCCGCGGACCTTCTCGAACGCCTCCAGCAGCGCGTTCGGGGTCGCGCCGTACTCCTTCAGCAGCCCGGCGACCGGCCCGCCGTCGGCGGCGAGGCCGACCAGCAGGTGCTCGGTGGAGACGTACTCGTCCTCGAGCTGGCGGGCGCGGTTGGCGGCGGTGTTCACCGCGACGATCAGCTGCCGCGACATCTGCGGGGACGACACGGTCGAGCCCGCCGCCTTCGGCAGGGCCTCGAGCTGCTCCTCGGCCCGGCTGCGGACGGCCTTCCAGTCCGCGCCGACGGCCTCCAGCAGCGGGACGGCCGTGCCGTCGGTCAGCTGGATCAGCGCGACGAGCAGGTGCGGCGGTTCGACCTGCGGGTTCCCCTCGGCGGCCGCGCGGCGCACCGCGAGCGACACCGCCTCCTGGGACTTCTGGGTGAGCTTGTAGTCCATGTTCGGCTATCCCCTCAGTGGTCCCGGCCCCGCTCGTGCCAGACGACCACGCCCGTCGCGCGGATGGGCACGAGGTCTCCCCCGGGAGCGTCACCGGATTCACCGCGACGGCGCTGCTGCGCGAGGCGCGCCGCGACCGCGCGGGTCGATTCGAGTTCGTTGGCGAGGTCCTGCAGGGTCTCGCGGGCGCGCTGGAGCTCGTCGCCGAGCCGCGCGGCCTCGCGCTGCAGTTCCAGGATGTGCTTGATGCCCGACAGGTTGATGCCCTCCTCCTGCGAGAGCCGCTGGATCTCGCGGAGGGCGACGATGTCGCGCATGGAGTAGCGGCGTCCCCGGCCCTGGGTGCGGCCGGGGGACACCAGGCCCAGCCGGTCGTAGGTGCGCAGCGTCTGCGGGTGCAGCCCGGACAGCTGCGCCGCCACCGAGATCACATAGACCGGCGTGTCATCGCCGAAGGGATCCATGGTGCACTACTCCTCCCCGGCCTGCCGGAGCAGTCCGCCGCGCAGGTCGTCGCCCTCACCGGACGACCGCAGCGACTCCAGCGCCGTGCGGGTCTGGTCGTCGAGCTTGTCCGGCACCTGGACGTCCACCGTGACCAGCAGGTCGCCCTTGGTGCCGTCGCGCCTGGCCGCGCCGCGCCCGCGGACCCGGAACGTCCGCCCGTTGGGCGTGCCCTCCGGGACGCGCAGGGTGACCGGCTGCCCCTGGAACGTCGGCACCTTGATCTCCGCGCCGAGCGCCGCCTCGGGGAAGGTCACCGGGACCGTCAGGGTGAGGTTGTCACCGCTGCGGCCGAACACCTTGTGCGCCGTGACCTTGATGTTCACGTAGAGGTCGCCCGCGGGGCCGCCGTTCTCGCCGGGCGCGCCCTTGCCCTTGAGGCGGATCTTCTGCCCGTCGGCGACGCCCGCCGGGATGCGGGCCTGGATGGTGCGGGTGCCGGTCGCGCGGCCGCTGCCGCTGCAGGTCGGGCACGGGTCGTCCACGACCAGGCCGCGGCCGCGGCAGATGTGGCAGGGCTCGCTGAACCCGAAGTTGCCGAGGTTGCGGGTCTCCTGCCCGGTGCCCTCGCAGTTGGGGCACACCCGCGGGACGGTTCCGGTCTTCGCGCCGGTGCCGTGGCAGGTGGGGCAGGCCGCCTCGCTGGTCAGCTTCAGCGACACGGTCGTGCCGCTCATGGCGCGGCCGAACGACAGCGTCGCCTCGGTCTCGACGTCGGCGCCACGCCGGGCCCGCCGCGCGGACGTGCCGGTGCGGGTGCCGCCGCGGTTGAACAGGCCGCCGAACAGGTCTCCTATACGCTCCCCGGCGCCGTGCGTCCCGGCGCCTCCCGGCGTCGTGCCGCCCTGCCCGAAGAGGTCTCCCAGGTCGAAACCGAAGCCGCCGCCCTGCCCGCCGCCGGCGCCCCGGAACCCGCTCGGCATCGAGCGGACCTGGTCGTACTCCTTGCGGCGCCCGGTGTCCGACAGGACGCTGTTCGCCTCGGAGACCTCCTTGAAGCGCTCCTCGGCGTCGGCGTCGCCCTTGTTGCGGTCCGGGTGGTACTGCTGGGCGAGCTTGCGGTACGCCTTCTTGATCTCGTCCTGCGAGGCTGTCTTCGAGACACCGAGGACCTTGTAGTAGTCCTTCTCGAGGTAGTCCTTGGTGCTCACAGATCCTCGCCTTCCGCGTCTTCCTCTGTCTGCTGCCGGTGGGTGCCCCGGGCCGTCCCGCGCCCCGCGCTGGGGGAGGACGGCCCGGAACGGGTCTTGCCGATCGGCCCGCGGCCTCCGCCCGGACCGCTGCCCGAGCCTCTGCCGGGACCGCTGCCCGGGCCTCCGCCGGGACCGTGGTCCGGCGGCGAACCCGGGCCGCCGCCTCCGCCCGGACGGTCGTCCGGGCGGGGACCGCTACTCGGGCCGGTCGTTCTCGGCCTGCTCGGCGTCGTCGCCACCGTCCTGCGGCTCGGCGACCGCGACCCGCGCGGGACGCAGCACGCGCTCACCGATCCGGTAGCCCGGCTGGAGGACGTCCGCGACGCTGGTCTCGGTGACCTCGGCCGAGTAGGAGTGCATCAGCGCCTCGTGCACCGTCGGGTCGAACGGCTCGCCCTTCTCGCCGAAGCGCTCCAGGCCGAGCTTGCCCGTCGCCCCCTCCAGCGTCTCGGCGACCGACTTGAACCCACCGTTCAGCTCGTTGTGGTCGCGGGCCCGGCCGATGTCGTCCAGGACCGGCAGCAGCTCGGCGAGCACGCTCGCCAGCGCCTGCTCGCGGACCGCGACGCGGTCGCGCTCGACGCGCTTGCGGTAGTTGTCGTACTCCGCCTTCAGCCGCTGCAGGTCGGCGGTGCGCTCGGCCAGCTGCTGCTTGAACGCGGCGGCCTCTCCGCTCACCGGCTCGGCGGCTGGGGCCTCGGGGGCCGGGGCGGACGTCTCGTCCGCCCCCGCCTCCCGGACCTTGCCCGTCTCCGGGTCGATGCGCCGCCGGTCGCGGATCACCGGGCCGTCGTGTTCCTCACGGGGTGAGGTCACTTGGCCTCACCCTTCGGCTTTTCGTCGTCCACGATCTCGGCGTCGACGACCTCGTCGTCCTGCGGCTGGTCGCCCGCCGCGCCGCCGGCCTGCTCGCCGCCCGGCTGGGCTGCGCCCTCCGGGTTCTGGGCGTACATGGCGGCGCCCATCTTCTGGCTGGTCTGGGCGAGCTTCTCGGCCGAGGTCTTGATCGCCTCGACGTCGGTGCCCTCCAGGGCCTTCTTGACCTCGGCGACGCCCGCCTCGACCTCGGTCTTCAGCTCGTCCGGGACCTTGTCGCCGTTCTCGCGGAGGAACTTCTCGGTCGAGTACGCGAGGGTGTCGGCCTGGTTGCGGACCTCGGCCTCCTCCTTGCGCTTGCGGTCCTCCTCGGCGTACTTCTCGGCCTCGTCCATCATGCGGCTGATGTCGTCCTTCGGCAGCGCCGAGCCGCCGGTGATGACCATCGACTGCTCCTTGCCGGTGCCGAGGTCCTTCGCGGAGACGTTCACGATGCCGTTGGCGTCGATGTCGAAGGTGACCTCGATCTGCGGGACGCCGCGGGGCGCCGGGGGCAGGCCGGTCAGCTGGAAGGTGCCGAGCTTCTTGTTGTACGCCGCGATCTCGCGCTCGCCCTGGTAGACCTGGATCTCCACGGACGGCTGGTTGTCGTCGGCCGTGGTGAAGGTCTCCGAGCGCTTGGTCGGGATCGTGGTGTTGCGCTCGATGATCTTGGTGAAGATGCCGCCCTTGGTCTCGATGCCGAGCGACAGCGGGGTGACGTCCAGCAGGAGGACGTCCTTGACCTCGCCCTTCAGGACGCCGGCCTGGAGGGACGCGCCGATGGCCACGACCTCGTCGGGGTTGACGCCCTTGTTGGGGTCCTTGCCGCCGGTCAGCTCCTTCACCATCTCGCTGACGGCGGGCATGCGGGTCGAGCCGCCGACCATGACGACCTGGTCGATGCCTTCGACGCTGATGTTCGCGTCCTTCAGCACCTGCTGGAACGGCGCCTTGGTGCGCTCGAGCAGGTCGCTGGTGAGGCGCTGGAACTCGGCGCGGGTGAGCTTCTCGTCCAGGTGCAGCGGGCCCTCGGCCGAGGCCGTGATGTAGGGCAGGTTGATCTGCGTCTCGGACGAGCTGGACAGCTCGATCTTGGCCTTCTCGCCGGCCTCGCGGAGGCGCTGGAGGGCCATCTTGTCCTTGGACAGGTCGACGCCGTTGGCGTTCTTGAAGCGCTCGACCAGCCAGTCGACGACCTTGTTGTCCCAGTCGTCGCCGCCGAGGTGGTTGTCGCCGGAGGTCGCCTTGACCTCGACGACGCCGTCGCCGACCTCGAGCAGGGACACGTCGAAGGTGCCGCCGCCCAGGTCGAAGACCAGGATGGTGGCCTCGTTCTCCTTCTCCAGGTGGTAGGCCAGCGCGGCCGAGGTCGGCTCGTTGATGATGCGCAGGACGTTCAGTCCCGCGATCTGGCCGGCCTCCTTGGTGGCCTGGCGCTGGTGGTCGGAGAAGTAGGCGGGCACGGTGATGACCGCGTCGGTCACCGTCTCACCGAGGAAGGACTCGGCGTCCCGCTTGAGCTTCTGAAGGACGAACGCCGAGATCTGCTGCGGCGTGAACTCCTTGTCGTCGATCTTCTGCTTCCAGTCGGTGCCCATCTCACGCTTGACCGACCGGATGGTGCGGTCAACGTTGGTGACGGCCTGGCGCTTGGCCACCTCACCGACGAGGACCTCGCCGTTCTTGGCGAAGGCGACGACGGACGGCGTGGTCCGCGACCCCTCCGCGTTGGCGATCACCGTGGGCTCGCCGCCCTCCAGAATCGCGACGACCGAGTTGGTCGTCCCGAGGTCGATGCCGACCGCACGTCCCATGTCTCGTCCTCCGTGGATCTTGCTAGGCCTTCGCCGGTGCGGACGGCCCGGGGGGCCTCGCGTCCGGCGTGAGTTTTCCGCTGTGTGTCAGAGTGCCGCCCTGGGGATCTCTTGTCAAATGACTTGAGTCGAGCGGACTCAACTTTGCTGCTGTCTCAAGAACAGGACGTCTGAGCGACCTATTCCCGTTCCCGGTCTCCGGGTTTCTCGGGGACGAACCCTCCTCAGGGAGGAGCCGGCCCCCTGCCCTGGGAGGACGGGACCGGCCCCGTGCACGGGACCGGGGCGCGCACGAGAAATTCTTCGATCGCGCCGAAAGTGATCCGGTTCGTCGGCGGAGTACAGGTGACACCGACCGGAAGGACCCCCGTGCCATGAGCGCTCCACCGGCCGTGGAGGACGACGCCTGGGTCGTCGCGGCCTCTCTCAGCGAGCCAGAGCGGTTCACCGGCGTCTATGACCGTCACCACACCGCGGTCTACAGGTACGTCTCCGGACGGCTCGGTCAGCAGGCCGCCGACGACATCGCCGCCGAGACGTTCCTGGTCGCGTTCCGCCGCCGCGCGGACTTCGATCCGGGACGCGGCGCGGTGCGCGCCTGGCTGTTCGGCATCGCGACCCGCCTGGTCGCCCAGCACCGCCGCGCCGAGGAACGCCACTACCGGGCGCTCGCCCGCGTCGGCGTCGACCGTCCGCACGGCGGGGACGAGGACCGCGTCGCCGCCGCCGTGGACGCGCGGATCGTCCAGCCCCGGCTGGCCGCCGCGCTGCGGGGCCTGTCCGCCAAGGAACGCGACGTCGTGCTGCTGGTCGCGCTCGCCGATCTCAGCCACGAGGAGATCGCCGCCGCCCTCGGCATCCCGTACGGGACGGTCGGCTCCCGCCTCAACCGGGCGCGCGGGAAGCTCCGCGCCGTCCTGTCCACCACCGCGGAAGGAAAGTGATCATGGACGAACTCGACGCCCTCAGGCTGCTCGCCGCCGACCCCACCGAAGAGACCACCGCCGAGGGACGCGCCCTGCTGGAGGCCGAGGCGCGCGGTCCGGCCCGCCGCCGCGCGCGCCGCTTCTCCCTGCCCCGTCCCGCCCTGTTCACCGGCTTCGGGCTGACGCTCGCGGGCGCGGCCGCCGCCGTCGCGGTCATGATGTCGTCCGGGACGGCGACGCCCCGGGCGCCCGGCGCGCATGGCGGCGGGCCGCTCGCCGACGGGGCGTTCATGGACGTCGCCGCCAAGGCGGACCTGCTGCCGACCGGCCGCTACTGGTACTCGGACGAGATCCAGGGCCAGTCGTACATGCAGCGTCCGAAGACCGGTCCGTACGCGATCATCGGCGCGCACAGCGAGATCCTCCAGTACGTGGGCGCGAAGCGGAAGGACGGCTCGGCCTTCTGGGGACGCGACCTGGCCGCCCGTCCGGCGACGCCGGAGGACGAGGCGGCGTGGAAGCGCGCCGGATCGCCGTCGTCCTTCCGCGTCTGGTCGAACGACCACTACTACGTCTACAGGTCCAAGCCCACAGCCTGGGTCAAGGACTCGGGGGGACAGGACAGCGGCGGACGGTTCCCCCGTCTTGGCCCCCGGCCCCAGAAGGAGATGGGCAAGCCGCTGCCGACCATGACCGTCGAGGACTTCGCGAAGCTGCCCACCGACCCGTCCACCCTCGCCGGGATCCTCTTCCCGAAGCTCACCGGCATGAACGCGATCGACCCGCTGTCCCTGGACACGATGACGCAGGAACAGGTCCTGAAGTACCGGGCGCACCCCGACCGGATCCCGCCGCGCGAGATGTCCCCCTGGCAGAAGGTCCTCGCGGCGGGTGATGCGCTGAAGGACATGCCGCTGCCGCCGAAGGTCAGATCGGGCCTGATGCGGGCGCTCGCGATGCAGCCCGGCGTCCACACGGTCAAGAACGTGCGGGATCCGCTCGGCCGCGAGGGCGTCGCCCTGCGGGCCGATCCCGAGAAGCGGACGCGGACCGGCGAGTTCGGCACCCCGAAGAACGAGCAGGGCACCTACAAGGACCAGGAGGAACTGATCTTCGACCCGAAGACCGGCGCGCTGCTGTCCCAGCAGCTGATCCTGGCGGAGCCGGGCGGTCCGTACGCCGCCCGTAAGCCCGGTTCGGTGATCTTCTACTGGATCGTCCGGTCGGGTGGCTGGACGAACAGCAAGCCGACCCCGACGGCGAAGCTGCCCTTCTGACCACTCACAGACGACGAAACGCCCGTGCCCTCCTGGGGGCGCGGGCGTTTTCTCGTGCCCACGAGAAAATCCCGAAATCCCACCGAAGGGTTCTTCTCGGCGGACGGAGTACCTATGACACCGACCGAAGGGGACCCCCTGCCCATGTCCGCCCCACCGATAGTGGACGACGCGGAGCTCATCGCGGCGTCCCGTGACGATCCGGAACGGTTCACCAGCGTCTACGACCGGCATTTCGCCGCGATCCGCCGCTACATCGCCGCCCGGCTCGGCCCCGAGCCCGCGGACGACGTCGCCGCCGAGGCGTTCCTGACCGCGTTCCGCCGCCGCGCCGACTACGACCCGGTGCGCGGCGAGGTCCGCGCCTGGCTGTTCGGCATCGCGACCCGGCTGGTCGGGGAGCACCGCCGGGTCGAGGAGCGCCGGTACCGGACGCTCGCGCGACTCGGTCCGGGCCGTCCCGAGGACGGCCCGGAGGAGCGCGTCGCCGACGCGGTCGACGCGCGGCTCGCCCAGCCCCGGCTGGCCGCCGCGCTGCGCGCGCTGTCCCGGAAGGAGCGGGACGTGCTGCTCCTCGCCGCCTTCACCGACCTGGCCCGGGACGACATCGCCGTCGCGCTCGCCATCCCGGTCGGGACGGTCGACTCCCGCCTCAACCGCGCGCGGGGAAAGCTCCGCGCCGCCCTCTCCACAACGAAAGGAAAGTGACCGTGGACGAACTCGGAATGATCGTGTCCCTGCTGGAGGAGGAACCCTCCGCGCACGGTGAGCAGGACGGACGGCGCAAGCTGACCTTCGAGACGACCGGATCGGCGGGGTCGCGGCGACGCGTGTCGAAGATCCGGCCGCGCTTCGCGCTGTTCGGCGGCTTCGGCCTGGCGGGAGCGGCGGCAACCGTGGCGGGCGCGGTGCTGCTGTCGTCCGGGACGACGCCGCGCGCGCCGGACGCGTCCGGCGTCACGGACGCGTCCGGTTCCCGGCTGATGCTCACCGCCGCCGAGAGCGTCGAGAAGCAGCCCGCGCCCCAGACCGGACGCTACTGGGCGGTTCAGGAGCAGCTGGGCGGACGGCTCGTCGAGGAGCACAAGGAGTACGACTTCGTCCGGCAGACGGGCCAGTACGACGCGGGCCCGAAGAAGGAGGACGCCTGGATCACCCAGCGCATGGTGTCCAAGAAGTACGTCAGGACCACCAAGGCCGATGGCGCGCGCGCGAACGTGTTGGACTCCTTCCGGTGGACGAAGTCGATGCTCGCGCAGGGTTCCCTGTTCCAGACCCAGATGGCCGGCACCTCGCGCCCGGGCACCGCTCCGGCCCAGGTCGATCTGCGGACGCTGCCGTCCGATCCCGACGCGCTGAAGGCCGCCCTGGAACGGACGCTGCCGCCGGAATGGCGGGGCCCGAACGAGACGGACTGGCTGTTCGCCAACGCCAAACTGATCCTGTCCGGCCCTGTCGACCCGCGCACGCGCGGAGCGGTGTACCGGTTGCTGGCCGAGGACCCGAACCTGCGGAACCTCGGCACGGTCATGGACGCGCTCGGTCGGCGCGGGACGGCGTTCGCCCTGCGCGAGAAGTCCCAGAACCCGGCCGACCGGGGCCTCCAGGTGCAGATGATCATCGACACCCGCACCGGACGGCTGCTCGCCACGCAGACCGTCCTCACCAAGCCCGGCGGGATCTGGGCCGACCGCAAGACCGGCGACATCGTGGACTACGACGCCGTCCGGTCCTACGGCTGGACGGACCAGGTGCCGAACTACCCGATGCCGAAGACGCTCTGAGGTGAGGTGCCGCGCTCGGTGAGCGGGAGGCCGAGCGCGACACGGTCGGTCAGCCAGCGGCTCGCGCGGTAGCGCGGGTCGCCGGTCCGCTCGTCGAGTTTGCGCAGGTCGGACAGGACGGACGCGGCGCCCGCGCGGTCGCCCCACGCAAGGGGGCCGCGCGGGTAGCCGAGGCCGAGCCGGACGGCCGTGTCGATGTCGCCGGGCGTGGCGAGCCCGCGCTGCGCGATCTCGCAGGACACGTTGACGATCGACGCCAGCAGGCGGCGCGCGGTGGACACCGGGGCGTCGGCGACGACCGTCACCGGACGGCCCGTCGCCGCCAGCGCCGCCAGCGCGCCGCGCGCCGCGTCCCGGGACGCGCCCGGATGGACGGCCAGGACGATCCGCTTCTCGAACCCGCCGGTCGGGTCGACGCGGAGCGTTCTGGACGCGTCCCGGCCCGCGTTCACCGGATCGCCCTCGCCAGGGACGTCCAGCAGCACGCCGGACAGGCTCAGCTCGACTCCGGCCTCCCGCAGCATGTTGCGCAGCCTCTCGCTGCCCTTGACCCACACCGGGGACGGCGGGACATCGGTAGCGGCCTCCGCCGGCTCCTCCTTCACCCCGTCCGCATACCGGTACCAGCCCTCGCCGACCTTCCGGCCGAACAGGCCCGCGTCATACCGCGCGCGCGTGAGGTGGGACGGCCGCAGCCGCTCGTCATAATGGAATCCCTCCCAGATCGTCTCCAGGACGGGATGGGAGACGTCCAGCCCGGTGAGGTCCATCAGCTCGAACGGGCCCATCTTCAGGCCGAGGACGTCGCGCGCGATGCGGTCCACGTCCACCGGACGGGCCGTCCCCTCGGCGACGATCTGCAGCGCCTCGGTCGTCAGCCCGCGCCCCGCGTGGTTGACCAGGAACCCCGGGGTGTCAGGCGCCCGGACGGGCGTGTGCCCGAAACGCCGGACGAGGTCGGTCAGCGCGTCCGGGATCCAGGCGGCCGTGCGCGCGCCTGGGATCACCTCCGCGAGCTTCATCAGCGGCACGGGGTTGAAGAAGTGCAGCCCGGCCAGCCGGGACGGATCGGACATCCCCGCGCCGATCCGCGTCACCGACAGCGAACTGGTGTTGCTCGCCAGGACGGTCGTCTCCGGGCACGCCTTCTCCAGCCCCTGGAAGAGCTGCTGCTTGGTCGCCAGATCCTCCCGGACGGCCTCGACCACGAGATCAAGCTGGTCGGCGGGCGCCAGCGGGTCGTCCAGGGGGACGAGCCGGGACTTGGCCGCCGTCGCGTCGTCCGCGCTCATCCGGCCCTTGGCGGCGAGCTTGTCGAACATCGCGCTCACGTACGCGACGGCCGCCTCCACGGCCTCCGGTCGCGCGTCGGCGAGCTGGACGGTCAGTCCGGCCGCCGCCGCCACCTGCGCGATCCCGCGTCCCATGATCCCGGTGCCGACCACCCGGACCGTCGTCGCCCGTTCCGCCCAGTGCTCCACGCGCGGCCTCCTCGGCTCGTTCCAGAACGAAATTCCAGACTCCGTCAGGCGGAACGCCGTCCGGCGACTCCGCCCGTACGCGGCATACCCTGCCAAGAGCCCGATGTGTTCGTCTCGTCCCCGCCGCCACTTTCTCCGCGTCTTCCCCCGCGTCCTGAGGAGCCGTCCATGCGCGAAGTCGTGATCTGCGAGCCCCTGCGGACCCCGATCGGCCGCTTCGGCGGCGCCCTCAAGGCGGTCGCGCCGGTCGACCTGGCCACCACGGTCATCCGCGCGCTGCTCGACCGCACCGGCCTGCCCGGCGACGCCGTCGACGAGGTGATCCTCGGCTGGTGCAACCCGAACGCCGACGCCCCCGCCATCGGACGCGTCGCCGCGCTCGACGCGGGCCTGCCCGTCACGGTCGGCGGCAGCCAGGTCGACCGCCGCTGCGGCTCGGGCCTCCAGGCCGTCCTGGACGCCGCGATGCAGATCCAGACCGGCGTCGCCGACGTGATCATCGCGGGCGGCACCGAGTCGATGAGCAACGCGCCGTTCTACACGACGTCCGCGCGCTGGGGCGTGCGCACGCCGTCCCTCGAACTCCACGACGCCCTCGCCCGGGGCCGGACGACCGCGGGCGGCGCGAACCACCCGGTCCCCGGCGGGATGCTCGAGACGGCCGAGAACCTGCGCCGCGAGTACAAGATCGGCCGCGAGGAGCAGGACGAGCTGGCCGTCCGCTCCCACCGGCGCGCCGTCGCCGCCCAGCGCGAGGGCCGGTTCGCGGACGAGATCGTCCCGGTGACGATCCCGTCCCGCAAGGGCGACGTCATCGTGGACACCGACGAGCACCCCCGCCCGGACACGACCGTCGAGGGCCTCGCCAGGCTCCGGCCCGTCCTCGGCAAGGCCGACCCGGAGGCGACCGTCACCGCGGGGAACGCCTCCGGCCAGAACGACGCGGCCGCCGCCTGCGTCGTCACGACCCCGGAGCGCGCCGCCGAGCTGGGGCTGCGTCCGCTCGTCCGGCTCGTCTCGTGGGCGCGCGCGGGCGTCCCGCCCCGGACGATGGGCATCGGCCCCGTCCCGGCGACCGCCAAGGCCCTGGAGCGCGCGAACCTCACCCTCGCCGACATCGACCTGATCGAGCTGAACGAGGCGTTCGCGGCCCAGGTCCTCGCCGTCACGCGCGAGTGGGGCTTCACGGACGCCGACTGGGACCGCACCAACGTCAACGGCTCCGGCATCTCCCTCGGCCACCCGGTCGGCGCGACCGGCGCCCGCATCCTCGCCACGCTCGCGCGCGAGATGCACCGCCGCGAGGCCCGCTACGCCCTGGAGACCATGTGCATCGGCGGCGGCCAGGGCCTGGCCGCCGTCTTCGAACGCACCTGAGACCGCGCCCGGCCCCCGGCCCCAGGGGCCACAGCCCCGCCCCACGGGCGTCGGTCACGGCGTCCACGGGCCTACGCCGTCCCGGGGGTACGGCGTACTGGCGGGGGCGCGGCGTCCTCGCGGGGTACGAGGTCCAGGTGGGGCTACGGAGTCCAGGCGGGGTTGCGGCCGCTTCGCGCGACGAGCCGGTCGAGCGCCGGGGCGTCGTCCGCGATCGGGACGGGCGGCCCGAACGCGTTCTGCGGCGGGCGCGGCCCGTCCTCGTCCGGGGTGGGAAGGCCCGCGAACAGCGCGATGCAGGTCTCGGCCTCGTCCGCCGGGACGTCATAGGGCTGACCGGTCGCGCGGGCGAGGTCCCAGCCGTGCAGGATCACCTCGTCCAGCGCCACCCGGGCGAGGACGGTGGTGGGCAGCGGCACCCCGCCCGCCTCGCTCATCCCCTCCCACGCGGACGGCTCGCGCCACGCCTCGACCAGCTCCTTGAGCTGCGCGGGGATGCGGGTGCGCCAGTCGGCGGGCAGGTTCTCCGCGTTCGGCGCGCCGGGACGCGACGCCCCGGGCGGGACGACCTTCCGCGCCACCAGGACGAAGCCGGACGTCAAGCCGTTCACATGATCGAGCAGCGCGGCGACCGACACGCCCTCGCAGGGCGTCGCGGCGTCCATCGCGTCGTCGGGGATCGCGGCCAGCACGCCGTTGAGGCGCTGCGCCGCGGCCTCGAAGTCGAACTCGACGGCCATCTGATGCTCCTCTTCTCGGGATGTTCCGCAGAGGAGGACCGGACCCGTCGCCCGAAATCATCGGCGAGTGGATCTTATAAAATATATTCCGGTCGGCCGGTGACGTTCCGTGTCCGGACGGGACGGCTGTCGCACGTAAGCTACTGCCGAGTAGTATTCGGGACCCGGATGAAGTGCGGTATGTCGCGAGCCCTTACGCTGACAGCCAACGGCCCGTACCCAGGAGGACGGAACAAGTGCTCTACGCCACGACGTTGATAATCGGCCTCGTCGGCACGGCGGTCGCCTTGGCGCTCGCCGGCCGCCGGGTGCTGTTCCTGTGGAACTGGTTCAAGAGCGGCCAGCCCGACCCCGACCGCGTCCTGACCGTCAAGCGGGACCGCAAGGGCGACGTCGAGGGCCAGGTCGTCGAGGTCATGGGCCAGCGCAAGCTGCTCAAGTGGACCGTCGCCGGCGCGGCGCACGCGGCCGTCATGTGGGCCTTCATCCTGCTGATCACCGTCTACCTCGAGGCGGGCGTCGCCCTGCTGTTCGGGCTGGACAAGCACATCCCGGGCCTGCAGACCTGGGGGCCGATCGGGTTCGTCCAGGACACCATCGCCCTCGCCTGCGCCATCGGCCTCGGCGTGTTCGCGCTCATCCGGGTGAAGAACGCGCCGGCCAAGCTGGACCGCGACTCCCGGTTCAAGGGCTCGCACACCGGCGGCGCGTGGCTGATCCTGATCATGATCTTCAACGTGATCTGGACGATGTTCTTCTTCCGGGGCGTCGAGTGGGCCAACGGCAACCTGTCCTACGGCAAGGGCGCCTACTTCTCCTACGCGGTCGGCCAGCTGTTCAAGGGCATGTCCCACAGCACCCTGGACGTCCTCGAGGCCGTCGGCCTGCTGCTGCACATCGGCGTCGCGCTGGTCTTCCTGGTCATCGTCGTGAACAGCAAGCACCTGCACATCTTCATCGCGCCGCTGAACGTCATGTTCAAGCGCCGCCCGGACGGCCTGGGCGCCGTCCAGCCGATGATGAGCAAGGGCAAGCCCCTCGACTTCGAGGAGGCCGACCCCGACGAGGACACCTTCGGCCGCGGCAAGATCGAGGACTTCACCTGGAAGGGCTACCTCGACATGGCGACCTGCACCGAGTGCGGTCGTTGCCAGTCGCAGTGCCCCGCCTGGAACACCGGCAAGCCGCTGTCGCCGAAGATGGTCATCCTCGAGCTGCGCGACCACGCCATGGCCAAGGCTCCGTACATGCTCGCCTCCGAGGAGGAGCGCGAGAAGTTCACCGACGAGCAGAAGCTCGCCATGCAGGTGGACCGCGAGCTGGTCGCCGAGGACGGTGTCATCCACCCGGACGTCCTCTGGTCCTGCACCAACTGCGGCGCCTGCGTCGAGCAGTGCCCGGTGGACATCGAGCACATCGACCACATCCTGGACATGCGCCGGTTCCAGGTCATGATCGAGTCCTCGTTCCCGAGCGAGGCGGGCGTCATGCTCAAGAACCTCGAGAACAAGGGCAACCCGTGGGGCATGTCCGAGATGAAGCGCCTCGAGTGGATCGAGGAGCTGGACTTCGAGGTCCAGGTCGTCGAGGACAAGATGCCCGAGGACACCGAGTACCTCTTCTGGGTCGGCTGCGCCGGCGCCCTGGAGGACCGGGCCAAGAAGACCACCAAGGCCGTCGCCGAGCTGCTGCACATCGCGGACGTCAAGTTCGCGGTCCTCGGCCCGGCGGAGGCGTGCACCGGTGACCCGGCGCGCCGCCTGGGCATGGAGTTCGTCTTCCAGATGCTCGGCCAGCAGAACGTCGAGACGCTGAACGAGGCGGGCGTCAAGAAGATCGTCGCGACCTGCCCGCACTGCTTCAACACCCTGGCGAACGAGTACCCGCAGATCGGCGGGAACTACGAGGTGGTCCACCACACCCAGCTGCTCGCGCACCTGGTCGAGGAGGGCAGGCTCACCCCGGTCACCCCGATCGAGGAGAAGATCACCTACCACGACCCCTGCTTCCTGGGCCGGCACAACAAGGTCTACAAGCAGCCGCGCGACATCATGGCGACCGTCCCCGGCGTCCAGACGCAGGAGATGCACCGGCACAAGGACCGCGGCTTCTGCTGCGGCGCCGGCGGCGCGCGGATGTGGATGGAGGAGCGCATCGGCAAGCGCATCAACACCGAGCGCGTGGACGAGGCCCTCACCACCGACCCGGACACCGTCTCCACCGCCTGCCCGTTCTGCCTCGTGATGCTCGGCGACGCCATCAACGAGAAGAAGAACGCCGGCGAGGCCAAGGAGTCGCTGGAGGTCGTGGACGTCTCCCAGCTGCTCATCCGCTCCGTCAAGGGCGAGCCCGTCGCCGCCGCGTCCGAGTGACGGCCTGACCGTCCCGGCCGCCTGAGCGGCCGAACAGGGCGCACGGCCCGACGGCCCCGATCCGGATCCTTCCGGGCCGGGGCCGTTTCGCGTCCCGGACCGTTTCGCCTTCCACGGCCGGTTCGCGTCCCGGACCGGTTCGCCTTCCAGGACCGGTTCGCGCTCCGGGTCGGTTCGTGTTCCGGACCGGCGTCATCGGACCGTTGTGAAAAGTTCTTCGCGTTTCAGGGGCGCGCCGTACTGTGGGACGCGTCACCCGTATCGGCCCGTCCGCGCCTCGGGCCGATACGGGTCCCGGCCGCCGGAGAACGGCGGCCCGGACGCCGTTCCCACGGGTCAAGAGATCCCTGGAAGATCATGGGGGCCGGGGGACGCGGTTCCCGCCCGCGCCGTCCCGCCGCCCTGGTAGGACCGGACGCATGGCGATCGTGATGGCGCTGGCGTCCCTGCTGATGACCCTGCTCGGCGGGCTCGTCGCGATGCACGTCCACGACCGCCGCCATCTCGTCCTCGGCCTCGCGGGCGGCCTGATCCTCGGCGTCGCGGCCTTCGACCTCGTCCCCGAGTCGCTCCAGCTGTCGCACCAGCACGTCCTGCACGTCCACGCGCCGATGGTCGGCTTCGCCGTCGGGTTCCTGGTCCTGCACGTGGTCGAGCAGCTCTCCGCGATCCACCAGGCGCACGAGGGCGAGTACGCGCCGCACCAGCACCCGCACGGCCACGGGCACCCCGGGAAGGGCGGCCACATCGGGATCCTCGCGGCGTGCGCCCTGGTCGGCCACAGCATGGTGGACGGCCTGAGCATCGGCCTCGGCTACCAGTCGGGCGGGGACGTCGGGCTGTTCGTGGCCCTTGCCGTCATCGCCCACGACTTCGCCGACGGCTTCAACACCTTCACCGCCGCGTCCCTGAACCGCGCGAACCGGCGTCCGGCGATCATCCTGCTGGCCCTGGACGCCGTCGCGCCGGTCGTGGGCGCCGCGCTGACGCTGCTGGTGACCGTCCCGAAGTCCGCCCTCGGCATCTACCTGGGGTTCTTCGCCGGGATCCTGCTGTACCTGGCGGCGGGGGAGATCCTGCCCGAGGCGCACAGCCGCCACCCGCGCGTCCTCACGCTGTGCGCGACGGGCGCGGGACTGCTCGCCGTCATGGGGATCATGACCCTCGGCGAGTGAGGAAGACGCGAGACGGGGGTGTTGAAACGCGAGACGGGGCCGTCCCCGAAGGAACGGCCCCGTGTCGACGCGGATCCGCGTGGGTCAGGAGGTGACCTTGGACATGAAGTCCGGGTTGGCCTTCAGCCACTCCTCCACGCCCTGCTGCTCACGGCCCTTGAACTTGTTCATGACGTTGTCCTCCAGCGGGAACAGCTGCTGGTCGGCCATCTTGAACTTCTTCAGCCAGCCGGTGACCTCCGGGAAGTCGGCGCTGAAGCCCTTGCGGGCCAGCATGTACGACTTCTCGGCGGTGCCGAAGGCGCCCTTCGGGTCGGCCAGCGGCTTGATCGGGAACTTGCTGTAGGCCCAGTGCGGCTTCCACAGCGTGACCACGATCGGCGTCTTGGAGTTCGACGCGCGGGTCAGCTCCGCCAGCATCGCCGGGGTGCTGCTCTGCAGGAGCGTGAACTTGCCGTCCAGCCCGTACTGCGGCAGCACCTTCTCCTTGGCGATCTTCATCTCGCCCGCGCTGGGCTCGATGCCGACGATCCGGTTCTTGTACCGGCCCGGGTCGTTCGCCAGGTCCTCGACCGAGTTCGCCGGGTCGTCCTTGAGGACGGCCAGCTGCATCGACGCGTTGTCGTACCAGGGCCCGAGGTTCTCGAGCTTGTCCTTGTACTTGTTGTAGTACTCGGCGTGCGTGGCGGGCAGCCACGAGTCGAGGAACAGGTCCACGTTGCCGTTGGCCATGCCGGCGTACAGCGGACCGGCGTCCACCTGCTCCAGCTTGACCTTGTAGCCCTTGTTCTCGAGCGTCCGCTTCCACAGGTGGCTGATCGCCACATCCTCGTCCCACGGGATGTAACCGATCGTGATGGTCTTGCCCTTGCCGCCACCACCGCCGCTGCCGTTCCCGGCGACGCCGAGCCCGGTCGCGAGCAGCACGACCACCAGGAGGCCGGACAGCGCGAACGCCGGACGCGGCCGGTAGTGCAGGACCATGTCCCAGCCGCGGGTGTGGACCCCGGCCTGCTTGCGCCGGGTCACGGGGTTCAGCCGCTCGCCGAGCGCGCCGGTCAGCCGGTCCAGGGTGATCGCCAGGACGACGACCGCGAGACCGGCGTTCACGCCGCCCGCGATGTCCAGCTGCGTGATCGCGCCGAACACCTCGGTGCCGAGGCCCTGCGCGCCGACCATGCCGGAGATGACCACCATGGACAGCGACAGCATGATCACCTGGTTCACGCCGGCCATGATCGTGCCGAGCGCGAGCGGAAGCTGCACGCGCAGCAGCGTCCGCCGGGGCGAGGTGCCGAACGCGTCGGCGGCCTCGACCATCTCCTTGTCCACCTGGCTGATGCCCAGCTGGGTCATCCGGACGCCGGGCGGCAGCGAGAAGATCATCGTCGCGATGATGCCCGGGACCTGCCCGATGCCGAAGAAGAACACGGCGGGCAGCAGGTACACGAACGCGGGCATCGTCTGCATGAAGTCCAGCACCGGCCGGACGCCCGCGGCGAACCGCGCCGAGCGCGCGGCCAGGATGCCGACCGGGATGCCGATGATCAACGCCGCGAGCGACGCCACCAGCACCTGCGCGAGCGTGGACATCGCCGCGTCCCACTCGCCCAGGTTGTCGATCAGCATCATGCCGAGGAACACCAGCGCGGCGGCCAGCGGACCCCGCAGCCAGAGCCCGATCATCGCCACGACCAGCGCGAACGCGATCGCGGGCGGGGCCTGGAGGGCGCTCTCCAGATGGCCGACGAACCCGCCGATCACCACGTTGATCGCGTGGAAGACCGGCTCACCGTGGTTGGTCAGCCAGTTGACGGCACTGTCGGCCCAGTCGCCGACGGGGATCTTACGCATCGGCCATCACCTCCGCCTCGTCCACGACGACGCGGTTCTCGCCGGTGTTGTTCGCCGCCTGACCCAGCGCCGCGAGCAGCGTCACGCGCGGGATCACGCCGAGCAGCCGGCCGGCGCCGTCGCAGACGGGCAGCGGCAGGGCGCTCTCGGCGGACGCGCTGAACAGCTCGGCGACCGGGGTGTCCGGCGTGACGGGCTCCAGCCCGCCCTCGATCAGCTCGTCCAGCGTGGTCGCGCCGTCCCGGACGGCCTGGGCCGTCCGCTCGGCGTACACCGCGCCCATGAGCTTGCGGTCGCGGCCCATGACGAACGCGCCGGCCACCTGGGCCTCGCGCATCGCCCGGACGGCCGCGCGCGGTCCCGCGGCGGGGTTCACCACGGCGACCGGCTTCTCCATGACCGAGCTGGCGGTCAGGACACGGGAACGGTCCACATCGGCGACGAACTGCGCGACATAGTCGTTCGCGGGGTCCATCAGGATCTCCTCGGCGGTGCCGATCTGCATGATCCGGCCGCCCCGCATCATGGCGATGCGGTCACCGAGGCGCATGGCCTCGTTGAGGTCGTGCGTGATGAACACAATCGTCTTGCCGAGCTCGTTCTGGAGCTCCAGCAGCAGTTCCTGCATCTCCCGCCGAATGAGCGGGTCGAGGGCGCTGAACGCCTCGTCCATCAGCAGGATGTCGGTGCCGGAGGTGAGCGCTCGCGCGATACCGACGCGCTGCTGCATACCGCCGGACAACTCGTGCGGGAACTTGTCCTCCCAACCGCCGAGTCCGACGGTCTCCAGGAACTTCCCAGCCTTCTTGTGGCGTTCCTCCTTCGAGACGCCCTGCACTTCCAGGGCGTACGCCGCGTTCTCCAGAACGGTGCGGTGAGGGAAGAGGGCGAAGTGCTGGAACACCATGCTGACCTTGCGCCGGCGCACCTCGCGCAGCTCCTTGGCGGAGAGTTGCGTGAGGTCGGTGCCGTCGATCAGCACCTGTCCCGACGTGGGCTCCGACAGCCCGTTCAGCATTCTGATCAGCGTGGACTTGCCCGATCCGGACAGGCCCATCACCACGAAGATCTCGCCCTCACGGACGTCGAAGTCGACCTCGACGACCGCGGGCGTGACCCCCAGCTCGCGTACCTCTTCCACAGACGCGCCTGCCTTCAGGCGGCGCATCGCCTCCCCGGCCTTGCGGCCGAACACTTTGTAGACGCCTTCCGCGCGGAGTGTGGACACGTTCTCCTCTCTCGTTCCCACGGGCGTCCAGTTGGGGCCGGATGCCGAGGCACGCGTTCAGGGCACCGCGCTGGGTTCTCACCCGGTGCGGAACCCTGAGCGCGGGCAGGGGAACTCGTCTCGAGTTGCGCTTGTCCGTGCTTTGCGCTTTTGCGGGGCTCTCCCGGCACAGCGGCGCCAATCGGGATGTGCGATCGGTGTCACGCGATCCGGCTGTCAACCAATCGGCGTTGCCGTGCGTCGATCGAATTTACCGGCATATCGAGAAAGTTTCATCTTCAAGTGACCTCGGTCACAAATTGATTCATCAAGGTTTAGAACGCAAAAAGGCCGCCTACGCGCGCGCGTAGACGGCCTTTCGGAGTGCTTCGGTCAGACCTTCGTGACGTGGAAGTTCACGTAGGACCGCGACGGCGTCGGCCCCCGCTGGTCCTGGTACCGCGACCCGTACCGCTCCGACCCGTAGGGGTGCTCGACCGGCGAGTTCGTCCGGAACAGGCACATCTGCCCGATCTTCATCCCGGGCCACAGCTTGATCGGCAGCGTCGCCACGTTCGACAGCTCCAGCGTCACGTGCCCGGTGAACCCGGGGTCGATCCACCCCGCCGTCGAGTGCGTCAGCAGCCCCAGCCGCCCCAGCGACGACTTGCCCTCCAGTCGCGCCGCCAGATCGTCCGGCAGCCCGAACACCTCGTACGTCGAGGCCAGCACGAACTCGCCGGGGTGCAGCACGAACGCCTCGTCCGGCGCCACCTCGACGAGTCGGGTCAGGTCCGGCTGCTCCTCGGCCGGGTCGATGTGGGGGTACCTGTGGTTCTCGAACACCCGGAAGTACCGGTCCAGTCGGACGTCCACACTGGACGGCTGAACCATCTCCGGCTGGAACGGCTCGATCCGCACCCGCCCGGACTCGATCTCTGACCTGATATCGCCATCGGAAAGCAGCACGTCAGAAAGGTACCGCCTCCCCACCCCAGCCCGCCGCGAGAGCAACCGACATGCACGCACCCCCACCCGTCCGGTAGCATGTCCCCGTTCGCCCGCACCACAAGGCGAACCACGCGGGTGTAGTTCAATGGTAGAACTTCAGCTTCCCAAGCTGACAGCGCGGGTTCGATTCCCGTCACCCGCTCCAAGCCGAAGGCCCTGGTCAGAGACGATGTCTCCAGCCAGGGCCTCGGTCGTTCCAGGGCCTCCCGCGGGCTCCGTGCCATTAACGTGCCATTAGGCCACCGGCACGAGCACCCCAGCCGCCCCGTCGTCATCGTCGTCGTCCCGGCCCTGCTCGGCCTGAACCAACGCGTCGAGCCCATCGGCGATGGCGCGATCTCCCTTGGCGGACTTGTGCTGGTACCGCAGCGCCGCCCGCTCGTTGTCGTGACCCATGCGCGCCATCAGGTTCTTGGTCGACACCCCCATGTCGGCCGCGAGCTGGTTGCCCGTGTGCCGAAGATCGTGGAAGTGCAGCCCCGCGACCCCCATCGCGCTCACGACGTGGCTCCACCGGGTGATCTTGTTGAACCCACTCCGCCGCAGCGGACCGCCCTTGACCCCAGTGAAGATCAGAGCGTCCGAGGGCTCTGCGGTGTACTTCTCCAGGTGCTTGATCAGGTCGGGGACGATCGCATCGGGGATCACGACCGTCCGCACACCCGCACGAGACTTGGGCGGCCCGAGCAGCATCGTCCCGTTGGCCTGCTCCACGAAGGCTGCTCGGACCCGCACCGTCCGATTTTTCAGGTCGAGGTCGCACCGCCGGAGCGCGGTGATCTCCCCCCAACGCAGGCTCGCGAAGGTGGCGAGCAGGATGAAGGCCCGCAGCCGATCGTCCTGGACCACGTCCGCGTGCCCGTCCTCGGCCAGCTTCCACAGCGCGCGCTCTGCCTGAGCACGTGTGGCGAAGGTCTGGGGAAAGCGCGTCATGAGCCCGCCCTTGACCTGGTAGCGGAGCCTGTACTCGCCGGAGTCCAGCTTGCGGAAGTTGCCGACCGGACGCGCCCCCACCCGATCGGCCAGTTCGAAGACCTGAGCAACGGTGAGCGTCGGCCGCTCCTCCGCGTGCTCCGTGCCCGCACCGCGTACCTGGCAGGGGTTGCGGGGGAGAAGCTTGTCTTCCACGACCGCCGTCATCAGCACCGCCCGGAGGAGCCGGTACGCCTTGGCGCGCGAGGTCCGTCCGACACCAGCGCCGGCCAGGTTCGTGAGCCACTCCCGGATCATCGGCGTGGTGAGCTTTCCGAGGGTGACGCCGCCCAGGTGGGGCGCAATGTGCTTGCGCAGCAGCCACACGTAGAGCTCACGCGTACGAGGTCGGAGGTTCTGACGCTGCTGGATCCACAGCTCGGCGTAGACGCTGAGCTTGACCTTGGCCTTCTCCGGATCCACCCAGTCGCCAATGAGCATCTGCGCTTCGATCAACGCCAGCGCACGCAACGCTTCCGTCTTGTTGGCGAACGTGTTGGGTGCGGTTCGGTCCCGACCATCCGGGCCCGAGTAGCGCACCTGAAACCGGCCCGACGGCAACTTGCGGACGTTGCCGAAACGGCGGTGCCCGTCTTTGTTGGGCATTACGCGGCCCTCCAGATGTCCGAGGCGGTGAGGGGTTCGACCAGGCCGTTCGCGATGAATTCGCGGGCCGCGGATTCGGGGATGCGGACGAATCGTCCGAGCTTGACGAAGCGGATGCGGCGTTCGGCGACGAGGCGCCGGGGGAAGCGTTCGGAGGTGTTGAACACCTCGGCGGCTTCGGCGATGGTGAGGAGCCGTTCCCCGGTTTGGAGCTTCGGCGGCGGGGTGAGTGTGCGCTTGGCGGTCATGCTGCCTCCCTCGTTGCCGGAAGTTCTGCGGTGATGGCCTGTGCGAGCTGCTCGCGTCTCTTGACGCGTTCGTTGATGAGCAGGAGCAGGCGGTGTTCGAGGCGTCTGACGTCGGGGTCTGCCGGTCCTGCGCGTTCCCAGACGTAGCCCGGTCCGGTGTCGGTGGTGGTCGCCGAGATCCCGGCCTCGGCCAGGCGAGTGAGGACCCATGCCTTCCGGTCCGCCTTGTGGTCGGCGAGCGTCTTGCCGGACCACTTCCGCGAGACGAGGACGCGGCGTCCGCCGTAGCCGAGGTGTTCGCGCTTGTGGGCTTTGCCCTTGCAGAACCCCGGGACCACGCCGCTACGAGGGTTCTTGGGCTGGACGCCGTACCGGAGCCAGTTGGAGCAGGTAGGTGAGCACGGCTCGTACCGGAGTGCGTCGGCGAGGCGTTCGACGTGGGCTTTCTGTCGGTGGGTTTCGGGTTCGTGGCAGTCGGCGACGCTCTTGACCAGGTATTTGGTCAGGTAGCCGATGCATCGGCGAGCGTCCGGGGTGTCGGCCAGGACGCCCTGTGCGTCGACCTGCCGTCCGAACCGGACCACGTGCAGGGGCTCGGCTTCGGGGTCGTCGCCGATGGCGTCTAGGGCCTCATCCCAGGTGGGCAGGGCCGCGCCGGTGTCGGGGTCGATGTATCCGCCCTGTCCGTCGTCTCCGGCGGCGTCGTCCCAGACGGGCAGGTTCTCGTTCGGGTAGACGACGTCATCGGTGGAGGGCCACCACACCTGGTGGTAGGTGGCTGCGACGACCTGGCGGAGTTCGCGGCGGGAGATGGTGCCGCGGATGGCCATGTGCAGGTGTGGGGCGAGGCGGCGTTGGGGTTCGACGGCGGCGAAGTACTGGACGTCGTAGCCGACGAACCGCCGCAGGTTCTGCACGAACCGATCCACCAGCTTTCCGAAGTGGATCGCGTCGCGTGCGGCCCGCCGGTAGTCGTAGCCGTCCGGATCGACCGGCGTCCCGTCGGAGTGCACGCGCCCGTAGGAGTCGAGCGTGAGGGTGAGGAAGATCGACGGCCGGAACGTCTTCCCACCCGGCGCTGTGAACGTCCGACCCACCGTCCGGGCATCCACGGGGCGGCGGGGAAGGTCCGGCGCGTCCTGGCGTCGCCGCGTGCTCCGCGTTCGCCGGGTCGGCTGGTCACCGGTCTTGAGGGCGCCCCGGACTCCGGCGCGTTCGATCTCGATATCGATTTCGCCCAGGAGCCCGTTCCAGAACTCGACGGGTTCGCCGTGCGCGGTTCCCTCGGCCTCGGCACGGTCTCGTTCTGCCTGTGCTTGGGCGCGCAGTTCCATCAGGTTGCGCTGTTGCTCGGCGGGGTCGTCGCGGACGATTTCGGGCTCGGTGTCGATGTGCCAGCCCTGGGAGCACTGGACGGCGCGGAGCTTGCGCTTGCGCTCGGCGCACGACGGGCAGACCGACGCGAGCGTGTGCCCACACGGGACATAGACGACCTCGGAGGTCCCCGTGTGCAGGTTCACGCGGCGCATGGGGACGGGCCGGATGCACACGCCGTGTTCGAGCGCGACGGCCTTGACCAGGTCTCGCGCCAGTGGCGGGAGCACCTTCACCGGTCTGGCCTGCGAGGTCTGCGCGGCCGGTTCGGCGGGTGTGTCGGGTGCGTCGAGGGTGGGTTGGGTGAACGTCATCCTTCGCCTCCCGTCGTGTCGGCGCTGGTCGAGGTGGTGTTGAGGGGCCGCAGTTCGGAAAGGCGGCCATCGGCGAGGAGCACCAGGACGAGGCCGCCGCAGTGGTCGCAGGTGACCTTGTCGCCGTCCCGGTCGGGTCGGTAGGACAGCCAGGAGGCGTTCAGTCGGCTACAGGTCGGGCAGCGCAGCGCGTCCAGCCAGTGGTGTGGCGCGTTCATGCCGCTCCCAAGGTGGGACCGAATGTCTCGTCATCGGCGTCCGTGTCGTGGTCTGCGTAGGCGACCATGGCGCTGATGTCGTCGTCGGACACATAAGCGGCGCGGACGCGGACCGGGTCGGGGACGGTCTCCAGGCGGACGAACCCGACGCCCGCGCCGATCTCGGGGACAGTCGAGATCTCGTCGGCGTACGCGCCCCGGTCCCGCGCACCGTCGCCCAACACCATGTCGACCTGATCGGATTCGTCGAGGCGGAGCGCGATCCGGTCGGGGAACAGGTTGCGGAGGTTGTTGACCTCTTTGCGGGCGTCCTGCTGCGCGCCGAGGACGCAATACCCGACCGAACGGCCTTGCGAGGTCAGCACGGCAAGAGCCGCTTCGGCCCGCTTGCGCAGATCCCGTTCAGGGCAGTAGGCGGTCAGGAACGCTAGCTCATCCACGATGATGAGCCGGAAGGGGTGCCGGCCGCTCGGGGTGAACGACCGTGTGATGCCCCCGAACTCCTCGGCCCGCCGGTTCATGTCCTCGGCCGCAGCCTCCAAGAGTTCGACCATGCCGCCCTTGGGATCGTCGGAGTACCGGCCGTACCGCTCGAACAGGCCCCGCCCGAAGGACAGTTCCATGCGCTTGGGGTCGATGGCCCAGACCTCGACCAGCCCGGCGACCATCAGCGGGAGCAAGGCCCGCACCACGCTCCAGATGATCGAACCCTTGCCGGAACCGGTCGCCCCGGCCACCAGGACGTGAGTCCCCAGGACCCGCAGCCGCCAAGGCGCCCCGTCCTCACATCGCCCGATCTCCAAGCCGGTCAGGTCGACGTCCGCGGCATCGAGGATGGGGAGGGCGGGGATCGGGGTGGCGAGCACGTCTTTGCGGACGAACTCCAGCCAGACCTGTCCCGGACGGCCACCGTGCCGGACCCGGACCAGCGACGCACCGAACCCGTGGGCAAGGTTGGCCGTGACGCGCTCCCAGACGTCCGGGGCCTGTCCTTTGAGCATCTGGACGAGCACCCGATCGGCGGACGGACCGCACTGGACACGCTTGATCGACGGCAGGTACTCGCGCCCCTTGTGGGTGCGGGACAAGCCCGCCATGACGATCACCGGTTGCCAGTCGCGCCGGTAAACCCGGAGGTGCCGCCACTTGGCGCGGGCGGGGTAGCCGACCCACCGTAGGAACCCCGGTCGATCGAGCGCAGCCCATGCGCCGAGACCGGCACCGGCGAGGAGCACCAGGACGATGGGCAGGACCCAGCCGTACCGCCAGGCCAGCCAGCCCAGACCGGCCAGCACCGACAGGGGGAGGGCGTTGCGGACGGTGAACACCGTCAGGCGGACGAGGAACCGGACGAGGTTGACCAGCAGGACCAGGCCCTCGGGCATGTGCCAGACCGGCGGCGCCCATTTCGGCCCGGCGAACGGGTCTGTGGAGGCTTCGACGGCGACGTTTTCGCCGGGCCCGAGCTTCTTGAACTCCCATGCCATGATGAGGAACCCCCTTCGGGACGTGGACTTTGCGCAGGTAGAGGAAGCGAGCGAGGGGGAAGGGGCGGCGGGAAGGTTGCAGCTTCACGCCGCCCCGCCCTCAACTCACGCGAACTCGATGGGTTCAGGTCACCCGGGCGTACGCGCCGGGGATCGGCGGGGGCCACGGGAGCATGACCGGCACGATCAGCACCGGATTCGCCCCGACCTTCGCGGCAGCCTCAGCGGCCTTGGCAGCCGCCACGCAGGGCTCGCAGGAGGCCCGGCCGCAGTGACGACCGATGGCGTGAGCCCAGCGCACCGCCCGCCGGGAGTCCATCCACTCCCCCAGCAGCGCCAGGCCAGCCAGCGCGGCCAGGGCCATCAGCACCAGGCCCAGCAGCACCAGCGCCATCACGCCGCACGCCCCGAGCCGTCCGAAGCCGACGAGTCGCCGGACGAGGAGGCGTGCCGCTCGTGGAGCCGTTCGACCTTGACCGCGTACGCAGCGAACGCCTTGGCCAGCTCCTGCGCGGACATGACGTCTTCCGTCGTGACCGCCGTCTTGTCGCTGGGGGTGAAGGTGAGGTGAACCCCGCCCTGCATCACCGACACCTGCGCCACATCCCCATCGGTGCAGGCCAGGACCGTCACCGACTCGCCCCCGTGCACGGAGACCCCGATGCGGGGGGACTGGCCCGGCTCTACGACGATCGTGGTGTAGGAGTAGTCGCTCATCAGGCCGCCCGCCCCTTCTGCTCGTTGCGGACCCGGCCGCCGGACCGGTACTGCCGCTCCACCTCGACCGCGTACCGGTGTGCCTGCTCGGCCAGGGTGCGAGCGAACTCCACGTCCTCGGGCCGCAGCCGCTCGGGCATGGTCAGGGTCACCAGGACCCGTCCGACGACGATCGAGAACAGCGGGGTCCGAGCCCGGAACGCCTTGAACTCACTGGTCGCCCCGGCGTCGATCGGCAGTGTCAGCGCCGACATGCGCCCCTTGCCCGCGCCCATCAGGCAGCGTCCTTGGTCTGCGCCGCCGGGCGGGTCTTGGCCGCACCACCGGCGGCACCGCCGGGAGCCCGGACGCCGCGCGCCCGGAAGGAGTAGGCGATCCGGGGGCGCTTCCCCGAGTCGTCCACGTACGGGGTGACCGTCAGCCCGTCGAACTCGCACGGGCGGAACGGCCCGAACACCGCCTCGGGCACGACCGGGCAGACCTGCGCGGAGATCTTCACCTTGATCGCGCTGTTCTTGTGGTTGGCCTCGGGGTCGGCGTCGTAGACGTCCACCACCCAGACCGGGAGACCGTTCTCCTTGTCGGTCTCCTGCCGCTTGGTCTCGAAGTTCTCCAGGGGCTCGGCCGCCGCCGTGGCGAACACGCCGTGCGGGAACACGTCACCGAAGCTCACCGGGATCCGTCCCAGAACCGCCATGGTCACACCTCCGTGGATCGCTGCCTTCTGTACTTAGCAACTCGGGTTGTCGAGTTGCTAAGCAAGAACATACCCCTGGGCGAGGCGATCGCAACGAAGGTGACTTAAGTTATTGAGTGACGTGCGTCACATTAGAGCGGGAACGAGTCCGTCAACTCGTGCAGAGTGCCCGGAAGTGCCAGGTCAACGGCCAGCACACCGCGGCCCGTCGTGTCCCGAAGGACGCCCAGGACGGCCAGGATCGGTTCGTGCGCGCCCAGGTCCAAGGCGTCGGTCTCCTGCTCGGTGGCGGGCCGCGCCGACAGACGCTCATCGATGCGAACCAAGCGCTCATCATGCGCTGACGCCAGCAGCCTGCGCACCGGCACCGTCAGGGGCCCGTCCACTTCCAAGCCCGCGGCCTTGGCGATGTCCAGGGGGAGCCAGAGTGAGACAAGCTCGCTCGGGATCTGGTCGTAGACGCCGACGTATCGGCGCAGGAACGCCGGAGCCCCGGCAGCCAGGCCCAGAAGCTCGGCTACCGGGGCAGGGATCGGACGGCGTCCCACCTCGATCATCTTGACCGTCTCGGCGGTCTCGTGCCGGTCCAGGACGGCGAGGCCCGGCAGGCTGCGGTCCGGGTTGGCCAGCGTGCGCGGTTCCTTGACGAAGCTTCCACGCCCATGGACGCGCTCGACTTCTCCGCCGAGCTGCATATTGTTCAGGGCCCGGACGACCGTCGGACGGGACGTCCCGAACTCCTTGAGCAGTTCGGTCTCGGACGGCAGCTTGTCTCCGACCTGGTACACGCCCTCAGCGATCCGACGCCGCAGCGTCTCGATGATCTGCTGGTACTTCGGGAGGTACTGCCAGTCGTCCGACATCTGGACCCGCCTACTTCTCGACAACACGAGTAGCCCAAGCGTACCCAGGGTGTTTTCGCCCTGTCACACCTCTACCCGTGCCCCGAGCGTGGCGCGATCCGGCCACCCCACCGGGCGAGCACAGCCTAGGAGTAGGAGTCCCCGAAGTCGCCCATGGCCTCACGAAACTCCGGGGAGCGGATCCGGTCGGCCACGTCCAGCAAGCTCTGTACGCCAGACGCTTCGATCCAGATCCGCCGTCCGCCGACACCGCCCCCGGGGCCGAGCAGGGCCACCCACAGCGCCACGCCCACGTACCCCTCCAGGCGTTGAGGCTGGGCGTTGACGACCCAGCCTGCCGTGACCGGGGATGCGGTCAACGTCTCATGCACGCGGCGCGCGCGCTCTTCGTCGGTCGTCCGGCTGTCCGCGTCGAACATCCAGCCCAGATCCCCGCCCGCGCTGTTCCGCCGGAACCATGCCCTCGTAGCGTGCAGCCACCTCATACCGGGACCCTGATCAGGGCCGTAACCCCCTCGTGGTCGGACAGGCGCCGGCCCCCGTCGTCAGCGGACAGAACCGCGTGCTCGATCACCTCCACACCAGGGATGTTGGTGTGGATTCGGTCGGCACGGTGCGCCACGGGGCCGATGCCGTGCCCGACGGTGGGGGTGAGGTCGCCCGCCTGTTCGCCCAGGTCGACGAACCCCGCAGCGGCGATGATCTGGGCGGGGGTGATGTCGAGCTTGCGCTGGATCTTGGCGCTGGACAGGTCCAGGTCCTCGGGCAGGTGGCGCTCACTGAGAGCACGGGCGTTGAAATCACCCGCCGCGATCACGTCGACCTTGCCGATCAGGTTGAACATCTCGGCTTCCTCGGCACGGATGCGGGGGGAGCTGGGCGCGAAGTGAATCCCGCACAGGTCGACGCGGCGTGGCGTTCCCGTGGCCGCTCCGATCGCGACCTCTACCCGCAGCAGGGCGTGGAACCAGGGCGTAAGGCCGGTCTCGTGGCGCTCCTGGACGACGCGGAGCGTCGAGGTCTCACGGACCAAAGCCACCAGGTCACACCCATACCGCGGAGCGGACACCAGGTACCGGCCACCGGGCATGTTCAGGCGTTCGGCGACCTGATGCAGCCGCCGGGACGCCGCACGGCCCCACTTGCACTCCTGCAACAACACCACGTCATGCGGACCCGTCGCCGCGATCCGGTCGAGGATCCCCTGTAGACGGGAATCGTCCACACCGTCGATCCCGCCGTTGTTCAGGTTCCACGTCGTGACCCGCAGCGTGCCCATCATCGGCATGTCACTCATCGGCCCTTGCCTCCTTGTCGGTTCCGGCGGATTCCCCCGCCGGGTTCTCTCCCGTGCCGTGTGTTGTGGGGTTGTCGGCGTCCAGTTGGGACAGGGCGAAGGTCGCGTGGCTGAGGAGCATGTGTGCGCCGCCGAGGGTGTTGTGGCACGAGACCAGGTTCACCAAGGCGTCATCCAGCGTCCGCAACCTGGCTCGCACCCGCACCGCGTCCTTGTCGTCAAAGATCGTGCCTGCCGCCAGGCCCGCCGTTGCGGTCGCGTCATGGGCGGCCTGCATCTCGTCCTGGATCTCCGACAGGACGCCGAGGAAGTGATCCCAGGTCCAAAACAGTTGGTCCAGCACAAGCCCCATGGAGTCCAACGGCACCCGCTCCGCAACCGCGTCACGAAGTTCTGACGACGCCTGGTACACCGCCTCAACCAGCGGCAGCACCCGCGGTGACGGGTCCTCTGATCTGCCTAGCTGGTCGGCCGGGCCAGGCGGAGACTCCCGATCGGCCTCCGGCTCACAGCGGGCCGGAGCGGGAATGGCGAACGACTCGCCGTGCTCCTGTGGCTTGGGGGCCTGTGGCTCTCGGTCCTGTACTCGGCCAGGGCCATCGGTCCGCCTGAACCACCGCATCACGCAACTCCCGAGGACTCGAAGCTTCCACGAGGCGAGATCCGCCACCAAGGCGGACCACCGCCCACCACGAACGTGTGAACTGGCCGAACCAGGCCGCCGCCACGCGATTCCCGTACTCCTCCCGAATCGCCCTGGAGACCTGTCCGGCGTCCAATCCATCCGGAAGCCCCGCACGGCCGACACTCCTGGAGTTGGTCAGGCGTCCCGCGGATTCACCACCGGGTCCGGTCGCCCGACCGGCAGCACGTCCACCAGGACCAGCACCGGCACCACCCGGAACCGGTGCGGGGAACTGACCAGGAGGCCAGCCAGGAACGCGGCCGGACCCATCTCGGGGGAACTCGCCACCCATCACGACACCGGCACGTCAGCGAACGGCACCGCCAACACACGCGCGATGGACTCCGCCGCCAACGCCGTCTCGGACGCCCGGCACAGGGGCTCCAACTCCGGCGGATCGCCACGGTTCGGCCCCGACCAGGCCCAGTACCACCACAGTTCGCGGCCCGGCCAGTTCGGACGGCACCACACCTCCTGGTTCAGCCCCGGCGACAACGCCGCACCCACCAGGTCATCCGGGGCAGGCTCCCCAGCCGGGTTCCGCGTCCACACCGCACCATGCCCACGCACCCTCGCGACCAGGCCACGCGCGGCCAACTCCACAGCCAGCGCCCGCGCTGCCGGAGCCCACGCCGCCGCCTCAGCCAAACTCAACGGCTGCTCACTCACCGCCTGCCCCTTCCACTTGGAAGCGGGACCGGTGATCTGGGGATGTGGCCCGAGAGGCGGTGTGCCATCGCAGTGGCACGTAGGAATTCGTCCCACTCACCAGATCACCGGCCCCGCAGCTCATCACGCCGCCCGTGCCCGTCGTCCCGAGGAGCACGAAGCGCATGTCTCCCGCTCCCGGGTCGGCGGTGTCCCCTGGGCCGAACCCCAGACGAGGACGAAGCGCCGAACCGAGACCCACTTCCAGCCCCGCCCTCGGCAGTTCACGCAAGAACTTGCTTCCCGCTCATCTCGCATGCCGACAAGAGTCCTCTGGCGGAACGTCCTCTTGAAGGTCCTCTATGGGTCCTCTAGAGGACTCTTGTAGGACGTTCAGCCGGTGAGATGGGGCCCAGTGTCCGCTCAAGGACCGTTTGTAGGTACCGTCAGAGGCGTAGAGGACACCACGTAGGAGGTGGGATCAGGTGACGCGACCAGCCGGGAACACCCGTCTCAAGGCCGCTCGGCAGCACGCCGGGTATGCCTCACAGCAAGCCTTGGCGGATGCGATGACGAGAGCCGCGCCGCTTCTTGATCTGGGCCATATCCAGGTGAGCGCCCGTCAGATCCGCCGTTGGGAATCGGCTAACCCGCCGTGGCCCCGAGCCGATCACCAGCGGCTTCTGACCCAGGTCCTGCAACTGCCGATCGATCAGCTCGGCTTCACTCCGCCGTGGGAGACGAGCGGACCGGCAGCGAACGCCGCGGGAACAGTCGCGCACGGCACCACAACGCCTCAGGCCCTGGGGACGGCGTTGCCCTTGCCGAACAGCTCGGCAGCGCTCCAGCCGCCAACGGTCGGTGCCGACTTCGCCGCGATCAATGCTGCGCTTCGCCGCCTCTACTTCAGCGTGCAGCCCACCCAGCTCCATCCGGCGGTGCTGGAACACACCAAGCTGGGAACCCAGCTTCTCGCCGAGACCACCGGCGTCCCCCGCCGCATCCTCGCAACCGCGTTGGCCGAGGCGCTGCTACTGGTCGGCCGGATCGAGTTCTTCGACCTGCGCCAGCCGGACGAGGCGGACGCGACCTACGTCCGAGCGCTCCAAGCCGCAGGCGAGGCCGACGACTCCCTGTTGGGCGCCGCGATCCTGGCGCACGCCGCGTTCATCCCCGGTTGGGACGGCCGCCGGGAAGAGTCAGCCGAGCGGATGCGCGCAGCCCGCACCTACGCCCGCCGCAGCCCGGCCCCGGCCGAGTTCTGGGCATGGCTGGACGCAGTCGAAGCCGAGTGCGAGACAAGGTGCGGCTATCCGCGCGAGGCGCTCCGGCTGATCAACAACGCCGAACACGTTCTCGCCGAGGGCGGCGAAACGCCGGCCCCCGAGTGGTTCAACTGGTTCTCGCCGGTCAGCTTGCAGTCCTTTAAGGGAGACACCCAGCTCAAGGCCGGACAGCCCGCCCAGGCCAAGGCCACGCTCGAAGCCGTGTTGGAGTCGATGGCCGACACCAACGCCAAGCAGCGCTCGGTCATCCTCGGCGACCTTGCCGCAGTCGAGATCGCGCTGAAGAACCCCGAGGGTGCAGCCGCGTTCGCCGAGCAGGCCCTCGATCAGCTCTCGGCCACCTGGTACGCCACCGGCATGGACCGCGTGAACCAGGTCCGCCGCGCCCTCCAACCGTGGGCCGACAGCGACGCCGTCCGCCACCTGGACGACCGCCTGTACGACTGGCAGACGACCGTCAGTTCGTTGCAGCGTTGAACTCAGCGACCCGGCCCGGAAGCTCAGCCAGCGAATCAATCCGCATCGTCGGAACGCTGTCGGCTTCCGGGTCGTCCTGCTGAATGATCCCCCAGGGCCCCCGCCGGATCAGCGCCGTCAACACCCCGACCTCAACTGCCGGACGAATGTCATTGTCCAGCCGGTCACCCACATACAAGATCTCGTCCGCCTCACACGGCGCAGCGTCCACCACACACCGGAAGAACTCGGTGTCCGGCTTGGACACACCCCAGTCATCCGACGTGGCAATCAGATCCGACGGCAGATCCAACGACCGCAGGATCCCCCCGGCCCGAACCGTCTGGTTCCCCGCGATCCCGACCCACAGCCCGTCATCCCGCAGCTTCGCCAACGACGGCCGCACATCCGGGTAGAGATCAGCCTCCCCGAACGTCTCCGGCATCCCCGCCGCGGCCCGCTTCTCCCGCTCCTCGGCCAGGTCGAACCCCGGCGCGAACACCTGGAACGTCTCCCGGTAGTCGAGCCCCCGAGCAATGACCGCCCCGAACGCCGCCGAGAACGTATGACGCGGAACGCCCAGCCAGTCAGCCCACGTCCCGTACTCGGTCGTCTCGTTGACCAGGCACTCGCCGACATCGAACACCACAGCTCGGATCATGCACCCAGCTTATGGCCGATCCAGACGGACGCTCCGCTGTAGAGCCTGGCTCATGCCGGTGGCGTCGCAAATCTCCAGCGTGTTGTTCGCGTCACGGGTACCTCATATCCACGACTTGATATATATCAAGTCGTGGATAATTCGCCTGGAGGCTCTCCCCAGTCAATGCATATAAAAATACAACCGACTGACTTGCGGCGCTGTGTGGCTGATTTGCGGCTGTGCGCGCAGGTCAGCCTAGGTGATGCATATCACATATGGGTCGAGAAAAGGGTGTGACCTGGCGTTTGTCGGGGATGGCGTTCTCGGTGCCCTGGCTGCTCGTTGCGCGGCACGCCAAGAAGACCTGTCGGGCGCGTGTTGTGTGGTTATTCTGCGACGCGGAACAAAGGAGCGGCCGCAGCTGGGCTTGCTATCCGCTAAGAGGGCTTCCCAGCTGCGGCCGCACGACCCGCGAAGGAGTCACGCATGAGACTACAGCGCGTAGACGGCGTCTTTCCGACTATCTTGGTGCTGTCCCTGCTTGCCGCAGCCCTGACTGGTCAGGGAGTTCAAGCCTCCAGCGTGCAGGGGATCATCGGACAGCTTGCAGCCGTTCTGTTGGCTATGCGCTCCAGTGGTGTTGAGAGCCGCCTCCGGCTGGAGCGCTAGAGCGACACGGTTCGATAGCGGCCCGGTTGCGAGGCCCTGAGCACATAGTGCAGGTCGAGTTGTCCCGCTTGTCGAGACGTGTCGGCTCGCCACGAGCCTTGCCGAATTTGGCCGTTTGAGATCAAGGGCGGCGGCGCTCGCGCCGTTGGCGCGGCCCGCCGCCAGCGCGGCCGGAGCATGCGGCGTGGGCGCCGGTCACCGGCCCCGCGCGCCCGGCCGCGCATCGGCGACGCACCGGCCGGCCTCTCGGGCGAACGTCGTCGTGGGGTCGCGCCGCCGCCTCAGCGCGGGCTACGGTCCGCCCATGGGCAGTTGGAGCGAAGGGCATCAAGTCGTCGACCTCGAGGATCTGGACCGGCTGAGAGCACTGTTGGCAGCCGGGTACGACGTTGAGGATGACGACGGCCGCGGCTGGACCCTGCTTCGCCACGCGCTCGATGTCGAGATCGACGGTCACGTTCAGACGGGCGAACCGCTGACCGCAGACATTACGGCCCTGCTGCTCGAATACGGTGCCGATCCGCTCCGTCCCTTCCCCGGACCGATCACCTGGCCCCCGTTGGTGGTGGCCGACAGGATGGGGCACTGGCTGGCCGTCCAGGTCATGCGCGAGCACCTCGCGCGCGGGCCGCGAACCTGATCAGTAAGCGAGCTCGAACCAGGGGGCTGCGCCGCCCCCTGGACCCCCGCGCCCCGGAGGGCACTCCCGCGCGAATCGGTCTGGCACGGGGTGCGCGCCGTTCGCGCGGGAGCACCCTCCGGACAAGTTCGTTCGACTGTTGCGGCCCCTGCCGGAGCGGCCAGATCAGCGGAACGTCTCGCCGGTCTGCGGATCGTGGGTCACCAAGCTGTACTGCCGAGCCAGCGTCACGAAGTCCTGTAGGGCGCTTGCCTCAGTGTTGAGGGCGAGTGACAGCGATACGAAGTAGGCGGCGAGATCTTCGTGCCCCCACGGCTGCCGCCAATCCAGGTCGGGAGCCCACGGAGAGATCCGATCCGCGAGGTCCGGCCAGCGAACTAGCAACTCCGAGCGGAAGTGCTCGACCTCCGGGCTTGGGGTCACACCCTCAACATCCTCGTCATCAAGTCGATCACAGATCTCGTCGGGGTCGCCGACCGCAGACTTCCAGAAGTACAGCTCGTAGGACACGGGCGTATCGTCGCAGGCGACTCGGACAGAGACAGAGCTGCACGGCGACGGGCAGTGGAGCACGATCCGGAACGTGCGAGGGATCGTCGGCGTGGGGAGAGCTCGGCCACCGCTTCGCCGCAGGTCAGTGCCTGAACGTCGTGCCATTAGCGTGCCATTAGGCAGGGTGATCAAGGGGGAGGAACGGTCACCTGCGGTATGGCGGATCTCCAGGTCAGCGGGGGTGACAGGGGTGATCGGGACTATTCCCAAGCTGACAGCGCGGGTTCGATTCCCGTCACCCGCTCCACCACAAAGGCCCAGGCCAGGGACAAGATCCCCAGTCTGGGCCTTCGTCGTTCCCGGGCCCGCCAAGCGCCACGGGCGATTAGCGGGCAATCGGGCTACAAAGACGAGGGCCCTGCTGTCATCGGCGGCCTTGGCCCTGAGGAGCGCGTCCACACCGTCCGCGGTGCTCCTCGCTACAACTCTCTGCTCGGCCGACTCAACTTCACCTCGCCAGAGGAGACCACCGGGCCGACCGCGAACGCCGCAGAGCCAGCTGCACACGCCGCCACAACGCCTCAGGCCCTGGGGACGGCGTTGCCCTTGCCGAACAGCTCGGCAGCGCTCCAGCCGCCAACGGTCGGTGCCGACTTCGCGGCGATCAATGCTGCGCTTCGCCGCCTCTACTTCAGCGTGCAGCCCACCCAGCTCCATCCGGCGGTGCTGGAGCACACCAAGCTGGGAACCCAGCTTCTCGCCGAGACCACCGGCGTCCCCCGCCGGATCCTCGCAACCGCGTTGGCCGAGGCGCTCCTACTGGTCGGCCGGATCGAGTTCTTCGACCTGCGCCAGCCCGACGAGGCGGACGCGACCTACGTCCGAGCGCTCCAAGCCGCAGGCGAGGCCAACGACTCCCTGTTGGGTGCCGCGATCCTGGCGCACGCCGCGTTCATCCCCGGTTGGGACGGCCGCCGTGACGAGTCAGCCGAGCGGATGCGCGCAGCCCGCACCTACGCCCGCCGCAGCCCGGCCCCGGCCGAATTTGGCCGTTTGAGATCAAGGGCGGCCGCGCGAAAGCCACCGCCCAGGCCCGGCCGCCTGGCTGACGGCAGTCACGGGGTACGCGCCGCCGAACTGACGCACACCACGGGCCGCAGCTTCCTACATGCCTCGGGCAGGGGCCTCCGACTCCGGGAAGCCCGGCCCAGACCGTGACGGGCAGTCGAGGGGCTGAGGTGGGGAAGCTTCCCGTCTGCCGCCGTCCCGATCAGAGATCTACCAGGGCAGGGGGCGGACGACGACAGACGGGAAGCTCAGGCGAGTGGGCGTACGGTCGTTTCGAACCCGTCGCACCGCATGAAGGAGCATGGTGACCTCAGCATCTGTGGCCTATCAGGTCGGCCATTCTGTTGACTGCAGGGAAGTACTTCGCGCTGGTAGACGGCTGCTTGAGCTGTCCAGGGTCAGGCCGACTTTCGTCTCTGTCGAAGTCCTCACTGACACCCATGCAGGCCCGGCTCGGTACGCATGGTTGTCCGAGGGAGCAACTTTGCAGGCGACCTACCCAGCCGAGCTGGCAGCGCGGGTCAGCAGCTTGGTCGAGAGCCAGCCGGGCGTGGAGTTCGTACCGATCCCCTTCGACAACACCGAGCACATGCTGCGCCTGTCGCTGGAGTGTCCGGTTGTCCCGCTGCTACGGAACATCCCACTGGTCAAGGCTTGGATCTCAGGACGCTATCCCGTGGGAACCGTAGAGCAGCGCTTGGTCGAACTGGCCATCCACGACCAAGCGGAACTGCAGTGGTTCCCCTGTCATTGGCCGGGAACTCCGGGTTACGCCTTCAACCTAGTAGTGCTGAACGTAAACGGTGGTCTCTCCTCATGCAAGGGAGGCAATGGGCATCACCTTGTGCTGCATGTCGGGGCGGAGTTCGACGGGAGCGATCGTGCCCAGGCCGAGGAAGACGCTCGCTGTGACGCAGTCGCAGCGCAACTCGCCAGCCAAGCAGGACTGTCGGTGACGGCCCGCGAGTACGGATGGGGGTAGGTCAACCTCCGTGGATGTTCGCCGGACGGCCCGGCTGCACTCAGGACGCCCAGCGGTTGTCTGTACAGGCCACCGAGTCCCAAGATCCACAGCGCACTGCAAATCCGTCCGCCGTCCCCGTTGGTGCGGTGATCAACGGGGACTCATGGTCGCTGGCGGCGAGAACCGTCGAGTGGTCAGCCACAGGTCAAGCCAGGGATCAGGCGTTCCGCGGCAGGTGGGCTTGATCCGAGAGGGCTACAAGTTCGAGCCATAAGCCTGACTCTCGGAATCTAGGTTGTTGGCACCCGCCCCGCGCCCTTCGCAGTCCCATTCCTCCGCCGGGGCTCGGAGTGGAGTCGCCCGACCAGGGCCAGGCGGTGAGCGGCGAGGGCTACCGGTGCAGGTCAGAAGGTAGCCGGGCGGGCGATTAACGGGCGATTAACGGGCGATTAGGCAGGGCGATCAAGGGGCAGCAGAGGGCAGTGATGGGTAGATCGATGCGCCGGTCAGCCGGGGTGACGGGGGTGATCGGGACTATTCCCAAGCTGACAGAGCGGGTTCGATTCCCGTCACCCGCTCCAGAGCAAAGGCCCAGGCCAGGGGCATGATCCCCAGCCTGGGCCTTCGGCGTTCCAGGGTTCGGATGGCCCGCATGCCATCAGTGTGCAATTAGGCCAAGGGGACGAGCACCCCAGCTGCCCCGTCGTCGTCCTTGGCCCGCGGGGCCTTGAGGAGCGCATCCAGTCCTTCGGCGGCGATTCGGCCTGCCTGCTGGTGGTACCGCCGCGCGACCCGGCATCGGCGTCGCCCGGCGCGTGCGGCGTGGGCGCCGGTCCCCGGCCGGCGGGCGCCTGGCCGCGCCTCGCGCAACTTCCGCCATGCCGCCGGCGATCGGCTGCCACGGGGTCGCGCCGCCGCCTTCAGTCCCCCAAGAACCAGAGCTGGCGATGCGCGCCAGCTTCCACGAACTCGCACAGCCGCTTGAGCTCGTCTCGGATCTCCGGGACCATCGGGTTCCTTTCAGGTAGAGCATTCAGCTCTAGGAGCAGCGCTGCCGCCTGCGCATGGTTGAACATCGTGTCGGCGTAGGGCAGCAGATACCGGAGCATCGGGATACGGCTCACATCCACACGGTTAAGCCAGAAGATGTCTATCCCGTGGCTGCCGCGCGCTACGACCTTCTCGTTTTCCCGCACCTGGTAGTGGATCACAGCTCATCTTGGCGTAGGTAATGACAGCTAGGCGAGCTCGAACCAGGGGGCTGCGCCGCCCCCTGGACCCCCGCGAACCGGAGCACTCGTTCGCGCGCTTCTGCCTGGCACGGGGAACGACCGTTCGCGCGAACGAGCGCCCCGGAACGGTCCCTGCGTCTGTGACGGCAGGATGAGGTTGCGGCGAGGACCAGGCCGTCACGTGCGTTAGCGGAGCCGCGGAGACCATCCAGTGAGCTGTCTTTCCAACTCCGCTGCCGCTTTCGTTGCGTCCATAGTCACCAACACCAGCCGTAAATTCTCGGCGTTGCTGCCGATGCGTTCTGAATAGACCAGGTAACCCTCATCGTGAGTACGCGCCACGAAGCCTGGGGACCACTCAGAGTCCCAAGCCATCTGCGCAGTCAGGAAGAAGCGGGCATGCGAGGTCATGGGAGCCCACCGGCGCAGGGGCGTTCGCCGAACCGCCCTGATCAGGGCTCCCAGGTTAGGCGGCACCCATGTGTTCATCCTCGTCAGGCGAGTGTCTTCCTTGTCCGCCAGTCTCTCCCCGGCGTCCCAGAAATCTTCCAGCGTCATCCCCACAACGCCATCATGATGGACGTCGACCCATGAGGTAAGCCAGGACAACCAGCGGCGCACCCCAGCCCCCGAACCAAGATCCGGAGCATATGCGGAACGGCTAGTGCGACAGAAGCAGGGTGACGCATCGCCGCGCAGGTGAGCGGTCATGCGTCTGGTGATCAGGGCGACGCCCTCCGGAGCCGTGAACGAAGAGGGCCAGGCGCTCGAAGGAGTCCAGCGTCTTGCCTGGTCAGCTCCAGGTTCGTCGTGCCATTAGCGTGCCATTAGGCAGGGTGATCAAGGAGTAAGAGCGGTCACCTGCGGTATGGCGGATTCCCAGGTCAGCGGGGGTGACAAGGGTGATCGGGACTATTCCCGAGCGACAGCGTGGGTTCGATTCCCGTCACCCGCTCCAGAGTAAAGGCCCAGGCCAGGGGCATGATCCCCAGCCTGGGCCTTCGGCGTTCCAGGGTTCGGATGGCCCGCATGCCATCAGCGTGCAATTAGGCCAAGGGGACGAGCGCCCCAGCTGCCCCGTCGTCGTCCTTGGCCCGCGGGGCCTTGAGGAGCGCATCCAGTCCTTCGGCGGCGATTCGGCCTGCCTGCTGGTGGTACCGCTGCGCGACCCGGCATCGGCGTCGCCCGGCGCGTGCGGCGTGGGCGCCGGTCATCGGGCGGCAGGCGCCTGGCCGTGCCTCGCGCACCTCTGCCCTGTCACCAGTGGCTGGCGGTCACGGGGCGGGCCGCCGTTGTCAGTCGCCCAAGAATCAGAGCTGGCGATGCCCGCCTGCCTCCACGAGCTTGCATAGACGCTTGAGGTCGTCCCTGATCTCCGGGACCAAGGGGTTCCCTTCAGGTAGATCGTCCAGTTCCTGGAGCAGCGCTCGCGCCTGCAGATGGTTGAACATCGTGTCGGTGTAGGGCAGCAGGTGCCGAAGCATCGGGATCCGGCCCGCATCCAGGTTGTCGAGCCAGAAGATGGCTATCCCGTGACTGCCAAGGGCTAGGACCTTCCCGGACTCCCGCGCTTGGTAGCGGATCGCAGCTCAGCATGGCGCGGAAGATGCCGGTCGAGCGAGCCGGACCGTCTGATCTGTTGCGGGGCCGGTTGCTGCGAGCACGGCCGGTCATCGTGTTTGGCGGCCGGACGACCCGGCCGGGGCTGTTCGCCGAAGGGCACCGCGGCATGCGCATGCGTCAGAGTGCGGCAGCGCGTCCGTGGTTTGGCAGGCGTCGGCGGCAGCGGCCGCATGTGCCGTGAACGGCAACATCAGGCGCCGTGCTGCTGCGGTGAGTTACAGAACCGCCCCGCTCGGCTACTATCGGCTTGTTGATCATCACTGACTGTCACTGACGCTCGTCGGCCGGCCTCGCTCAAGCTCCGGCACGTCGATCGCGACTTGATGCAAGAAGGGGATGTCGCATGAGGAAGGGCAATTCGCCGAAGGCGGCTTCCAGTAACTTCGATGCTATCGAAGCGCTCGTCCATCAAGGCAAGTCCGTCGTTTCCGTGGAAGATTCCGCGATAATCGAATGGGCGATCAAGGCGATTGAGGGAGGTCGTACCGCGACGCTCTACCTCAAGCCCACCGTGTTTCAGGCGATCAGAAGATGGTACTGGACGCCGGAACGCGTCGAGCATGTTGGGCTGCAGCCTATTTCGGCGGAACAGATCGCGAGGATCAAAGCGGATTTCGGCATAGAGGTCGACGGGAACGCCAACAGCTTGAACTGTCCTCGATGCGGGCACTGCTACAGCACGTACGAGTTCATTCAGCAGGGCATTGAGGAGCATGGCCTGGAGGTCGTGAGGGACACGTTTTCGCTCACGCGAGTGGCTCTCCTGCAAATCCATCCCGTGCAAAATATCACCTGCCGGAACTGTCGCCTGTCCATGCTGATAAGGGTCGAGGCCGAGGATGGTGAAGGGTTTGGGAACTATGGTGGCTACTACTACGACTACGCGTGCAGTCAGGGCAACGCCTACGCCTGCTGCCAATGATGTCGTGGTCACCGCCCCAGGCCTCCGGGGCTTCGGCGTGATCAGGGTGGCCTAGACCTCGCTTGCCAGGTGCCTGGGGTGCATGTGCTAGCCCGCGCGCAAGGCGATTTTGTGTGTGGTCAGTCAATCGAGACAGGAGACTCCACCTCGCCACAGGTCGGGTGCTCCTGAGTCGTGTTCATCGGGGCACGGGGGCCAGGGCGCCAGCCGTTCGTCATCGCGGGGGCGGCGAGTCGGGAACTTCGGTACCGGATTACACTGACCGCCAGCAGCCCGTGAAGCTGCGGATTCATCAGAAGCAACTGCATTGGCCGTGCGCCCCTGGGATCTGTGGTGGACCTGGGCGCTCTGTCGCGCGGATCTTTGTGTCACGCCGCGGCTGGACGCTCCGGAACGGTGGGTGTTTGTTCCAGCCAGCGTCCGGCCGAGGATCCTTCGTGGCCCGGCATGTGTGTGAAATTGAGTTGGCGAATCTTGTGGTGGGCCGGATGTAGCTCACGTTGCCGCATGTCGAAGATTCAGTGACGTGAAATCGGCGGGTGATCAGCGCGCGGGATGGGTATTCCGGCCGCCCCGCCGCCGTCCCGGCCTGATTCAACGCGTCAAGAGCAGTGGCGCTCGCGCCATTGACGTGACCGGAACGTGCGGCGGGGGCGTCGGTCGCACAGCTGGAGTGAAGGACGTCGAGTTGTCGACGTCCAGGACCTGGACCGGGTCAGTCGATCGCCCAGGCGATCGGCGCGACCGGGCTGTCGGGGTTGGTCGGCTTGTAGACGATGCCGGTGGCCCGAACCTTGCCCGGCACCTCGTAGACGGCCCACCCCCGCACGCAGTCTCCTGCCTGGATGTGGCGCGGGTTGACCGGATACAAGGTGACCTCGAAGTTCTTGGCCAATGGCTCCTCCGGCTGGACGGCGGAGCCGTCGGGCAGCCGCAGCGACCACGCCGGGACGGACACGGTCGTGGCCGTTGTCGTGGACCGTTTCATGCAGGTCTCGATCTCCACCCCCGCCCATTCGAAGCCGGTGCGCGGAAGGTACCTGCCCGGCAGCGGCTGCCGGTAGGTGAACGCGGTGATGGACGCCGCGATGTACGGCGTCGCGGCCGTCCCCGGGGTGCCGAGCTGGAGTGCGGCGGGGGTGCTCGGCGGCGCGGGTGTCGTCGGGGTTTCCTGGGGTTTGGACGGGCTGGTCTCGGCCTTCGGCGCCAGTGGGTTGGTGCAGGCGGTGAGGGCGAGGCCGAGGACGGTGAGGGTGGCAGCGATCCGCGCGGTCATGGCGGCTCCTGGGCTGTGGGTGTGGTGCCGATGGGACGCGCCACATCCGAATCCGGTTCACTCCGTCCTCCCCCGACGCCGGGCCTTGCAGGGGCACAGAGTCGCGTCGTGGCTTCAGTCGCCTTCGGCTTCTACGAGCCCCATGGAGAAGGCGAACGACGTGATGAACTCGCGGTACCGCTGGTCGGGTTCGGCCGCGGCCAGTGTCGCCAAGGTGTCGACGAGTCGCTGTTTGTCCGTGTCGGCGAGTTGGTTGAGCAGGTAGCCCGCGTACTCGGTCTGCTTGATGGCCGTGTCGTCGTCCAGGACGTCGTCATCGCAGGTCTCGAAGAACCATGTGTAGGCGACCACGGCCTTGAGGAGCTGCGTCAGCAGCTCGGGAGATTCGTCCATCGAGGCATTCTGGCCGAGGAGCGCTGCCGTGGGTTCCGCGGATCCCGCTGCTTGAGGTGGCCGGATAGAGCCGGCGGTCCTCTTGTCGTTCCTTGCGCGATCTTCAGTGCTCTTCGCATGGGCCGTGGGCCCATGGACGAGTTCGTGGGCGGTCCTACAGTCGTTGGGTGAGCACTGATCCGACAGAGAGCTTCGCGAGCGCACGCGCGGCGGCGGGTGTTCTGTTCTTGGACGTCGCCGACCGCGTGATGCTTCTGGTCCCGTCCTACAAGGACTATCGCGAGATTCCCGGTGGCTACATCGAGACCGGTGAGACTCCGAGTCAGGCGGCGGCACGCGAGGTTCGCGAGGAGCTGGGCATCACGCCGCCGATCGGTCGCCTCCTCGTCGCGGACTGGGCGCCGGACGACGCCGAAGGCGACAAGGTCCTGTTCGTCTTCGACGGGGGCGTTCTCGCGGCCGAGGAGCTCGCCGGGATCCGGCTGGATCCGGGCGAGGTCGTGTCCTATGCCTTCCACGACGTCGCGGACGTCCACGACCTGACCATTCCGCGCCTCGCCCGCCGCATCGTCCACGCCCACCGGGCCGGTCAGGACGGCTCGACGCGCTACCTCGAACATGGCGAGCTTCCGCTATGAGGCGCGGGGCTTCAGTTCGAGGCCGAGGTCGTTCCGGAGCGAGCGGGCCTGGTCGGGGCCGGCCAGGATGTAGATGTCGTCGATGCTGCGGTCGTCGTCGGTGACCTTGTGGAAGACGCGCGGGTCGTCCCCGCCCGGCTCCAGCTCGTCGATGAACTGCCACACTCCGAACAGGTCGAGGTAGTCGTCCGCCTGGTGGTCGATGGGCCAGTAGGTGGGCTCGCCGTTGAGCTGGAACTTCAGGACCTCGTCGCCGTCTTCGTCCTCGCCGAGCTCGACGTCCGTGACGGTGAACTCGCCCGAACAGGCCGCCGCGCGTTCCAGGATCCCTCGGTAGCCCTCTTCGAGGTCGCCGACGTCGTCACCGGAGACGACCACCGTCACGCCGAACTCGTAGAGGACGTCGAGGACGCCGTCGGGGTCGAGTTCCTTGTCGTGATCCGGCGCGTACTCCGCGATCGCCGCCAACGCGTCGTCCGCGCGCTCTCGGGTGACCATGTCGAGTTCCACCAGCCGGTCCGCGATCGTCCGGCATGTCACCTCCACCATGGGCCCCGATTGTGGCGGGTCGCTCGGACATTCCGGAAGATCCAAGTGTGGGAACCGTCGGCCGGGGCCGGACGTCCCAGCGGCATGAGCGTGTCGACGACGGTTCTGCCGCTGGCGGGAGTGGTACTCGGGTCGGCCGGAACCCTGGTCGGCCAGTATCTCTCGACCCGCGTTGAAGCGCGACGGACGCGCTTCGAACAGGACAAAGCGGAACGCTCCGAGCGCAAGGAGGCGCTCATGGAGTTCCTCTCCGCGGCCCAGCAGGTGGAGATGTGCCTGGACCGGCTCTCCATGGGAGAGCAGCTGGACGAGTCCGAGGTGTGGAAGCAGCTGCACCTGCTCTGGCTCGCCAAGAAGGTGCCCGAGTTGGTGTGTTCTCCTTCAACGGCGCAGGCGGCGCATGACTACACGTTCGCGCTGGACGGGTTGGTCCGGGGGCGGAGCGCTGCCGAGGGGGCTCCGGCCAAGCGTGAACTCCGCTTCGCGTTCATCGAGGCTGCTCGTCAAGAACTCGGGGTCGCCGGTGAGCCGTTGAGGAGGATGCCGCCTGGCGGCGAGATCGGCGTATGACTCCGGTCGGCTCGCTCGGCGTAGGCGTCACCGAGTGGTGTCAGTCGTCGAAGTCGACGTTGGCGGCCTTGGCGGCGGTGATGAGGGATTCCATTCGGGACGGGGTTGTGGCGGCCTTGCTGAGGAGGGCTGCCAGGGCTTCGAGGGCGGGACGGTCGGAGCCGTAGGCGCAGAACATGCTGCCTTCGGGGTCGTAGGAGAAGCGGTTCTCCAGGGACGGGGCTTCGGTGGTGACGAGGAACCGGGCGAGGCCCTCCCAGAAGTAGCCGTTCGGTTCGTGGCCGTGTTCCTGGACCAGGGCGTCCACCTGCGTGGTTCCCGCGTCCAGGAGGAGGGAGAACGAGCCGGGCCTGGTTTCGAGCAGCTTCAGCGGGGTCATGGGCGCGGAGCCTGGCAGAAGGGTGCGACACCCCGCTTCGTAAGATCGGCGGTATGAGTGAAAAGAGTGAACTGCCGCGCTATCGGGTGTTGACGGGGCCGGACGATGCGTCGTTCTGCTGGCGGGTGAGTGAGGCGCTGGATCTCGGATACGAGTTGCACGGGTCGCCGTCGCTGACGTTCAACGGGGATCGGGTCATCGTGGCTCAGGCCTTGGTGCGGCGGCGCGCGGAGGAGTGAGGATGCGCGGGTTCGAGGAGCTGGTGGACGAGGCGTCCGAGGCCTCGGTCGAGGGGTGGGACTTCTCCTGGCTGGACGGGCGGGCCACCGAGGCGCGGCCGTCCTGGGGGTACGCGCGGTCGATGGCCTCGCGGCTGGCGGGCGTCCGGTCGGCGCTGGACGTTCAGACCGGCGGCGGGGAGGTGCTCGCGCGGGCCGGGAAGCTGCCGGTGACCATGGCGGCGACCGAGTCGTGGCCTCCGAACGCGGCCAAGGCGACGGCGTCGCTGGGGCCGCGGGGCGTCGTGGTCGTCGCGACGCCGGACGAGCCGCCGCTGCCGTTCGCGGACGGGGCGTTCGAGCTGATCACGTGCAGGCATCCGGCGACGGTGTGGTGGGACGAGATCGCGCGGGTCCTCGAGCCCGGCGGGACGTACTTCGCGCAGCACGTCGGGCCGGCGAGCGTGTTCGAGGTGGTGGAGTACTTCCTCGGGCCGCAGCCGGAGGCGCGGGGCGCGCGGGACCCTGAGGTGGAGAGCGCGGGCGCGCGGGCGGCCGGGCTGGAGGTCGTCGACCTGCGGACCGAGCGGCTGCGGATGGAGTTCTTCGACATCGGCGCCGTCGTCTACTTCCTGCGCAAGGTGATCTGGATCGTGCCCGGGTTCACCGTCGAGAGGTTTCGCGAGCGGCTCGCGGAGATGGACGAGCTGATCCGGCGGGACGGCTCGTTCGTCGCGCATTCGTCGCGGACGCTCATCGAGGCGCGGAAGGCGTAGGTCACACCGGGTGGCGGAGTTCGGCGGCGGTCTGGGCGAACTCCGCCTTGAGGGCCCGGCTGACATGGGCGGCGTCGAGATGCTGGAGCGGTGGCTCGCCGGGGCGTCCGTGCGGAGCTGCGGGCACGGCGCGGCCGACGGCCTGCCCGCCGACGTGTGGCAATGCTGCGACCGGGACGATCCGCTGGTCCGCGCGCGGCGCCGCGACGGCGGGCGTCGGCGCGCGGCCCGTCGTCGTCCACAGGTTGGACGGCAGGATTCCCGGAGGCCACACTCTTCGCGTCACCGAGGAACCCATCTTCGTCACGCAGGGCTGATTGCGGGTCACGGAGGCCGATTGCCGCGAAGGCGGCCGTTCGGGATGACGCAAGTCAGCTCTCACATTGCGTACGGTCACGGTCACATTGCCGGTACCAGGCGTTTCCCGTGGTGCATGCCGGGAATTCTGCTCCCATCGAGGGAACGGAGGCGGTTCCATGGAGGTCGTCATCGAAATGACCTTGCCGAGGGACGCGGAGAGCGCGCCCCTCGCACGGCACACGCTGGACGCCTCGCTCCGCGGGCTCGGGGTCTCCTCGGACGTCCGGGCCGACATCGCGCTCGCCTTGGGCGAGGCCTGCGCGAACGTCATCCAGCACGCCGTGTCCAGCGTCGCCTACGAGATCCGTGCCCAGCTCGATCCGGGGCGCTGCGTCGTGGACGTGATCGACGGCGGGGGTGGCGACGTCCCGCAGAGCTGGACGGGCACGCATGATCCCGTCCACGACGAGAACGGCCGCGGCCTCACGCTGATACACGCGTTCACCGACGACCTGGAGATCAGTGGACGCGCCGACAAGGAGGGGTCGGTCGTCCATTTCGAGAAGTCCTTCGGCTGACCGTCCGGAAAGGCGGACCGGCCGCATCCGAAGAGGCGGCGCATTCGCCGAATAACGAAACGGCCCCGTCTCCCGAAACCGGGAGGCGGGGCCTTTCCTCATGGCGTCAGCCGGTGACGGCGAGCTCGTGCCGGATGGGCTTCGGACGCGGGGCCTCGCCCACCCCGCTGGTGGACGGCGGCCTCATCGCGGGCGCGCCCTTGCCCCCGGGCGCCCCGCCGGGGCGTCCCTGGTGGCCGCCCGGCAGACCCTGCCCGCCGGGGCCGTCCTGGCCGGCGCCCTTGCAGGTCACCGACGACACGCGCACGTTCTCGGGGCCGAGGTGCGCCAGCGGCGCGGTCAGCTCCATCGCGGTGACGCGCGTGCCGTTCGGCGTGCGCTCCTGCTTGTTGAGGGTCAGGGCGACCCGGCCCAGCTTCGGCAGGTCCACGGGGATGGTGGTGTTGGGCGCGGGCGCGACCGGCAGGCGCTTCCCGTCGATCGTGGCTCCGACCAGGTCGGACGCGCCCGTCCCGCCGGTGCAGCGGGCGCGGACGGTGTCGGCGGCGAGCCGGAGGTCCGGGACGCGCAGCTGGGCGACCCGGGCCTGCGACCTCTCGGGGGACGCCGCGACGTCCAGCGCGCCGGCCCTCACGATCTTGGCGCGCTGCTCGTTCAGCATGGACGCGCGCTGGACGCCCTTCGCCGAGGCGACGGCGGGCTTGGGGGCGAGCGGGACCGGGCCGCTCAGGGCCAGCCCGAAGGCGCTGCCCTCGCCGCCGGACGCGGCGCCCGGCCCGCGGCCCGCGCCGCCCGCCGCGTCGCCGGGGACGGCGGCGAACGCCGGGCTCGCGGCGAGCAGACCGCCTGCGGCCGCGAGGACGACGGCCCTGGTCAGACGTGCGGTGGCCGTTCCGAAGCGCATGATGTGTTCTCCGTTCGAGAAGGAAAGAGGATCGGGACGGGCTCGCGGGGGTGCGGCCGGGGAGGCCCGTCCGTCGAGGTCAGAACAAGGTCACGTCAGGTGGACGAGGGTTCCGATCGGGACGCCCGACAGCTGCTGCAGGGCGTCCGGGGGGACCCGGACGCACCCGTGCGTGACCGGCTTGCCGAACACCGAGGCGTCCGGCCAGCCGTGCAGCGCCACCGTGCCCGGCCCGCCGCCGAAGTTGTCGAGGGTCGCCGAGTGCGTGCCCAGCGGCAGCACCAAGGGGCTCGGCGTCCGCTTCGCCGGGGCCAGCGACGCCATGACGAAGGTCCGGCCGGGCGGCGTCGGGGTGCTCGGCCCTCCGACCGCGACCGTCCAGCGGCCGACCTGGTGACCGTCCTTGAGCAGGGTCAGCGCGCGGTGCGTGACGTCCACCCTGATCACGTACGGCGTGCGCGCCGTCCGAAGCCCTCCGCCCCGGGTGGTGATCCAGCCGGTCGCGCCGTTCGGACGGCTCGGCAGCAGGACGCGCAACCAGTCGCCGTCCGCCTGCACCGCGGGGACCCAGGTGGGTCCGCCGAGCTCCGTGGGCGGCAGGACCGCGACGGGCCTGCCGTCCGGACGGTCCAGCACGGGCCGGGCGGCGTCGGGGTGGACGACCAGGCCGGAGGTGTCCGCCTCCGGAGCGGGGTCGGCCGGGACGCCGGGGAGCGTCGCGAAGGTCGTCGCCTCCGGCGCGTTCACCTTCCCCCGGCCCGCCGCCGCGTCCGCGTGGCCCCCGCTCCGCCCGCCGCATCCGCCGAGCAGCAGGGCAGCCGCCAGCGGCAGCGCCCCGGACCGGACGGCGCGTCTGTTCATTGATGCCCTCCAGGAAGAGCCTTTCCGCTTTCTTGATGAAGAGGGGAAAGGCATTGTCGTCCGCCAACTCGCGGGATGCTAGCGGTGGGGAAGGTGGTGCCGTATGGGGAAACGGGGAAACGCTTCCGTGGTCGCTCGATTAACGTCGAACAATTTCCCTTTAAAGGCAGGAATTCGGTCGAAAGGCCGGGAAGTCCGCCCGTACCGCCCGGATCGGGCGTCCGGGCGCTCGAACATCCCGCGATCCCGCCGGTAACACTGGCCTCCGCGGCACCACTACCTGGTGACGGAACACACCGGGACGGACGGAGAAGCAGGTGACGGCCGATGAAGAGCGGTTCACCGCGATCTACGACGCCTGCCGGCAGCGCGTGTGGGCGTACGCCACCGCGCGCGCCGGGAGGCAGATCGCCGACGAGGTGGTGAGCGAGACCTTCGCGATCGCGTGGCGGCGCATCCAGGACGTGCCGGAGCCGGCGCTGCCGTGGCTGCTCGGCGTCGCGCGGAACGTGCTGCGCGACGGGCACCGCGCGGAGGTCCGGCGCGCGGCGCTGGCCGAGGAGCAGTGGCAGTACGCGCCCGGCCCGGCCGGGGACGTCGCGGAGCAGGTCGCCGAGCGGCTCACGGTGGTGCGCGCGCTCGCGGCGCTGTCGGAGGACGACCGGGAGATCTTGATCCTGACCGCGTGGCAGGGCCTCACGCCCCGCGACGCGTCCCGCGTCCTCGGCTGCTCGACGACGGCCTTCCGGGTCCGGCTCCACCGGGCCCGCCGCCGCCTCCAGCAGGCGGTCGAGCAGGACGACCCGAGCCGCGCCGCCACCGCGATCGCCGACCGCCACCCGCCCAAGAGCGCAGGCACGCCGAAGAACGTCGGCACGCCGAGCGTCGGCACGCCGAAGAGCGCCGGTGGGACGAACGGCGTCGGCACGGCGAGAAGCGCGGGCACGCGGAAGGCCACCACCGCCACCGCGGCGGGCGGCGCCGGTGTGCCGGGGACAGAGCGTGACCAGGGAGCGAAGCGGGTCGGCCATGCGGTCTGACGCGCGGGAAGGCGAGAACGTGAAGCGTGACGCGATGGAGATGCTGATGAACGCCCGACCGGACGACCTGAACCCGAACGCGCCGATCGACGCCGAGACCCGTGAGCGGGAGCTCGCCCGGGCCCGGCACGGCGCGCACGGGACGACGACTGTGACGGAGCCCGCGCGGCGACGCGTCCGCCCGGTGTGGGGGCTCGGGCTGGCCGGTCTCGCGGCGGCGGCGGTCGCGGCGGCGGTGCTCGTGCCGACCGGCGGCGGAAGCGGGGGCGCCCCGGCCGCGAAGAACAACAACGGGGGCCAGACGCTCGACGGAAAGACGGTCCTGCTGACCGCCGCCGAGTCCTCCGACCGGGAGCCCGACATGCCGGGCGCGGCCGGCGCGTACTGGCACGTGACGGAGGTGAACCGCCAGTACCTGCGAACGGGGGCCGGCGCGACCGCCTACACCGTGCTCGCCGAGCAGCGTTCGGAGAACTGGACGCCGAACTCGCCGACCGGTTCCCTGGTGGCCCGGTCGCAGAACCTCGGGGGGCGCCCGGCCACGGGTGGCGACGAGGCGCTGTGGCGGAAGGCCGGTTCCCCGGCGTCCTGGGCGCTGAAGATCCCGGCTGGGAAGGGGAAGAGCAAGCCGCTTCCGCTGTCGCGGAACGCCGGTAAGGTCCAGACGAACCGGCAGCCCCTGCCGAACGGCGCGGTCTACTGGCTCGGCCGGAACGTGACGATGAAGCAGGTCAAGGCGCTCCCGGCCGACCCGAAGGCGCTCAAGAAGGAGCTGCTGCGCTGGTACCAGGGCCACGGTACGGAGGCGGCGAGCCAGAAGAGCACCGCCGACGAGTGGCTGTTCGACGTCGCGCGCGGCATGGTCACCGACATGCCCGTGAGCCCGAAGGTGCGGGCGGCGGCGTTCCGGATGCTCGCCGGGCTCCCGTCGGTCACCTCGCTCGGAAAGGTCACCGACGGCCAGGGGCGGCACGGGGTGGCGATCGGGATGACCCGTCCGGGGCAGGCCGGGGTCAACTTCCAGACCCGCCTGATCGTGGACCCGGTGAAGGGCCGCGGGCTCGGCACCCAGGAGGTCCTGGTCAAGCCGAGCAGCCTCTACCCGGGCTTCTCGGCGGGCTCGCTGTGGAGCGAGATCATGGTCACCGCCGCCAGTTGGACGGCCTCGGCTCCGCGCTGACCGCGCTTCACTGAACGGAGATGGGACAAGCACCGCGCGTCGCCCCGCGCGGTGCTTCACCTCACGCAGTGCTTCACCACGCACAGTGCTGCACGCGTGCGGTGCTTCACCACGCGCACTGCTTACCGTGTGCGGCGAAGCGCAGTTCGCGCGCACTCGGTGGGCGCTCAACGCACACTCGGCGCGTGCTTCGGTGCCTTCCGGCCTTTACCGGGACGGCATTTCTAGGCGGAGCGGGGGGTGCGGCGGGCGGTTCGTTGGGCGAGGCGGCGTTGGGCGGCGGCGGAGCGGCCGCGTTCGAGGCTTTCCCGGACGCGTGCCATTCCGCGGGCGTTGATGAGCGGGTCTTTGGGACGTCCGGCGTATTCGGCGAGGACTTCGGAGACCGGGGGCGGTGATTCGTCGCGCACCCGAAGGGGCGGGCCGATGCCGATCGTGGTCGGAGGGGCCGTCTCTGTGGGGGTGGGAGTGGGGGTCGGGAATGCGCCCGGCGTCGCGGGCGAGTGGTCATGATCGGGCGCGGCGACGAGAGTGAGGGGCGTTTCGCAGTGCGGGCACCGCAACCCGTTGTGGGTTTCCCTGCTCATGTTCCGCATCATTACCCAGGGGTCTGACATTTGACGCGTTCGGTCCAGTGAACGCCGTGTGTCAGGTGGCGGTCCGACGGTAAAGGCGTCGGATCCGAGGGGTAAGCCGGTCGGTCCGGTGAGGTTAGGCGAAGGCCCCGGAAGGCCCCTCGGATGGCCGCCGGATGGCCCCGGACGGCAAGAGTGATCGCGCCGATTCAGAGCATCTTCGGAGATGGTTCAGAGCCGCTTCGGAGCGGCTTCAGAGTCCCTCTGGAGCCGGTTCGGAGGCGGATGCTTCGGGGGCAGGGGCGCTCAGAGGCGGGGTCGCCTCAGAGGCGGTGGGCGGTCGTTCCGCGTGGATGGACGGCGGCGTGGTGGTGGATGTGGTCGGCGAGGCCGACGCCGCCGAGGACGAGCGCGGCCAGGACGGCGATCCACGCGATCGTCCGGCCGACGCGGAGCCCGTAGCCGCAGGTGATCCACAGCAGGTGGAGGGCCCAGCGGCGCCACTGGTCGGGGTCGCTGCGCCGGCGCAGCTCCAGTGCGCGGTAGCGGAAGTCGCGGGCCGGGCCGGCGTCGGCGTCGGCGGTCGCGCGGGCGAGCTGCCGGTACAGGACGGCCAGCCGGGACGGGGGTTCGGCGGCGGAGTCCTCGCTGAGGACGGCGCGGTCGCGGGCGCGTCCGGCCAGCGTGCGGGGGCCCGGTCGGGTCGCGAACGCGCAGCGCCCGCGGATGTGCAGGTCGTCGGGGTGCTGGAGGCCGAGGAACCGGCAGTGGCTGAGGTCGACGTCGGTGAGGTCGACGCGCGGGGCGCTGACGCCGCTGACCGACAGCACCCGGACTCCGGTGGGGGGGTCGGCGCTCTCGGGGATGCCGCAGAACGGCCGCTGCTGGGCCCGGACGCGCAGCCGCCCGAAGCAGACCGCGCCGGTGAGGTCGAGGTCGGCGCCGCGGACGCGCAGGTCGGCGTCGCCGCGGACGGTCAGCCCGTCCGCCTCGATCCGGCCCGCGCTCGCCTGGACCTGGACGCCGCCGTGCGCGGACACGCCCGTGAGGACGAGCCGCTCCCCGGCGGCGAGCGGGCCGAGCCACAGCCCGTGCCGGAACCGGGCGCGGTCGAACCGGGCGTGCCGCCCGATCCGGACGCGGCGGCAGGACAGCGCACCGCCGAAGCAGGCCGCCTGCATCCCGGCGTCGCGGCCGAAGCGGGCGCGGTCGAACGCGGCGGCGCCGATGAACACCGCGCGGGTGAAGTCGGCGTCGGCGAGCCAGGACGCCTCGCCGAACAGGGCGTCCCCGGCGAACACGGTCTCGGTGAACGCGGCGTGCCGGTGGAAGCGGGCCTGGTGGAAGGAGGCGTTGCCGCCGAACCGCGCGCCCCGGAACGACACGTTCCCGAAGAACCGGGCGTCGTAGAAGGACGCACCGCCGACGAACGACGCGCCGTCGAAGGAGCTGTCGCCCTCGAAGCACGCGCCGCGCAGCGCGGCCGCGGACGGCAGGACCGCGCCGTCCAGCCGGGTGCGGCCGAGGTGGGGGCGGCGGTCCGGGCCGGTGAGCGCGTCCAGGATCTCCGACAGCAGGTCGGCCGGGACGGTCACGCCGCGCAGGTCCAGGTCGCCGCCGGGGCGCAGCCGGGCGACGAACAGCGCCCGTTCGCCGGGGCGCAGGTGCGCGGGGCAGCCGCGGAACGGTTCGGCGGCGCGTCCCGAGCAGCCGAAGACGGCGCGGCAGCGCGGCCAGGGGACGCTCGCGGCGGTGGGGACGGCGGCGACGGCGGGCGCTGCCACGGAGGGCGCTGCCGCGACGGACGCCTCGGCGGCGGGCGCGGCGGCGACGGCGGGCGCTGCGGTGCTGAGTTCCTGAGGGGCCACGTCTCCTGTTGTACCCACGGCCGGTTCCCGTCCCAATCTCTCTCTGTGGACAGGTCGTTACTCCCCGCCGCCGAGGTTTGGCGGCGTCCTGCCCCCTCTGGTGGACGTGCGGCCGCACGTGCGGGTTCACGGTTCGCGGCGCCTTCGTTCCGAGTGATCACGTCGTCCGGCGGGCATGATCGGGAGTAACCACCACAACCGCCGCAAACGGGGGACGAGACACAGCCGTTTCATCACCGTTCACCTTCACCGGGGAGCATGTGCCGCATGACCGTCAATCCAGGACATTTCCCCCATCCGTCCGGGCCGGGAGCGCTTCCCGACGAGCGCTACCTCGACCGGGAGGAGAGCTGGCTGCGGTTCAACCAGCGTGTCCTGGAGCTGGCGGAGGACCCCGGGCTGCCGCTGCTCGAACGGGTCCGCTTCCTGGCGATCTTCGCGTCCAACCTGGACGAGTTCTTCATGGTCCGGGTCGCCGGGCTGACCCGGCGGATGGCGACGGGCCTGGCGGTCAAGTCCGCTTCCGGCCGCCGCCCCCGCGAGGTTCTGGAACGGACCTCCTCGGTCGCGCACGAGCTGATGCTGCGGCACGCCGCGTGCTTCCGCGGCGACCTGCTGCCCGGCCTCGCCAAGGAGGGCATCGAGATCCTGCGCTGGGACGAGCTCGCCGACACCGAGCAGGAGCGCATGCGGCGGCTGTTCCGGGACCGCATCTACCCCGTCCTCACCCCGCTCGTCGTCGACTCGGCGCACCCCTTCCCCTACATCTCCGGCCTGTCGCTGAACCTCGCGGTGATCGTCCGGGATCCGGAGACCGGCAAGTCGATGTTCGCGCGGGTCAAGGTCCCGCCGGTGCTGCCGCGGTTCATCGAGGCGTCCCCGGACCGGTTCACCCCGCTCGAGGACGTGATCGCCGCGCACCTCGGGCAGCTGTTCGCCGGCATGGAGGTGCTGGAGCACCACGCGTTCCGGGTCACCCGCAACCAGGACCTGGAGATCGACGACGACATCAGCGAGGGGCTGCTCCAGGCGCTCGAGCGGGAGCTGCTGCGCCGCCGCTTCGGCCCGGTCGTCCGGCTGGAGGTGGAGGAGTCGATCTCCGCGGCGGTGCTGGAGCTGCTCACCACCGAGCTGACCATCGACGACGGCCAGATCTACCGGGTGCCCGGCCCGCTCGACCTCGCCGGGATGTCCGCGATCGCCGACCTCGACCGCCCCGAGCTGCGCTACCCGCCGTTCGTGCCGTCGAAGGAGGCCGTCGCGCAGGACGGCAGCATCTTCGGCGCGATCCGCGAGCGCGACATCCTCCTCCACCACCCGTACGACTCGTTCACCACGACCGTCCAGCGGCTGATCGAGGACGCCGCGACCGACCCGCGCGTCCTGGCGATCAAGCAGACCCTGTACCGGACGTCCGGCGACTCCCCGATCGTGGACGCGCTGATCGACGCCGCCGAGGCGGGCAAGCAGGTCGTGGTCGTGGTCGAGCTGAAGGCCCGGTTCGACGAGCGCGCGAACATCGCCTGGGCGCGCAAGCTGGAGCAGGCGGGCTGCCACGTCGTGTACGGGTTCGTCGGGCTGAAGACGCACTGCAAGATCGCCTTGGTCGTCCGGCAGGACGCCGACGGGGTGCTGCGCCGCTACTGCCACATCGGCACCGGCAACTACCACTCCAAGACCGCCCGGCTGTACGAGGACTTCGGCCTGCTGACCAGCGACCCGGCCGTCGGCGAGGACGTGTCGGCGCTGTTCAACCACCTCACCGGCTACTCCCGCAACGACGGCTACCGGCGGCTGCTGGTCGCGCCGACGTCCCTGCGCCCCGGCCTGGTCGAGCGGATCGAGCGGGAGACCGAGGCGCGGCGGGCGGGCCGTCCCGCGCGGATCCGGATCAAGTGCAACTCGCTGGTGGACGAGGTCGTCATCGACGCGCTGTACGAGGCGTCCCGGGCGGGTGTCCCGGTGGACGTGTGGGTGCGCGGGATCTGCGCGCTGCGCCCCGGCGTGCCCGGCCTGTCGGAGAACATCCGGGTGCGCAGCGTCCTCGGCCGGTTCCTCGAGCACTCCCGCGTGTACGTGTTCGAGAACGGCGGCGACCCCGAGGTGTGGATCGGCAGCGCCGACCTCATGCACCGCAACCTGGACCGGAGGGTCGAGGCGCTCGTCCGGGTCGTCGACCGCATGCAGGGCGACCAGCTCGTCGACCTGATGGACCTCGCGATGGACGACGACACCGGCTCCTGGTGGCTGGACGGCGACGGCGACTGGGCCCGCCGCACCGCCGCGACCGGCGAGAAGCTCCTCGACATCCAGACCCACCTGGTCCGGTCGCGCCGCTGGAGGACGGTCGATGCCTGAACCCGGGTCCGGACCGGACGCCGGGGGATCCGCCTCGGAGGATGGCGGCGGGCTCCTCTCGCACATCCCGCCGGAACCGGACGCCGTCCGCGCCGCCGGCGGCCTGCTGTGGCGGGACTCCGCGGAAGGCGGGATCGAGGTCGCGGTGATCCACCGGCCGCGGCACGACGACTGGACGTTCGCCAAGGGGCATGTGGAGCCGGGCGAGCACGTGCTGCGCGCGGCCGTCCGGGAGGTCGCCGAGGAGACCGGGATCGTCGCGGAGCTCGGCCGGCGCCTGCCGTCCGCCGACTACGTCGTCCGGGGCCGTCCGAAGCGGGTGGACTGGTGGGCGGCACGGCCCGTCGCGTCCCGCGGTCCCGCGTTCGTCCCGAACCACGAGGTGGACGCACTGGAGTGGCTGTCCCCGGACGAGGCGGAGCGCCGGCTCAGCTACTCCCTCGACCTGGACCTGCTGCACGCCTTCACGGCCGGGCCGCGCCGCACCCGCCCGGTGATCGTCGTCCGGCACGGCGCGGCGGGAGAGAAACGCCGATGGCACGAACCGGACGAGTTGCGGCCCCTTGACCAGTGCGGACGCGCCGAGTCCGTCGCCTTGGCGGACGTCCTCCCGGTGTTCGGATCCGCGCGCGTCGTCAGCTCGGCGACCGCGCGCTGCGTCGCGACCGTCCTGCCCTACGCGCGGCGGACACGCGTCGACGTCACCACCGACCCCGCGTTCACGGTGGGGGAGACCGCGCCCGACCGCGCTCTGGACCGGCTGCTGGAGCTCTCCCCGGACGGCCCGCTCATCGTCTCCACGCACGGCGAGATCGTCAGCGGGCTGATCAACGACCTGTGCCGCCGCTTCGGCGAGACACCGCCGGAGGATCCGTCCCTGCGCAAGGCCGCGTTCTGGGTCGCGCACCTCACCGACGACGCCCTGGTCGCGCTCGAACGCCACGACGCCCAGTAGCCGCGTCCCTGATCAGGCGTTCCAGGCGGCGGTGAAACGCGCGAGGGACTCGTCCGCGGCGCGCTGCTCGACGCCGTGGATCCGGCCGAGCGCGAACGCCTCGGCGGGGTCGCGGACGGTCGCGGCGATCTCCTCGATCCGGCGCATCGTGATCAGCGCGTCCATGTGCTCGCCGAGCGCGGTCTGCACGGCCTTCGCGTTCCGCCTCGTCCGATCGGCGTCCGCGCCGAGGACCGGCACGGCCGTCTCCGCCGCGTACCGGACGCGCTTGGCCGCCTTCCGCACGTCGTGGCGCGCGGTCTCGACGTCCTCCGGGCCGTCCGCGTCCGCCAGGACGTCGTGCAGCCGGACGAGCCGTCCCCGCGCGCGGTCGAGCAGTCCGGGCATCTCCTCGGCCGCCGAACGGCGCGCGCGAGCGGTCAGCGGCGGCTCGGCGACCAGTGCCTCCAGCGCGTCGAGCAGCGCGAAGTAGCGCGGCTCGCCCAGCGTGGCGTTCATCCGCCGGTACGCGGTCCGCTCCTGCCGGGCCAGATCGTCCAGCCAGGACGGGACGGGCGCCACCGGCTCGTCCACCGACTCGGACGACACGGGGTCCTCCACGCGAATGAACGCGCCGGGACCGTGCGGCGGCTTATGCAAGGCGGGCCGTTCCGGTTCGGCGAGCTCTTCGACGCGCCGGGTCAGCCGGGCGCGCAGGACCTCCAAGTCGCGGACCTCGCCGAGGACACCGCCCAGCCATCTGAGCTCGTCCCCGATCGGCCGAACGCGTTCGCGGTCGAAAAGCGGCGCGTACGCGCGCAGGACGGCCCGGGCGCGGCGAGCCGCGACGCGCATCTGATGGACGGCGTCCTCCTCGCCGCGCCGCGCCGCCGGGTCGTGCCGGAGCAGGGCGTCCACCTGCGTGGACAGGCGTGCGACGACGACGTCCCCCACGCGCTGCGGCGTCCCGCCGGAGCCGGGAGCGCCGCTTCGACGCCTGACCTTGTCGCCCAGCACGCGGGCGAGCTTGGACGACGCCAACGATTCGCGCGCTCCGGCCTTCCGGAGCCGCCTGCCCGCGGCCATCAGCAGTTTCGGCGGGCCGTTCACCAGCTCGACCTCGACCTCGCGCCACCGCGTCGTGGCGGTGCGGGTGTCGGCGTCCTCGTCCAGGACGGTCCCGACGACGGCGTCGTCGGCGACCTCGGCGAGCGGGGAGCCGTCCCCGTCCAGGAGGAGGGTGACGCGGCGGTCGGTGTCGAGGGTCGCGACTTGCCGCAGGGGTTCGCCGCGCGTGTAGGCGGCGACGAGGGCGGCGAGCCGTCCAGGGACGGAGCGGGCGCGGCCGAGCGGGGCGCGCACCTCCAGCCGTCCGGCCGGGACGGGCAGCTTGAGATGCCACCCCGCGTCCGCGCCGCCGCGCCGCCGCCGCAGGGTGATCCCGCGCGCCGCGAGCCGCAGGTCGGCGGTGTCGAAGTAGGCGGCGTGCAGCCGGACGGGCGCGGCGTCCCGGACGTCCGCGACGCCGGGCAGCCCGGACAGGTCCGGCAGCGCGAAGTCGGCGGCGGCGTCGTACTTGTGCTCGATCTCCAGATGGCTCTCGGTCACGGCAGGGCCTCCGGGTGTCGTACCACTGTCCGTTTAGTCAGCTTTTCATGGCGAACATCACGAAAACAGCCCTCGTGGACCCGGGGTCCCGCCGAACTCAGCCGCGTTCGGAGGTTTCGGACGCGTCCAGGTGGTACTTCATCCCCATATGGGACGGACGAAAGCCGATTTTCTGGTAGAAGCGAATGGACTCGGGCCGCTGCCGGTCGGTCGTCAGCTGGACCAGCCGGCATCCGCGCGTCCGGGCCTGCTCGATCGCCCAGCCGACCATCAGCTGGCCGATGCCCCGCCCGCGCTGCTCGGCGTCCACCCGCACGCCCTCGATCTGGGCGCGCTCGCCGCCGGTGTAGGTGAGGCCGGGGATGTAGGTGAGCTGGAGGCACCCGGCGATCTCGCCGTCGAGCTCGGCGACGATCAGCGAGTTGTTCGGGTCCCGCTCGATGGCGGCGAAGGCGGTGAAGTAGGCCTCGGGCACACCGGCGCCGCCGGTCTGCTCGCGGTTCGCGGCGATCGGGTCACTGGCCAGCAGCCGGACGACTTCGGGCAGGTCATCGCGGGTGGCAACGCGGAAGGTCACATCTCGGGCCGGGCGCACGCCGACAGATTATCCGGACGCCCGTCCGGCCGGTTCACGCGACCCGGCGTCGCGACTTGTAGTACTACGGTTCGTAGTACTACGTTGGGTGGACACCACCCCATCCCGAACCGCCCGGCGCGACCCCGCCGGGCCGTCGCAGGGAGCTAAGCCTCATGTCGAACCCCAACGCCGCAGAAGAGCACTGGAGCGACCACGCCATCTGCCGTGGCGCCGATCCCGACCTGTTCTTCCCCATCGGATATGCGGCCCCCATCCTGCGTGAGCAGGAACGCCAGGCCAAGGCCATCTGCGCCAACTGCCCGGTCGTCGCCGACTGCCTCCAGTGGGCCCTGCGCGTCGGCGAACCCGACGGCGTCTGGGGCGGGACGACCCCGGAGGAGCGCCGTCTCCTCCGCCGCCGCGCCGACGCCCCCATCCGGCACCACCTGCCCGTGATCGCCGTCCGCGGCGACATCACCGAAGCCGCCGCCTGACACCCGCCCCGCGTGCGACGCGCGTCGCACGCGGACGCCGCGGGCGCCCGGACGCGACGTCCGACACATCGCCCACCGCCCTGGACGGGAACGTCCGGGCGGGGGACGATCGTTGACAGGACGGCGGTCATCGAGCGACGGGGTGGGAACATGAGCTACTCCCCGGTCCAACGGGAGAGTCAGAGCGAGGGCCTCGCCACGCAGGGCACCAGGGCCCTGGCGGCGGCGACGCTCATCCTGTTCGTCACGGCGGGCATGTGGGTGCTGGAGGGCATCGACTACGTCGCGAACGGACGCCTCGACCAGTACGGCATCCACCCGCACGACGTCGGCGACCTGCCCGACATCTTCACCGCGCCGTTCCTGCACGTCGGCTTCGGGCACCTGATGGCCAACACGGTGCCGTTCCTGATCCTCGGCTTCCTCGCGGCCTTCCGCGGCATCGCCAAGTTCCTCGCCGCGTCCCTGGTCATCATCGTGGTCGGCGGCCTCGGCGTCTGGTTCACCAGCTCCGCCCTGACCCTCGGCTCCAGCATCCTGATCTTCGGGTTCTTCGGCTACCTCATCGGCCGCGGCCTCTTTGAACGCCGCCTGCTCGACATCGCCCTGGCCGTCGCCGTCGTCGCCGTGTACGGAACGATGCTCGTCGGCGTCCTGCCGAGCGACCCGTCCATCTCCTGGCAGGGCCACCTCTTCGGCCTCATCGGCGGCGTCCTCGCAGCCTGGATGCTGCGCAGGTCGCGCACCGAGTAGGAGCCCGCGGGTGGCCCGTGCCGGGGGAGCGGTCAGCGCTTGGGGCGGGCGACGAGTTCGGTGATCTCGGCGTCGCGGGGCGTCTCCAGAGCGGCGACGAGCGTGCGGGCCATGGTCTCCGGCGACGCGAAGTCGGACGGGTCGTACGCCACGCCCTCCTGAGCGCGGACGCGGCGCTGCATCTCCGTGGCCGTCCGGCCCGGGAAGAACGAGGTCACGCGGATCTCCGGCTCCTCCGCGCGCACCGAGTCGGCGAGCGCGCGCAGGCCGAACTTGCTCGCCGCGTACGCGCCCCAGTGCGGGTTCGCGCGCAGCCCCGCCGTGGAGTTCACGTAGACGACCTGCCCGCGGGCGGCGCGCAGCGCGGGCAGCAGCAGCCGCGTCATCTCCGCCGCCGACACCAGGTTCACCGACAGGTGCTCGATCCACTCGTCGGACTCGGTCTCGGCGACCGTGTCCAGGTGCGCGACCCCGGCCGCGTAGACCAGGCCGTCCAGGCGCGCGGGCAGCCCGGCGACGGCGAGCGCGGCCTCCAGCCGGCGCGGCGCGGCGAGGTCGAGCGGCAGCGTCGTCACGCGCGCGTCCGTCGCCGTGCCCGCGCCACCGCCCGCCGGCGCTCCCGCCGCCCGGTCCGCGTTGACCTGGCGGATCTCCTGCGTGCGCGCGTGCGCGCCTCCCGACAGCCGCGCCTGGACGGCGGCCAGCCGCTCGGGCGACCGCCCGGTCAGGATCAGTTCGTGCCCGCGGTCGCGCAGCAGCTCGGCGACAGCGCCGCCGATGCCCCCGGTCGCGCCGGTGATCAGATAGGTGCCCATGACTCTCCCCTCGCGGTCCCACTCAACATGATCGACGCTGCTCGCGCGACTTTTCCCGGACGGGCCGCCGGGCGCCTCACTCGGGGCGCAGGACGCGTGTCACCCCGGCGATGAGCGCGGTCGCCAGCACCCAGCCGGCCGTGATCAGCGCGTACGCCACCCACCGCGTCCAGCCGGTCGGGTCGTAGGAGCTCTGCAGCCCGAACGAGTCCAGCGGGATGAGCAGGTCGAGGCTGTACACCAGGGCGTGGAAGTGCGGCAGCTCCACGTTGTCCTTGATCGGATGCGGGTGGTCGGCGGAGAAGACCGCCGTGCCGACCCCGACGAGCGCCGCGAACCACGCGAACGCCAGCCACGGCCGGTACCCGAACCCGACCGTCCAGTCGAGGACGACGCTCCAGGCGCGTGCGATCGAGCCGAGCCGCCGGCGCCGGGCCCGCAGCTTCGCCAGCTGCACCTTCCGCGCCACGTCGTCGTGGCCGATGCCGTGGTACCAGGACGCGAGCTGCTCGTACGGCTGCAGATGGAACTGCGGATCCCGGGACACCCAGCGCAGCCGGTCCTTCGGCGTGGCCGGGCCGCGCAGCGTCTGGTAGACGAGCCCGTCGAGGTAGATCTCCTCGGGCCAGATCCGCGGCCGGTCCATCAGGACGTCGATCCGCGAGTACGACAGCGACAGGCGGCCCTTGATCGGCTCCGCGAGGTTCATGAGCAGCTCGTCCACGACCATGTGGCTGCCGTGCAGGGCCATCCGGCCGGGATCGGTCGAGTCAAGGACGGCCGAGTCGAACGAGAGCGTCCCGTTGATCCGCGCGTTGCGGAGCCGGACCGTCCCCTCCGAACGGAACCCCCTGGAGAGCTCGGCGGCGTCCTGGACGACCATGTTCTCGCCGTCCAGCGCGATGCGGCCGGGATTGCTGAGGGTCGAGCCCTCCATGAACAGCCCGCCGTTCATCCGCGCCCCCACCAGCCGGACGCCTCCGGTGAGCGTGGCGTTCCGGGCGAAGAACCCGTTCTCGACGACCATCCCGCCGCTGAACACCGCCCACCGCTCCGGCACGGTCTCGGTGACCACCGCGTCGTTCATCCCGAACCCGCCGAGCAGCTGGGCGCGGGGCATCTTGATCCCGCCCTCGACCACCGAGCGGGACAGGCTGAGCGTGCCGTCGGCGCGCAGGCCGCCCGCGTCCAGGCCGGGGAGCAGGCAGTCGGTCATCCGGACCGCGCTCGTGCGGCAGTTGATCAGGTGCGGCGTCTCGACGAGGCGGCAGAACCTGAGGCGCAGCTCGTGCCGGACGTGCCCGCCGGACAGGTCGATCCGCCCGATCACGTACGCCCCGCGGAGCCGGACGGCGGCGACGAACCCGTCGCGCGTCTCCCCGCCGCCGAGCAGCAGCTGGTTGATCACCAGGGCGCGGACGGTCCGGTCCGGATCGGGGCCGGTCGGCCGCCCGTCCCCGAACACGATCTCCGCGCCCGTCGGGAAGGCATGCCAAACCCGCCGCTCCGCGGGCGTGAGGCCGGGGGGTTCACTCATCGCGACGAATATGACGCCCGAAACGGCCCCGGGGTTCCCGGTTCATCCGATTCCAGCGGACGGTGCCTGGTCAGTGGGCGTTGGAGCCGGCGAGGTTCAGGCCGATGATGCCGATGACGATGAGGACGAGCGCCCCGATGCGCATCGGGGACGCGCTGTCGCCCATCGCGACGATGCCGAGGGTGGCGGTTCCGACCGCGCCGATGCCCGTCCAGACGGCGTAGGCGGTGCCGATGTCGAGCGACTTGAGGGCGAGGCTGAGCAGGCCGAAGCTCGCGACGGCGAAGAAGAGGAACCCGGCGGACGGCCAGAACTGGCTGAAGCCCTTGCTGAGCTTCAGGCAGGAGGCCATGGCGACCTCGAGCAGACCGGCGACGACGATGAGGACCCAAGCCATGACAGAACTCCCGGACGATGACGACGACGTTTCTCGACGCGTCGTCTTTGCCTTCCGGGTACGGCGCGCTCCTCGTCCGGGAGGGCATGGAGGCCCTCACCTGCTCTAACGAGCCACCTGGGGCCGTTGTTCCTTCCCGGACGGGAGTGAACGTGTTGGCCTGTTCCGGACGCGCGGTGCCCCTGATCTGTGAGGTGGGCCACTTTGTCTGACCCTGTTGGCAAAACCCTTGCAGAGTGCGGGTTGCGCCTGGTTACCAGCGGGTAGCATTATGGTGTTACTGACCAGTACGCATTGCGGGGCCCACTCAGCCGCCGCCGAAACCCACGGAGTGGTCGATGGGGCACTACAAGAGCAACCTCCGGGACCTGGAGTTCAACCTCTTCGAGGTGTTCGACCGCCAGGACCTTCTCGGCAGCGGCCCGTACGCCGAGCTGGACGAGGACACCGTCCGCAGTGTGCTCGACGAGGTGAACCGCCTCGCCGAGGGGCCCCTGGCCGAGTCGTTCACCGACGCCGACCGCAACCCGCCGAAGTTCGACCCGGTCACCAGCACGGTGACGATGCCCGAGTCGTTCAAGAAGTCCTACAAGACCTGGATGGACGCCGAGTGGTGGCGCCTGGAGCTGCCCGAGGCGCTCGGCGGCACCAACGCCCCGCGTTCGGTCTGCTGGTCGGTGGCCGAGATGGTGCTGGGCTCCAACCCCGCCGTCCACATGTTCGGCTGCGGCCCGTCCTTCGCCAAGCTCCTCTGGACGATCGGCACGCCCGAGCAGAAGAAGTTCGCCGAGATGGCCATCGAGCGCGGCTGGGGCGCCACCATGGTCCTCACCGAGCCGGACGCCGGATCCGACGTCGGCGCGGGCCGCACCAAGGCGATCCAGCAGCCCGACGGCACCTGGCACATCGAGGGCGTCAAGCGCTTCATCACCTCGGCCGAGCACGACATGGCCGAGAACATCTTCCACCTGGTGCTCGCCCGCCCCGAGGGCGCCGGCCCCGGCACCAAGGGCCTGTCGATGTTCCTGGTGTCCAAGTACGACGTGGACCTCGAGACCGGTGAGCTCGGCGAGCGCAACGGCGCCTACGTCACCAACGTCGAGAAGAAGATGGGCCTCAAGGTCTCCACGACCTGCGAGCTCACCTTCGGCGAGAAGCACCCCGCCGTCGGCACCCTGGTCGGCGACGTCCACGAGGGCATCAAGCAGATGTTCCTGGTCATCGAGAACGCCCGCATGATGGTCGGCACCAAGGCCATCGCGACGCTCTCCACCGGGTACCTGAACGCGCTCGAGTACGCCAAGGAGCGCGTGCAGGGCGCCGACCTCACCCAGATGACCGACAAGACCGCGCCGCGCGTCACCATCACCCACCACCCGGACGTCCGCCGCTCCCTGCTCACGCAGAAGGCGTACGCCGAGGGCATGCGCGCGCTGGTCCTGCTCACCGCGACCTACCAGGACGCCGTCCAGGTCGCCGAGCACACCGGCGAGCGGAACGAGGTCGCCGAGAAGGTCAACGACCTGCTGCTGCCGATCGTCAAGGGCTTCGGCTCCGAGCGCGCCTACGCCCTGCTCGGCGCCGAGTCGCTGCAGACCCTCGGCGGATCGGGCTTCCTGCAGGAGTACCCGATCGAGCAGTACATCCGGGACTCCAAGATCGACACCCTCTACGAGGGCACCACCGCGATCCAGGGCCAGGACTTCTTCTTCCGCAAGATCCTGCGCGACCAGGGCGCCACGCTGAAGGTCCTCGCGGACGAGATCAAGACGTTCGCCGAGTCCGAGGCGGGCAACGGCCGGCTCAAGAACGAGCGCGCCGCGCTGCTCAAGGCGCTGGACGACCTGCAGGGCATCCTGACCCCGATGATCGGGTGGGCCATCTCCTCCATGGAGGACCCGAAGGAGCTCTACAAGATCGGCCTCAGCTCGTCCCGGCTCCTGCTGGCCGCCGGTGACGTCGTCATCTCCTGGCTGCTGCTCCGCCAGGCCGAGGTCGCCCTCACCAAGCTCGGCGGGGACGTCTCGGACGCCGACAAGGCCTTCTACACCGGCAAGGTCGCGGCCGCGCAGTTCTTCGCGCAGACCGTCCTGCCGCGCATCGCCTCCGACCGCGCCACCACCGAGGCCACCAACCTCGACGTGATGGAACTCGCCGAAGAGGCGTTCTGATCCTTCGGGATAGAGACCCACTCCGCCCTCCCGCGGAATAGGTAGCGACGGCCCCCGCCGAACTGGCGGGGGCCGTTCGCATGTCCGTGTGTTCGCGGCGCGGCGGGACGGCGGTCTTGGTGTCCGCAGGTAGGTGTTCGCTTACCGTTCCGAGTAGGTGGGATGACCCCCGGGAACGGATACCAGAGGAGCACGCCCGCGGATCGCACGGCGGAGGTCATCCATGGGTCTCGGCGTCAGCGTCTTCACCATCACCCTCGGCCTGATCCTCAAGTTCGCGATCCAGCCGAACGCGATGCGGGACCCGGTCGACATCCACATCGTCGGCGTCATCCTCATCATCGTCGGCGGCATCACGCTCGCCCTGCAGCTGCTGATGATGTCCGGCCTGCAGACACGCCGCCGCGACCCGCCCGACCGCGACCGCATGTACCGCGACGACCACCGGCCCCCGTCGTAGTCAGCCGCGGGCTACCGCCGCTGTTCGCGCGGCCAGGCGGGCCCTGGTCCGCTCGTCCGGTTGCAGGACGACCAGCTGGAGGCCCGGGGCCTCGCGAGGGTCGAGGACGGTCTGGACGAACCGCAGCTCGCCGAGGTCCGGATGGTCGACGACCTTCAGGATGTTGCCCGCACGATGCTGGACATCCCGCTCGTCCAGCCAGCGCCCGGCCTCCGGCGACGCCTCCCGCAGCCGCGCGAACAGCGCCGAGAGCGCGGGCGCGCCGGAAGGATGCCGCGCGAACGCCTCACGCAACTCCCCGACGACCCGGTGCGCATGCTCCTCCCAGTCACGGGTGATCTTCCGCTGCTCGGGTGAGGTGAGCAGCAGGTAGGCGACGTTGCGATCCTCCGCGGGGACGTCGCCGTACCCGTACACGGCGTCCGCGGCCTCGTTGAACGCGAGGACGTCCCACGCCGCGTCCATGAGGACGGCGGGCGAATCCCCCTGCGCGCGCACGAGGCGCTCCAGATGCTCCGGCACGTCCCGCACAGGCTTCGGCGCATCGTCCGGGTGAACGCCCGCGAGCCTGAAGAGGTAGTCGCGGGACGGGACGTCGAGCCGCAGTGTCCGCGAGATCGCGCCCAAGACCTCCGGCGACGGATTGATGTCCCGGCCCTGCTCGAGCCACGTGTACCAGGTGATCCCGACCCCGGACAGCGTCGCGACCTCCTCACGCCGCAGGCCGGGCGTCCGGCGTCGCACCCCCGGCTCGATCCCCGCCTCGGCGGGCGTCACCCGGGCACGCCGCGTCCGCAGGAACCGGGCCAGCGCCTCCCTGTGCGCCCGTGCGCCGTTCTCCAAGGACCCTCCCAACCTGGTAGTCGGAGTGACAGTATCCGCACGATCTGCCGCTATCCGCAGGCCGGGGGCAGGGTTGGACACGTTCGAAGATCCATCCCACGAGGAGATCCCATGTCTGTTCTGATCAAGCGCGCGGTGCGTCCGGCAGGGTTCAGGAAGAACGTCACCTCAGGCATCGCCGCCGCGGTGGTGGGCGCTTCGGCGTTCGCCGGCCTTTCCGCCGCTCCGTCCACCGCGTTCGCCGCATCCTCGTCGCCGTCGGCGGCTGTTGGAGTAGTGCAGGGACATGCTGCGAGCCTGCATCCCGAAGGCCTGGCCTGGGACCCCACACGCGGGAGGTTCCTGGTCGGATCGCTGCGGCACGGGACGGTCTCGGTCGTCCGCCGGGACGGCTCCGTCCGGACGTTGGTCGACGACCCGGCGCTGGTGTCCGCGACCGGGATCAAGGTGGACGCGGCGCGCGGACGCCTGCTCGTCGCCAACGCGGATCCGGGTGTCGGGGTGAAGACGTCCGCGGCTACGGCGAAGCACATCGCGGGCGTCGGCGTCTACGACCTGCGCTCGGGGCGGCGCATCCGGTACATCGACCTCGCGAAGGTCGCCGGTGACGGCGGCGAGCACTTCGGCAACGACATGGCCGTCGCCCCCGACGGGACCTTCTACGTGACCGACTCGTTCGCCCCGGTCGTGTACCGCGTGCCCGTGGGCCGGCCTGCGACGGTGTTCGTCCGGGACGCGCGCCTGGCGGGCGGCGGCGGGTTCGGCGCCAACGGCATCGTGTGGCAGAAGAACCACCTGATCATCGGCAACTACACGACAGGCCGCCTCTACCGGGTCTCGACCGCGTCGACGACGCCGTCCGCGGGCTCCGCGCCGTCCGAGCGGACCGCGCCGTCGGGGGCGCGGGGGATGCGGGAGGTGCGGCTGGCGGGTGGTCCGCTGCCCGGCGCTGACGGGTTCGCGCTGCGGCGGGACGGCTCGCTGATCGTCGTCTCCAACAAGGTGGCCTCGACGGGAGCGGACGCCGTCTTCGCGGTCCGTCCGTCCCGCGACTGGGCGAGTGCCGAGGTCACCCGGGCGGTGTCGCCGTGGGCCGATCCGGCGCCGACCGCGGCGACGGTCACGCCGGGCGGACGTGCCTACGTGCTGAGCGGGCGCCTGGACGTCCTCTTCGGGGGGTCCACCACGGACGCCTTCACCATTCGCGCGTTCTGACGCTGCTCCGGACACGAGAGACGGCCGGGTCGGGCAGGTGCCCGGCCCCGGCCGTCACGTCGTTCCTGTGGCGCCGGCTACGTCCAGGCGAGGAAGTGGAGCGGGTCCTCCAGCATCGCGCCGACGTCCCGGAGCACCTTGGAACCGAGCTCGCCGTCGATGACGCGGTGGTCGAAGGACAGCGCCAGCGTCGTCACCTTGCGGATGGCCAGCTCGCCCTCGTGCACCCACGGCATGTCGCGGATCTGCCCGATGCAGAGGATCGCGGACTCGCCGGGGGTGAGGATCGGCGTTCCGGTGTCCACGCCGAACACGCCCACGTTGGTGATGCTGATCGTCCCGCCGGTCAGGTCGGCCGGAGTGGCCTTCCCCGCCCGGGCCGTGGCCGTCAGCTCCGCCAGCGCCCGGGCCAGGCCCGGCAGCGAGAGCGTGTGCGCGTCCTTCACGTTCGGGACGATCAGCCCGCGCTCGGTGGCCGCCGCGATCCCCAGGTTCACGTAGTGCTTGACGACGATCTCCGCGCCGCCGCCCCCGGCCGTGCCGTTCGCCGGGGCGTCCACCCAGGTCGAGTTGACCATCGGGTAGCGCGCCACGGCCGTGAGCAGCGCCTTCGCGACGAGCAGCAGGGGCGAGATCTTCACGTCCGCGAACTCGGGCAGATCGCGCAGGCGGCGGACGGCCTCGACCGTGCGCGTCACGTCCACCTGGACGAACTCGGTGACGTGCGGCGCGCTGAACGCCGACCCGACCATCGCGTTCGCGGTGGCCTTGCGCACGCCCCGGACCGGGACCCGCTCCTCGCGGACGCCGGTCGCCGCGGCGGGAGCGCCCGCCTGGACGCCGGGAGCCGCCGCGGGTGCGGCCAGCGACTGCTGGACGTCCTCGCGGGTGATCGAGCCGCGGGGGCCCGTCCCGGTGATCGTGGCGAGGTCGACGCCGAGGTCCTTGGCCATCTTCCGGACGGGCGGCTTGGCCAGCGGCAATCCGTTGTCCACAACCTGTGGGTAACTTCTGGCCGCCGGGGCCGTGGCGCCTACCGTGGATGTCGGACGGGCCGCCTGAGCAGCGGCCGGAGCCGCAGGCGCCGCCTGAACGGACGGGGAGGAGGGAGGCGGCGGCGAGGCCTGCTTACGCGGACGGCGCTTGGTCGCGCCCGGCTTGACCCCGTAGCCGACGAGGACAGGCTGCCGCTTCGGCTGCTCCGGCTGCACGACGCCCGGCTCGTCCGCCTGCGGCACCAGGTCCTCGGACGCGGACGCCGCAGCACCGGGGGAGGGGGTGGGGGTGGGGGACCCGGTGGCAGGCTCGGAACCGTCGGGGGCGACGTCGACCGAGATGATCGGGACGCCGACGTCGACCGTGGCGCCCTCCTCGACCATCAGCTCCCCGACCGTCCCCTCGAACGGACACGGGAGCTCGACGACCGCCTTGGCGGTCTCGATCTCGACGATGGTCTGGTTGACCTCGACGTGGTCGCCCGGCTGGACGTGCCACTTGACGATCTCGGCCTCGGTGAGGCCCTCGCCCACGTCGGGAAGCTTGAACTGCTTGCGCTCGCTCATCGGGGTCACCAGCTGAAGGTCCGGTCGACGGCGTCCAGGACGCGGTCGAGGTCGGGCAGGTAGTGGTCCTCCAGCCGGGACGGCGGGTACGGCGTGGACATGCCGCCGACGCGCAGCACCGGCGATTCCAGCCGGTAGAAGCAGCGTTCGGTGATCCGCGCCGCGAGCTCCGCGCCGAAACCGCTGAAGACCGGGGCCTCGTGGACGACCACGCACCGCCCGGTCCGGTTCACCGACGCGGTGATCGTGTCGATGTCCAGGGGGTTCAGGGAGCGCAGGTCGATGACCTCCAGGGAGCGCCCGTCCTCGGCCGCCGCCGCGGCGGCCTCCACGCAGGTCTTCACCGACGGCCCCCAAGCGAGGACGGTCACGTGCTCGCCCGGCGTGACGACCTGCGCGTCGTGCAGGGGAGTCCAGCTCGAAGCGGCGGACTCGACGTCCACCGACGCCTTCTCCCAGTAGCGCCGCTTCGGCTCGAAGAAGATCACAGGGTCCGGGGAGGAGATCGCCTGCTGGATCATCGTGAACGCGTCACCGGGGTTCGAGCAGGACACGACCCGTAGTCCGGCGGTGTGCGTGAAGTACACCTCGGGGGATTCGGAGTGGTGCTCGACCGCGCCGATGCCGCCGCCACACGGAATCCGGATCACGACCGGCACCTGCGTCGTGCCGAGCGACCGCAGGTGCATCTTCGACAGCTGCGTGATGATCTGGTCGGCAGCGGGGAACACGAACCCGTCGAACTGGATCTCCACGACGGGACGGTAGCCGCGCAGCGCCAGGCCGATCGCGGTGCCGACGATGCCGGACTCGGCGAGCGGCGTGTCGATCACCCGCTCCTCGCCGAAGTCCTTCTGGAGGCCGTCGGTCACCCGGAACACGCCGCCGAGCTTGCCGACGTCCTCGCCCATGACGACGACCTTGGGGTCGTTCTCCATGGCCTTGCGCAGGCCCTCGTTGATGCCCTTGGCCAGGCTGATGGTCTCCGCGCTCATCGGGCCGTCCCCTCGTCCTCGAACGACGCCAGGTAGGCGGCGAACTGCTCCTGCTCCTCGGTCATCATCGGGTGCGGCTCGGCGTACACGTGCTCGAAGATCGCCGAGGGCTCCGGGTCGGGCAGCGCGAGGCAGGCCTTGCGCAGCTCGGTCGCCATCCGCTTGGCCTCGGCCTCGACGTCGTCGAAGAACGCCTGGTCGGCCTCGCCCTCCTTGAGCAGGTACTTCTTGACGCGCTCGATCGGGTCCTTGGCCTTCCAGGCCTCTTCCTCGGCCTTGAGGCGGTAGCGGGTCGGGTCGTCCGTCGTGGTGTGGGCGCCCATCCGGTACGTGTACGCCTCGATCAGCGTCGGGCCCTGTCCTTCGCGCGCGTGCGCGAGGGACTTCTGTGTGACGGCGAGACAGGCGAACACGTCGTTGCCGTCCACCCGGACGCCCGGGAAGCCGAAGCCCTGCGCGCGCTGGTACAGCGGGATCCGGGACTGCTTCTCCAGCGGCTCGGAGATCGCCCACTGGTTGTTCTGGCAGAAGAACACGATCGGCGCGTTGAACACGCTGGCGAACACGAACGACTCGTTCACGTCGCCCTGGGACGTCGCGCCGTCGCCGAAGTAGGCGATGGTCGCGCCGGCCTTGTCGCTGCCCAGCACGCCGTCACGCTGGATGCCCATGGCGTAGCCGGTCGCGTGCAGCGTCTGCGAGCCGATCACGATGGTGTACAGGTGGAAGCCGTGCTCCTTGGGGTCCCAACCGCCGTGGTTGACGCCCCGGAACAGGCCGAGCAGGTTGAGCGGTGGCACGTTCCGGCAGTAGGCGACGGCGTGCTCCCGGTAGGTGGGGAACACCATGTCGGTGTCGGTCAGCGCCCGCCCGGACCCGATCTGCGCGGCCTCCTGGCCGAGCAGGGATGCCCAGATGCCGAGTTCGCCCTGCCGGGTGAGGGCCACGGCCTCAAGGTCGATCCGCCGGACGGTGACCAGGTCGCGGTACAGCCCGCGGACCTGCTCCGCCGTGATGTCCAGCGGGTAGTCGGGATGGTCGACGCGCTCACCCTCCGGGGTGAGCAGCTGCACGAGTTCGGAGTCGGCCAGCCCGCCGGTGCCCGGCGCGCCGCGCACGGAGTCGATCGTCATTGATGACACTCCTCGTTCGGGGCCGGTCCCCGGGATCGCCGCGAACCGACCGACCTCAGTGGCCTTCTTCCCCCGGGTAAAAGGGGACGAATTGCCGCTCATGCCATCGTGGCAGACATCACACCCATGAACGCAAGACCCTGCTTACAAGGTTCCCTACCCCACCCAGCCCCCCGTCACCCGACAACCACCCCAGGTGACGACACCGCCCCGCACACGCCACCCAGGGGAACGGCGAGGTGACGATCTGCAAGGAAGGCGGACGCGCCGAAAACGCGGGCGCGGCCGTGTCTCTCCGCGGCTGGGATTTGCAGCGCCAAGGATGCTCGCGCGCACTGGCAGCTACTCAGGGCGACCACTGGTTGACGCAGTGAAAGTGGCGACTGTGGGAAGGGGACTCCGGCCCCTGCCGTCAGGCGAGGATGAGCGTGACGGGCCGTCCCGCGGGCGAGACGGTCTGGCCGATCGTGGTGCGGTCGGCGATGGGCGGGGCGTTTCTGCGCCGGTCGAAGACGATGAGCGTGCCCGTGTCGAGGCCGAGGTTGTCCAGGTAGCCGTCCAGTTGGACGAGGCCCTTGGCGACCTGGTCGCCGGACTTGTCCGTCCGGACCTTGAGTTCAAAAGCCGAGAGTTGGACGGCCCGGCGTCCGTGTTCGTCCAGGTGGGGCTTGCGGACGGCGATGTCCACGCGGTCGCGCCCGACGGCGCACTCACGGTCGATGAAGCCGCCGCCGTTCACCACCCGCTGGAGGAAGGCCATGAAGACCAGCTGGCAGGCGAACTCGTGGTAGGTCTCGCGCTTGTCCAGGATCTCCCCGTTGGCCTTCCAGAAAGCGACGAACTCCGTGAGGAGGCGGGGAATGTCGAGCCGTCCATCCGGGAGAAGGAAGGCGCGCGGGTCGGCGTCGATCGACGCCTCCACGCCCTGCGAAAGCACCCGGACGACGACCTCCTGGTAGATCGGGTTGGCGATCTGGACCGGCCTGGCGCGCGAGACCAGCCCGAGATCGCGGACGAACGAGAGGTCGTCGTTGTACCGCTCGTCCAGTGGAAGGATCGTCCCGGCCAGGATCGGCTCGATGACCCGATGCACTCGAGGTTCGCCGAGCCGGTCGACCAGCGAGTCCAGATGGGTGGCGCGCTCAAGGATGAGCCGCTCGACCGCCTCGTCCATATGAGCGTCGGTGATCGGCTCGGACATCGGCACCCGCATGTAACGCGTGATGTGCCGGGCCAGCGCGTTCACCAGCCAAGGCTGTCCCTGACTGGCCTCGAAAGCGCGCTGGACAGCCCGCGCCTCGAACTCCTGCCCGGTCTCCTTGGTGTGCTGGCCGTAAAGATCGGCGACCTCACCGAAGGTGAAATCGCTGAGCCGTAGCGACGCGGCCTTGATGTTCCAGTCGCGGACGTCCCGCAGCCCACACAGCGCCACCGAATGCGGAAACGCTCCCTGATTCGTCGTGTATCCACTGCGGAGCTGGCTCAGAACACTGACCAGGCTCGTTCCGGTCAGCCCGTCGATCTCGTCGAAGAACAGAACCAATGGCCGAGGCGAACGCCGGGCCCAGGCAGTCAACGCGGCCTGAACCCGCGAGCCGCGTACCGCGTCGGGCCGAACCGCAGGCGGGAGACAGTCAGGTGGGACGTCCAATGCAACGCACGCCTCGCGAATCGCCGTCAACACCAGTCTTTCGGCGGACGCGTAGTCGTCCCCGGCGACCTTGGCCTCCTCGCAGGAGAAGTGGACGGCCAGGTATCGGCCTTCGGCGGTGAGTTCGCGGGCGAGGGCGGCGAGAGTCGTGGTCTTCCCCGTCTGCCGGGGCGCGTGCAGGACGAAGTACAAGCCGTCCTCGATCAACTCGCGGGCCTCGGGGAGGCGCGGCTCCGGCGGCAGCATGTGGTGCTGACCGGGACGACATGGCCCCGCGACGTTGAAGAATTTCACGCTCTGCACGCTATCCGTCACGCTATGCGCGGCTGGTGGGCTTGCATGGATTCCATGGATGTCATCGTGCGTTGAGGTCCTCGTTGCACTGGACGATGACCTCGACCAGTTCGGCGACGTCCTCCAGGGGATAGCGGACGGTGCCGGTGCGGGGAGTCGTCAGGAGCAGGCCACCGGCTCTCGCCCACAGGGTGATCTCCGGACGGATGGACAGGACGGCCATGTTCCATCCCTCGCAGCGATGGATGGTGTCGACGCCTCGCGCGAGCAACTCGGCCTCCAAGGCTCGCGCGGCTTCGCGGCAGTCGATCGGTTCCTGCGGCACGAAAGGCCCGGGGACGCCGGACGCGAACGGCAGGGTGAAATAGACGGCCTTGCCGGGGACTGCGACGCCGCCGAGACGGGCCGTCGTGCGGTGAACGCCCCAGGCGCCCCGGTGCTCTTGCGCAAGTGCGTCCACGATCCCGAGGCCCCGCCCGCTCTCGGCTTCGAGGTCGGAGAAGCAGGGGTCCTTGAGCAGCGGACCGCGCCAGGGGGACGTGTCGAAGATCTTGGTGACCAGCTCGCTGCGTCCGTTGCGGAGGTAGAGGTAGATCTCCGGCAGGCCGACAGGACCGGTGGTGATGGGAGCCTGCCGGCCATAGGCGTGCACGTACACGTTCGTCGCGATCTCCGAAACGGCTGTGCACGCGTCGTCGACCGTCCCGGCCGGGAGCCCGAGCTCGAACATGACCTCCCGGACATGCCGACGCGCTCGTCCGGCACAGGACTCGTCGGGAGGCAGGGTCCACGTCACGCACCTGCCCCCGGCCACCGCGTCGGCCGCCATCCGCCGCGCGACGGCCCGCTCGTCAGAAGCCCACATGCCATCCCCGTCTCGTGATCGTCGTTTCACGGAGTGTCACTGACTCCTGCATGGTGACCGACGGTGATGGAGTGTTCAAGTTGGATTGAAAAATTTCACTCGAACTTCTGAAGTTCTGTGATCGCCTGCCGCCGATCATCTGGTGGAGGCACACTGTGCGCATGGTTGATCGCCCTACGATTCGCACCAGGCGGCTTGCAGCGGAACTGCGCAGGCTGCGGGAGCGCTCGACGATGAATCTCGACCAAGTGGTCGCCACTCTGCTGGGGTCCGGGGAAGGGCGATGGTCAACCGCCAAGCTCTCGCGTATCGAGACTGCGCGACAGCTCGTCCGCGTTGATGAACTTGAGCGATTGCTTGACGTCTACGGGGTCGAGGCGGAGCGGCGAGAGAGCCTGCGTTCCCTGGTGCGCGCGGCACGTCGCAGAGGTTGGTGGGATGCCTATGCTGACACCATCAGTGAGGACGTCGCGGACGGGGTCAGTCTCGAGGCTGAGGCGAGGTCGATCCGGACATTCGATGGCAGCGTGGTGCACGGGCTGCTGCAGACCGATGACTACTCCCGAGAGGTCATCCGGGTCGGCCTGATGCAGTTCGCTTCAAGTGCCGAGGTCGAGCGTCGGGTCGAGGTTCACCGCGAGCGGCGCAGGGGACTGCACGCGCGAGCGCCAGAGCCGATACGACTCTGGTCGATCATCGAAGAGGGGGTCCTGCGCAGGTCGGTTGGTACTGGTGCCCTGATGCATGAGCAGTGCAAGAGACTGGCCGAGCTTGCCGGGCTGCCGAACGTGATGCTTCAGGTTCTGCCGTTCGGATCGGGTGCGCATCCTGGCATGACCGGCGGTTTCTCGATCTTGGAGTTTTCCGATCCGCATCTCCCGGACGTGGTCAGCGTGGACGTCAGGCCGGGAGTTATGTACGTGGAGAATGACGCGCAGGTCTACCACTATTCTCTTGCTTTCAATCAACTGGCCATGAGCGCTCTTGGGGTGGATGAGTCACAAGAATTCATCTCTGATCTGGCGGAATCGCAGACGAGATGACAATATGCACATATGGGATATGTGATCATCTCTGAGTGGAAGCGCAGTTCCCACTCGGGGGACTCTATGAACTGCATCGAGGTAGCTCAAAGCGCCTGGCGGCGGAGCTCATGGTCGGCCGATGGGCCGAACTGCGTGGAGGTCGCCGCGGACCGTGCCTGGCGGCGCAGTTCCCACTCTGCTGAGGGGGCCAACTGCGTGGAGGTTGCAGTTCCGCTCGCGAGGCGCGGGCTCGCTGTTCGGGACTCGAAGGATCCGCTCGGACCCGTGCTCCTGGTGGATGCGTCGTCGTTCCGGGGCCTGCTCGACCAGGCGAGGGCGCGCTCGATGAGTTGATGCTCTTGAAGGCTGGGCTGGCGGACGGTCGATTAGCGGGATATCCACGGAGTATGGATAGCGAGGAAGGTGCCGTCTGGCGGCGGAGTTCGTGGTCAGGCGAAGGAATGAACTGCGTGGAGGTTGCTGCGCCCTCTGCCTGGCAGCGGAGTTCTCACTCGGCCGATGGGCCGAACTGCGTGGAGGTGGCTGTGCCGTGCGCTTCACGGGCGTTGGCCGTTCGGGATTCGAAGGATCCGGACGGGGTGGTGCTCCCGGTGGACGTCACGTCGTTCCGGGGGGTGCTTGAGCAGGTGAGGACGCGCTGACTGGGACGCTCGGCAGGGCTCGGCCGGTGGTGGCCGTGGTCATTCGCCGGGTGTCAGGATGCGGGCGGCTCTCGAGAGCCTGCGGTTGATCTCGGTGGCGTCGAAGGCTGAGGGGGCCAGTTCGTCCGGTGAATCCAGGCCCAGTCACCCGAGCGCGTCCTGGTGGGTGACGCCGGGCGGGCGTCACCCACGGGGGCGCGGCGGCGGGGTCGGTTATTCGCGGGAGAGGGCTCGGGTGATGCCGGCGGCGGCGGTGAAGCCGAGGACGAGGCCGAGGATGGAGATCGTGTAGGCGACCCACTGGTCGATGCCCTTGGGGGCGTACTCGACGGTCAGGCCGATGTTCCCGATCGGGAGGATCAGGTCGACCGTGTACCAGAGCGAGTTGAAGTGCGGGTTCTGGCCGGTGTCCAGCGCCGGCGGGTGCCGGAAGTGGAAGTAGAGCGAGCCGAAGACGATCAGTCCGATCAGCCAGGACGCGGCGCGGAACGGCAGGTAGCCGTAGCCGACCAGGGCCTCCTGGAGCCAGCCGATCGCCTTGCGCGCCGGGCCCTGGGAGGCGCGGCGGTCGCGGGACTTGGCGAGCAGGACGGCCCGTCCGTCGGCGTCGAGGCCGAGCGTGCGGTAGGCGGCGGCGAGGCGCTCGTAGGGCTGCGGGGCGTATCCGTCGGTGTCGCGGTGCAGCCAGTTCAGGCGCTGCCGCGCGTTGAGGGCCGGGTCGAGGTTGTCGTACTGGAAGCCGTCCAGCTGGAGGCGTTCGGGCCAGGTCCGCGGGTCGTCGCGGAACAGGCTGATCTTGGCGTAGGAGAAGTCGACCGTGCCGCGGACGGGCTCGGTCGGGCGCAGCAGCACCTCCTCCGCCTGGAGGCGCTGGAGGCTGAGCGCCGTCCCCTCCTTCACGCCCAGGCGCGCGTCGCGCAGGCTCAGCTGGCCGGTGACGCGCGCCCCGGCGAACGACACCGTCCCGTCCGCGGCGAAGCCGTCCGAGCAGTACACGTCGGTCTCGACGCCGAGGTCGTCGGCGTTCAGGGCCGTCCCGGACGGGTGGGACAGCTCGGCGCCCACGAACGACAGGTAGCCGCCGACGCGCGCGCCGCGCATCCGCAGCTCGCCCTGCGCCGAGAAGCCGCCGTCGCAGAACACGTTCGCCGCGACGTCCAGCCGGGACGCGTAGAGCGCGACGCCGCCCGGGTTGTGCAGCCGCGCCTCCCGGAAGATCAGCTGGCCGCCGACCCGCGCGCCCGGCAGCCGCACCTCGCCCTGGGCGGTGAACCCCCGGTCGCAGTAGACGTTGGCGTCCACCACCATCCGGTCGGCGAGCAGCGCGTCGCCCTGCGGGTTGGTCAGGTACACCCCGGACATGTTGAGGATGCCGCTGATGTGCGCCCCGTCCAGCCACAGCCCGCCGTGGACGCGGCTGCCCTCCAGCCACAGGTGCCCGTCGATCCGCGTCCCGGACGCGACCAACCCCGGCAGGCGGCAGCGCATCAGGTGGACGCTGTTCATCTGCGCCCAGTACAGGTGCGGGGCCTCGTCGAACACGCAGCCGGTCAGCGCCAGCGGCACCGACACCTGCGCGTGCCCGAGGTTCAGCGACCCGGTGATCCGCGCGCCCGACAGCCGCACCCCCGGAACCTGCCCCGGGGACGGGTCGACCGCGCCGAGCAGCAGCGCCACGAGGACCTCCGCCCGGACGGTCCGGTTCGGGCCCCAGTGCGCGACCTGGTCGCTGACGGTCGGGTCGCCGCCGGTCAGGTCCACCGCCTCGCCGCGGGGGAACGCCTCCCACAGCTTGCGCTCCGCGGGCGACAACTCCTCGATGTTCATGGGCGCTCCTGGGGGATGGGGGCGGTCGGGGGGCGGGGCTTGCGGCATGTGCCCTGCCATGGTGCCGTACGCTTCACTTTCGTAGGTAGGCGCAGATCAATGAGGGGGCGGTCGTGGCGCGCGTCGTCGTAGACGTCATGCTGAAGCCGGAAATCCTGGACCCGCAGGGCCAGGCGATCGCCCGCAAGCTCCCGCAGCTGGGCTTCGAGGGCGTGGCGGCCGTCCGCCAGGGCAAGCGGTTCGAGCTGGAGCTCGACGGCCCGGCCGACGAGGCCGCGCTCGAGGAGGTCCGCAAGATCGCGGAGACCATGCTGGCGAACCCGGTCATCGAGACCTTCGAGGTCCACGCGCTCTGACGCGTGCCCGTCCGGCCCGCGGCCGGACGACCCGAGGTCGCCGAACCGAGGCCGGGCGGGCCCGCATCGTCCGTCCGGCCTGGCAGGACGGCCTCCGAGTACCCGGCCGGAGCCGTGGGGCCGCGAGTGGTCGGTCACCTTCGCGGCGGCCCGGACGAGAATGTGGCGCGTTCCACAAACCCGCGTCACCGATCAGTCGATCAGACTTTTCCTTCGTCTCACGCTCACGTCACGTAAAGACCCGACGGCCTGGCGATTACGGTGCTTTTCGCCAGGGAAGCCTTACATGAGTTGAGACGTTGTCAGCGAGCGCGCTCCGGACCGAGTCCGCGCACTGCGGGACGCGGCCCGGGGGACGGACCGAGGTGCCCGGTGGACATGAAGTTCTCCCTCGCGTTGCCCCGCGAAGCCCTGAGCATCCCCGTCGTCAGACGAGTGGTCGGCGACGCGCTCCGCGGGCTCGGCGTCTCCGAGGACTGCGTCTCCGACATCCTCGTCGCGACGTCCGAAGCGTGCACCAACGTCGTCCAGCACGCCCGCAACAGCACCGACTACGAGGTGGTCGGGCACGTCGCGGGCGGGGTCTGCCTCCTGCGGATCCTCGACTGGGGGCGCGGCTCCCGGCAGGCGTCCGACCCGTCCTCGGGCGCCGGATCGCCATCCGACACGTCCTCTTCCTTCGACGCCTCCGGATCTTTCGACGGCCCCGGACGCCGCGACGAATCCGGCCCGTTCGAGGGCCCCGGGCCGTTCGACGAACCCGGCCCGTTCGACGCTTCCGGGCCTTTTGACGCGCCCGCGCCGTTCGACGCGTCGGGCGGTCCGTTCGACCCGGGAACTTTGCGCGAGTCAGGACGCGGACTTAGGATCATGCGGGCCCTGGTCGACGAATTGAGCATCGAATCCGCTCCCGACCGGGGCACCGTCGTCCAGATGCACAAGCGGCTGACCTGGCGAGACGAGGCGCTGATCCGACGACTGGAGCACCGCCTGGCACGCAGCGCCGGGTAGATTGGGACACGCGCGGGGGGATTGTGACGCGCGCGCGGGAGTGAACGGCGGCGAAGAGCTGCAGCCCAGGGCTGGAACCGCCCGTCCCGGCCGCCCTCATTTCGGAGGAATGACAACAGATGGACGCTGCCCGGGTTGGGGTCATCACCTTCCCTGGTTCTCTCGACGACCGTGACGCCGCTCGGGCCGTGCGGCTCGCGGGGGCCGAACCGGTCGCACTGTGGCACGCCGACCACGACCTCCAAGGGGTCGACGCGGTCGTGCTGCCGGGAGGATTCTCCTATGGGGACTACCTGCGCGCGGGCGCCATCGCCCGGTTCGCGCCGATCATGACCGAACTGGTCGGGGCCGCGCGTGCGGGCCTGCCCGTGCTCGGCATCTGCAACGGCTTCCAGGTGCTGTGCGAGTCGCGCCTGCTGCCGGGCGCGCTGCTGCCCAACGCCGGGCTGCACTTCGTCTGCCGCGACCAGCGGCTCCGCGTCGACAACGCCGACACCGCCTGGACCTCGGAGTACCGGTCCGGCCAGGAGGTCGTGATCCCGATCAAGAACGCGGACGGGCGGTACGTCGCCGACGACGACACGATCGCCGAGCTGGAGGCGACCGGACGGATCGTCGCGCGCTACCTCGACGTCAACCCGAACGGCTCGCAGAACGACATCGCGGGCATCACCAACGAGGCGGGGAACGTGGTCGGCCTCATGCCGCACCCCGAACACGCCGTGGAGTCCCTCACGGGGCCGTCCGCCGACGGTCTCGGTTTCTTCACCTCGATCGTCAAGAGACTGGTCAACGCATGAGCGAGCAGCGCCCCGACAAGTCCGGCGCGAGCCACGAGGAGGCGACCCTCGAGTGGTTCGCCGACCTCAAGGACGACTCCGACGACCCCGAGCTGCAGCCCGTCGACCCGTCGGTGACCCAGGCGTTCAAGGCGGTCGTGGACGAGGCCGACGCCGCGCCCTCGACCGGCCCGATCCCCGGTGTGCCGAGTGACGAGCAGGCCCCCGGCCTGCCCGTCGGAGTGCCCGCCGAGCAGGCCGTCCAGCAGGTTCCCCTCCCGGACGAGGCGTCCGACGACACCCCGCTGCCCCCGCCCCCGGCCACCCCCGACCCCGACCTCGTCCGCGCGATGCTGGACGAGGCCGGCGACGTCCCCGTCCCCGGCCTCGACGAGCCGGCCGCCGCGCACGGCGCGTCCGGCCAGCGGGCCGCCGCGTCCGGTCCGGGTGCGGTGCCGCACACCGGCTCCGGCTCGCAGGGCGCGTCCGGCGCGTCCCCGCTGGGCTCGCCGGTCCCGGGCGCGAACCCGCCGGCCGTGATCTTCCCGGACCCGCAGGCCGCCGCGCTGTTCGCCGCGGCCGCCGCCGCCGGCAACGCGGGCGGCCCGGCCGTCCCGCAGCAGCCGACCTTCGGTTCCGGCCTCGACTCCGGCCCGCTCGGCCAGGGCTTCGGCGAGAACCGCGTCCCGCAGGACGCGCAGGCGCCCGCCGCCGGCGCGCTGGCCGCCTCCGCGCTGGACGCGTCGCCGCTGGCGAGCGGCGGCCCGGGCTCCGGCGCGCAGCCGGCCTTCGTCCCCGGCGCGCCGTTCGCCGCGTCCAACACGGGCCCGCAGCCCGCGTTCGGCTCGCACACCGGACCGCAGCCTGCGTTCGGCTCGAACACGGGCCCGCAGCCTGCCGTTGGTTCGAACACGGGTCCGCAGCCCGCGGTTGGGGCCAACACCGGCCCGCAGCCCGCGTTCGGGTCGAACACAGGCCCGCAGCCTGCCGTCGGGTCGAACACCGGCCCGCAGCATGCGGTTGGGGCCAACACCGGCCCGCAGCCCGCGGTCGGCTCGAACACCGGTCCGCAGCACGCCGTCGGCTCCAACACGGGCCCGCAGCCGGCCGTCTCGGACGACCCGTCCGCCAGCCCGACCGCCGCGCTCGTCGCGATGGCGCAGGGCCAGGCGCAGCAGGCCCCGGCCCAGCCGGAGCCGCCGCGGCCCGCGCCCGCCCGCCGGTTCGAGCCCGAGCAGGGCACCGACACCGTCGAGATCGCGCTCCGGACGCCCGACAAGCCGCAGCCGTGGGCCGAGCTCGGCATGGCCGAGGACGAGTACCGGCGCGTCCGGGACATCCTCGGCCGCCGCCCGACCTCCTCCGAGCTGGCGATCTACTCGGTGATGTGGTCGGAGCACTGCTCCTACAAGTCGTCCAAGGTGCACCTGCGCCAGTTCGGCGAGAAGGCCCCGCAGACCGACGCGCTGCTCGTCGGCATGGGCGAGAACGCCGGCGTCGTCGACGTCGGCCAGGGCTGGGCGGTGACCTTCAAGGTCGAGTCGCACAACCACCCGTCCTACGTCGAGCCCTACCAGGGCGCCGCGACCGGCGTCGGCGGCATCGTCCGCGACATCATGTCGATGGGCGCGCGGCCCGTCGCCGTCATGGACGCGCTGCGGTTCGGCCCGGCCGACGCCCCCGACACCCACCGCGTCCTGCCGGGCGTGGTCGCGGGCGTCGGCGGCTACGGCAACTCGCTGGGCCTCCCGAACATCGGCGGCGAGACCGTCTTCGACGCCTGCTACGCCGCGAACCCGCTGGTCAACGCGCTCTGCGTGGGCGTGATGAAGCACGAGGACATCAAGCTCGCCGCGGCCCCCGGCCCCGGCAACCAGGTGATCCTCTTCGGCGCGATGACCGGCCCGGACGGCATCGGCGGCGCGTCCGTGCTCGCCTCGGCGAGCTTCGACGACGCCTCTCAGGCCAAGCGGCCGAGCGTGCAGGTCGGCGACCCGTTCATGGAGAAGCTGCTGATCGAGTGCTGCCTGGAGCTGTTCCGGGCGGACCTGGTCGTCGGCATCCAGGACCTCGGCGCCGCGGGCGTGTCCTGCGCGACGACCGAACTCGCCGCGGCCGGCACCGGCGGCATGGCCGTCGACCTCGACGCCGTCCCGCTGCGCGACCGGAGCCTGCGCGCCGAAGAGATCCTCATGTCGGAGTCGCAGGAGCGGATGATGGCGGTCGTCGAGCCCGCCAAGGTCGAGGCGTTCCTGGCGATCTGCGCCAAGTACGAGATCCCCGCCACGGTCATCGGCGAGGTCACCGACACCGGACGCCTCACCATGACCTGGCGCGGCGAGACGATCGTGGACATCCCGCCGGTCACCGCCGCCGACGAGGGCCCGGTCTACGAGCGGCCGATCGCGCCGCCCGCCGACCTCGCCGCGATCCAGTCGGACACGCCCGGACGGCTCACCCGGCCGTCCAACGGCGACGAGATCCGCCGGACGGTCCTGTGGCTCGCCGGGTCCCCGAACCTGGCCAGCAAGACCTGGGTGACCTCGCAGTACGACCGGTACGTGCTCGGCAACACGGTCCTGGCGATGCCGGAGGACGCGGGCGTCGTCCGCATCGACGACGCGTCCGGGCTCGGCATCGCGCTGTCGCTGGACGGCAACGGCCGCTACACCCGGCTCGACCCGTACGCGGGCGCGCAGCTCGCGCTGTCCGAGGCGTACCGGAACGTGGCCGCCACGGGCGCCCGCCCGCTCGCGGTGACCAACTGCCTGAACTTCGGCTCGCCGGAGGACCCGGGCGTCATGTGGCAGTTCGCGCAGGCCGTCGAGGGCCTCGCGGACGGCTGCCGCTACCTCGGTACCCCGGTCACCGGCGGCAACGTCTCGTTCTACAACCAGACCGGCGACCAGGCGATCAACCCGACCCCGGTGATCGGCGTCCTCGGCGTGCACGACGACGTCCGCCGCCGGGTGAACATGGCGTTCGTGACCGAGGGCGCGACGATCGCCCTGCTCGGCGAGACCCGCGAGGAGTTCGGCGGGTCCGAATGGGCGCACGTCGTCTACGGCCACCTGGGCGGCCTGCCGCCGAAGGTGGACCTGGCCGCCGAGGCCGCCCTGGCGTCCGTGCTGGTCGCCGCCGCCCGCGACGGCCTGCTCGTCGCGGCGCACGACCTGTCGGACGGCGGCCTGTCCCAGGCGCTCGTCGAGTCCTGCCTGCGCGGCGGCCTCGGCGCGCAGATCACGCTGCACGGCGACCCGTTCGTCCAGCTGTTCAGCGAGTCGGTCGCGCGGGCCGTCGTGGCGATCCGTCCGGGCGCGGAGGCCCGTGTCGCGGCCCTGTGCGAGCAGGCGGGCGTCCCGGTGAGCCAGCTCGGCATCGTCGGCGGCGACGCGCTCACCGTCAACGGCGGCGACCAGCAGGAGGTCTTCTCGATCTCCCTGGCCGACCTCCGCGAGGCGCACGAGCGCACCCTGCCCAGCTACGCGAGCTGACAAGGCGCATAGGGAAGCCCCGGGCCCGGCGGGTCCGGGGCTTTCCCTTTCGTCTACTCACCGAGGGCGAGGCGGAGGCCGAAGGCGGCGATGACCCCGCCGGTGACGCGGTCCAGGAGCCTGCGCGCGGACGGTTTGGCCAGCCAGGAGCGCATCGCGTGCGCGAACGTGACGAGCACCGCCGACCAGACGAGCCCGAACGCGACGTGCATGCCGGCCAGGGCCATCCCGAACGGGAAGTGCGGCACGTCCGCCGGGATGAACTGCGGCAGCAGCGCCATGTAGAACGCGCCGACCTTCGGGTTGAGCAGGTTCGTCAGCGCGCCGCGCCGCCAGCCGTCCCGCAGCCGGTCGGGCTCGGGCTCGGCGCCCGCGGTCAGGGCCTCGGGGAGGCGTCGCCAGCTCGTCCACAGCATGTGCAGGCCCATCCACATGAGGTACGCGGCGCCGACCCAGCGCAGCGCCGTGTACGCGAGATGTGAGGCCGTGAGCAGCGCGGTGACGCCGAGGGACGCGAACGCGCCCCAGACGAGCGTCCCGGTCTGGATCCCGAGGACGACACCCCAGGCGCGGCGCCGCTGCCCGAGCGCGGCGGTCCGCAGGATCAGCGCGGTGTCGAGACCAGGCGTGAGCGTCAGCAACCCGACGACAACGGCGAAAGACCACAAAGCAGTTGAAATTGCCACGGACGGCCAGCCTACCCGCCGTCCAGGGCAGTGAAGAGGCCATACCGGGCAAATCGCCTGACGGTCCTAGGGCAGGTCGGCGATCGCCTTCCGCACCAGGAGCTGGAGGTCCCGCACCTGAGCGTTGAACTCGTCGTCCTTCGCTCCCGCGAAGAAGCCGGGCAGCCGCCGCTTCCGACCGTTCCTGAGCCGCACCTTCGCGATCCGGGTACCGCGGTTTCCGGGGTGGGGATCGACGGTCGCGACGTCCTTCCACCGGACGAACCGGCGCACGAACATTCCGCGCAGGCGCAGCCCGTCCGGCGTGACCTCGGTCCTCCCGAACCGCAGCGCGCCGATGTACAGCATGACCGGCACGAACACGATCGAGAACAGCCCCGCCGCGCCGATCCACGCCTCCACGCCGCGGCCGCCCAGCCCGAACAGCACCGCGAGGGTGCCCCAGACCGGCGTGAAGTAGAACGGCGCTCTCCGTGCGTCCCGCGCCGACCGCGGTGTCAGCTTGAAAATCTGCTCTGTCATGCCATCCCGCCGTACGACAGGTTCCCGATCGCCTCCCGCACCACGTACTGGAAGTCCGCCACCTGTGCGTCGTACTCGGCGTCCTCGGAGGACTCGGTGTAGAAGCCGGGCACCCGCCGCTTCCGCCCGTTCATGAGCAACACCTTCACGACGAAGTACCCCTTGGGACCCCGGTAGGAGTCGACGGTCCTGATCTGCTCCCACCGGACGAACCGACGTACGAACAGGCCGCGCAGCCGCAGTCCGTCCGGCGTGACCTCGGTCTTCCCCGCCAACTGCGCGATGATGTACACCGAGATCGGCACGAAGGGGATCGCGAATATCAGCAGCGCGCCGAGCCGGCCACTGGCGTCGTCGGAGGCCAGTCCGAGCAGTGACCAGGGCAGGCCCCACACCAGGGCGAAGAGGAAGGGCGCTCTCTTCGCCTGCCGCCGAACCCGGGGCGTCAGCCTGTACACCTGCTCCGTCATGCAGCGAATCGTACGACTTCAGTCGATCTCGGACACTCGGCTCACCCGGCGCGGGGCGCTTCGAGGGCGCGGACGACGGCCAGGGTGTCCAGGTAGAACGGCCGGAATTCCGAGATCCGGTCGCCGCGGACGCCGATCAGCTGCATGACCGAGGTCTCCAGCCGCCGTCCGCTGACCCGCGCCACGAGGACGCCGCGGTTGTGCACGACCGCGCTGTCGGCGTCGATGACGAAGCGCTGCTCCAGGAACTCCAGGGAGCTCCAGTGACGGCTCATCTCGGTCATGAAGCGCTCGACCCCGGCGGGCCCCTCGTAGACGCCCCCGTAAGGCAGGCTCTCCGCCTGGTGCATGACCACGTCCGGGGTCAGGCAGTCCGCCATCTCGTCGAACCGCGCCCGGCCCGGGCCTCCGGCCTTCAGGTAGGCGGCCTCGGCCGCGAAGAAGCGCTCCAGGGTCGCCAGCACGCTCTGACGGCCGCTCGTCATGTTCACGCCGTCATCGTCCCGCCCCGAACACGGCCAGACCGGCGAGAATCCGACGACACGTTCGGCCGCGTAGCCCGCCCTCGCATGGCACGCCAATGACCGGGGCCTATGTGCCCCCGGACACCTCCGGAGCACATATGCCCTGGTCAGAGCGGGCGTGCCTAGAAGACCGAGATGTGGACGTGGTCGAAGTGGTTCGCGGTGATGCCGCCGCGGTCGCTCATGCCACGCCAGCCGGGACGGCGCATGTCGTAGATCCGCTGCTGCCAGATGATGTATTTGATGCCCAGCGAGGAGGCGTGGGCGATCGCGTACTTGGCGACCTCGTCACCGTTGGCGTTGCGGTCGGCCGTCGGCGAGACACCGCCGGACGACTCCATGAAGTCGCACGCGGTGCCGGTCGCGTGGTCCTGCGCGTCCGCGCCGCCGCGGTAGCAGCCGATCGTCGGGAACGGGCCGAACTCGGTGTCGATGACCTGCTTCACGTGCATCATGCGCGGGGTCACGCTGCCCATGCCGACGCTCGGCGACTCCGGCTTGTACTTCTTGACCAGCTTCTTGATCTGGGCCTTGCGGGACTTCAGGTCGGCCAGGTTCTTCTGCAGGTCGGTGATCTTCGCCTGCGCCTGCTGCTTCGCCTTCTCCTGGTCGGTGACGAGCTTGGTGATCTGCTGGACGCGCGCCGACTGGTTCTGCGCGACATGGCTGGCCATGCTCATCGTGTTCAGGAACTCGGACGGGTCGCCCGCCGCGACGACGGTGATGCCCGGGTCCTGCCCGCCGCTCATGTACTGGTTCGCGGCGAGCCGCGCGACGAGCGTGCGCGACGCCTCGAGCTGACCGCGCAGGTCGTCGGCCTTCTTCATGGCCTTCTTGGCGGCCCACTGGGCGTCCTTCAGCTCCGCCAGGTCGCCGCCGTACTCCTTGTCGAGCTGGTTGATCTGCTTGTTCAGCTTGTCCATCCGGTCGCTGTCGCCGGGGGAGGCGTCGGCCGGGACGGTGCCGGACAGCAGCGACAGGAGGATCGCGACCGCGACGGCCGGCGCGGCACGCCGTCCGCGCCTGTCCCGGGGGACGGTCGGGGCGAAGCGTCGCTCGCGGCGGGTGGAGGTGGGGCGCTCCACGTCCTCTCCTCTCCTCTGGGCGGCCTACCGGGTTAGCTGACGGGTTCGGGCGCGGGAGTCCGCCCTATCGCAGGCGCCGTGCGGCGCCGGCGAATTCACCCCGGCCGGACGGGGCGTCCGGCGGATGGGTCCCCGGCTCCCGGACGGGGGCGTCCGGGACTCGGCACGTCCGGCAAGCCTGTCGCGTCGAACACGGACAGTCACCGACCGGACACCAACAAACTGCAAGGAACTGGGTGTTGCCTCGCCAAAGATTAGACCCCTGAGGCTGTTGGGACGACCCCGGGAGGGCAATGTGGCGCGCGGATCCGTGAGATGCGCGATGGCCCGGCCCCGCGAACGGAACCGGGCCATGATGACCGTGAGTGAACGAGTCGCGCCTTACGGCGAGTGACGCCTCAGCGAGTCACGTCCACTGGAGTCGCGCCTTACAGCGAGCCCTTGTAGAGCAGCCGGTTGCCCGTGCCCTTCAGGCCCTTCAGGACGTTCTTGGTGGAGTTGGTGTACAGCCACTTCTGAACGGTCGGGAAGGTCGCCGTCCGGTGGCCCTGCAGGTAGAGCGCCGCGACACCGGCGACGTACGGCGACGCCATGGACGTGCCGCTCTCGACCTGCGTGCCCCCGCCCGGCCAGGTGGACGTGATGCCATAGCCGGGGGCCATGATGTCCACGCACTTGCCGTAGTTGGAGAAGCCCGCGCGGTTGTCGTGCGAGGTGGTCGCACCGACGGCCTCGACCCAGGACGCGCCCGACGGCGAGAACTTGCAGGCGTCCTTGTTGTCGTTGCCCGCGGCGACGGTCACGAAGACCCCCGACTTGGACAGGTTCGCGACGGCGGTGTTGAGCGCCGTGGACTTGCCCCCGCCGATCGACAGGTTCGCGACCGCCGGCTTGGCGGCGTGGGTGCGCAGCCAGTTCACGCCGGCGACCACGTCGGACACCGGGGCGAAGCCGTCCTGGTCGAGCACGCGCAGCGCGCGCAGCTGGACGCCCTTGGCCGCGCCGTACTTGGCGGAGCCGAGGATGCCCGCGACGTGCGTGCCGTGGCCGTTGTAGTCCCAGCCGTTGCCCTTGAAGCGCGACGCGGTCCAGGCGACCTTGGCGCGCCCGCCGAACTGCGGGTGGGACCAGGCGATACCGCTGTCGATGATGTACGCGGTGACGCCCTTGCCGGTCGCCTTGTAGGAGTAGGACTTCGACAGCGGCATCTTCCGCTGGTCGATCCGGTCCAGGCCCCACGGGAGCGGCGACTTCTGGGTGGTGGTCGCGTGCACGAGCTGGTCCTGCTCGATCGCCGCGACGCGCTTGTCATGCCGCAGCTTGTCGAGCTGCTGGTTGTTGAGGCGGGCGACGAACCCGTTGAGGGCGTCGCCGAAGCCCTGCGCAGAGGACGCGCCGACCTGCCCCGCCGCGGCGGTGGGCGAGGTGCCGTCCTTGAGAGTGACGATGTACTGGCCTGCGATGGGCGAGCCCTCGGCGGCGGTCACCTGGACCGCCTTGGGCTTGGAATCGGCGGAGGCCAGCGCGGGGATCGCCGCCGCCGCGCCCACAGAGGACGCGATCGCGCCGGCCAGCAGCAGCCTTCGGGAGACGGGCCGCAAGAGAGCTCCTTCTGCCGCGGAGTCGGATGAGCCGCGGCCAAGATCGAGGTCACCGACCCGGGAACCCTAGTGCACCTTCCGCATCACAACCCCCATAAGGGGCATATCGATCGGGTGAACTTCGACTCCACTGAGTGATCTTGAACGGGATTCACCCCTTGGTGAGGTTGCCCCCGTAGGCCAGCGCCGTGCCCGGCTTGGACCAGTCGTACTTCAGCGACCCGTCCGGCTGCCGGCTGATCTTCACGTCCCCGCTCGTGCACGGCTGGCTGACCGACAGCGCCAGCTGGAGCTCCGCCCCGGTGCCCTTCGTCAGGTTCAGCGTCCCGGTGCAGCCCTCCTTCGGATACACCGCCGTCCCCGTCTTCGCCCCGGCCTGCAACGTCACCTGCAGCGGGAACGACTCACCGCGCTGCGAGTTCACGGCCGTCCCCTTCCAGGTGCCCGCGAACGACGTCGGAATCGTGCTGACGGGCTTCCCGTCCGCCGCGTCATGCCCGGAATGGCCACCGCCGCCCCCGCCCAACCGCGGCCAGAGCACCAGCGCGATGATCACGACTCCTACCAGCACCCCGACGGCCAGCGAGATCCCCACCCCGACGACATGGTTCCCCGGCCGCCGCCACCGCGGCTTCGCCGCCCGAAGCCCCGGCAGCGACAGGACGGCCGTCTCCGACCCCACGTCCCCACTCCCGACAGGCCGCATCCCAGGAATCAGAGAGTCACCCGCCCCAGGGCCACCGCCGGCCAAGCCCATCCCAGGCGCGGCTCCACCCGGCGCGGACGCTCTGGGCAAGCCTCCACCTGGCACCTCCGAGGCACCCGTCACGGGAAGGTCCCGAGCAGTGGCACGGCTGTTCTGCCACCCTCCGGCAGGACGAGGCGCACTGGGCACCGGCGGCCCGCCCACACCCGGCTGACCCGCCCCACCGAGCCGCACATCGAGCGCTGTGCTGGGCCCACCGTCATCCCCCGCCGAGGCGCCACGAGCCCCAGAAGCAGAGTTCACATCAAGGACGGTGCTGGGCCCGTCATCCGCCAAGGCCCCGCTCGGCCGCACCGCGCCAAAGCCGGCAGGAGGCTTGGGCAGATCGAGCATCGTGCTCGGCCCATCGTCCCCCGCGCCCGAGGCCGAGCCGGCCTGAGCGAGCGCATCGGACGCCGAGCCCAAACCTCCACCCAACGAGGTCGACGCCCCAGGCGAAGCCGTGAGATCACCAGAGGCAGGCGTCCAAGCCCCCGAAGCCGACGCGGAAACCCCCCTCGCCCCACCCAACGAGCCCCCGCCCAGCACACCAGCCGCACCGTCCAACGCCGACGAAGGGGCACCCGGCACACCGACCGCAGACTGCCCGCCCGGCAAGCCCCCGCCCAGCGCTCCCGCCGCGCCGTCCAACGTTGAGGAAGAGGAACCCGGCACACCGACCGCAGATCCGCCGCCCGGCAAGCCCCCGCCCAGCGGTCCTGCCGCGCCGTCCAGCGTCGACGAAGGGGCACCCGGCACACCAGTCGCAGATCCGACCGGTCCCCCCGATGAGCTGCCGCTGAGTGTGCTCGTCGCGCCGTCCAGCGCCGCAGAGCCTCCTGGTGCACCGATCGCCGGGCTACCGCCGGGCACGCCCGGCGAACTTCCTCCGCTGGACGGAGGGCTGGGCACGCCCGATGCCGAGGTGCTCGGCACGGACGAGGAGTGGCCGCCGGACGTGCCCAGCAGGTCACCTGCCCCAGGCGAGAGCCCAGTCGCACTCGAAGAGGAGGCGCCTGGCGAAGGTGCCGAAAGTCCTGGCGAGGGCGGCGATAGGACGCCGCCCATCGCAGACGGCACGCCGCCTGCGGCGCCGCCCGACGGGATTCCACTGACCGAGCCCGTCGACGGAGGAGTGGTGGCGCCCGTCCCCGGTGAGGTCGCCCCCAGAGGATGTGGGGCACCGGCTTGCGGCGTGCCGGACACCCCAGTCGCAGAACCCTCGACGCGCGCGCCCAAGGCTGCGGCGGCAGCGGCCGCCGAACCCGGAGCGCCGGTGGTCGAGGCGGAAGTATTGGCCACCGAGTCGGGGGCGGGGGTGGCGAGGGCCTCGGCCTCGGCGCGGAGCGGTGCGGGCATGCGGGCGGCGATCGGGCCGTCCAGCATGCTACGCAGCAGGTCAGCGGCTGTGGGCCGCTCGGATGGGGATTTGTCCAGCGCGTCCGCGACCGCGTCGCGCACGGGCTCGGGCAGGGCATCGGTCGCCGGGTCGTCGTAGACGATGCGCTGCATGATCTCGGTGGGGGAGCCGTCCCCGAACGGGAGCTTTCCGGTCGCCGCGAACAGCAGGGTCGTCGCCCAGGCGAACACGTCGGTGGCCGGGCCGATGCCGTGCCCGCTGAGCTGCTCGGGGGCCAGGAAGGAGGGGTCGTCCTCGGCGCGGGCGGCCGGGCCCGCGTTCACGGCCTCCAGGGCAGTGGCCACGCCGAGGTCGGTCACGCGCGGACCCACCTGCGCGAGCAGCACGTTCGCCGGCTTCAGATCGTGGTGGACGGCCCCGGCACGGTGCGCGGCGGCCAGCGACACGGCCAGCCCGACCGCGAGCCGCTCGACCACGACCTGCCCGCGCGGCCCCTCGGCCGCGACCAGCTCGGCCAGCGACGGTCCGTCCACAAGGTCGGACACCACATAGGGACGGTCGCCCTCGACGTCCGCTGAGAGGACCTCGGCGGTGCAGAACCCGCTGACGCGACGGACGTCCGCGAACGCGTCGATGAACCGGGCGCGCACCTCGGGCTCCCCGCTCAGTCGCACATGCAGCAGCTTCACCGCGACGGACCGTCCGGAAGCGTCGCGGCCCACGAAGACCGCGCCCTGCTCGCCGACGCCGATCCGGCCGGTGATCGGGAAGTCGCCCAGTCGTTCCGGGTCGCCGGGCTGCAGGGGCAGAGCCTCTGCCATCTACGCACCCTCCGTGTTCTGCCAAGGGGGGAGAAATCCCCCGTACTTCCGCGAAAACCGATTCATCCCCCGCGTCAGCACCGGTCCCTTTCTACCGGTTGGTGACCGATGACGCGGCTGAGTCGCCCGCACCCGATCCGTCACTTCCCCACCCGAACCAAGCCCCCGGACCACCCACCCAAGAGCCGCGCCCACGCCCATCCGGCCAGCCTCCACTCGACGTTCCGGACGACCAGAACGTCCACCTTCCTGCCGCCCGATACCCATTCCCCCACTACCTCCAGCGGCGTCCACCCCCCTTTCCGTCACTCCCACCAGCCCTCACACCCACCTCAGCCCACCCCTCACACGCATCCCAGGCCCACCCCAGATCCCAGGTCTCACCCAGACCCCCAATGCCTCAAGGTCCAATGCCTCCGAGGCCCAACCGCCTCCCGGCTCCAACGCCCCCCAGCCCCAACGCGCGCACGGGGGGGTAACGCGAGGGCTCCACACGGGCCGTCCCAACGCACCCCCGCCAGCCCCCCGCGTGTGAGTCCAGCCTCCGCGTGTGAGTCCAGCCTCCGCGTGTGAGTCCAGCCTCCGCGTGTGAGTCCAGGCCCCGGGGGCGCGTGCTCCATGGGAGCCAATGCGCTCGCCACCTCGCCCCAGAGCCCCACCGCCCACACATCGCGCGCCCACACATCGCGCGCCCACACACCGCGCGCCCACACACCGCGCGACTGCCCACACCGCGCGACTGCCCACACCGGACTGCCCACACCGGACGACCACCTACGCCGGGCGACCACACCGCGCGTCCACACCGCGCGACTCCTCATGTGTGGCGCGACCCTCGTGCGGCGACCGCCTGTGCGGGGCGATCGGCTTCGTGCCGTAGTGGGCAACTTCAGGTATGTCGGCCTCCTTCTTCTTGGCTGCCGGGGCGTGCTCGCCGGTTCGTTCGGGTGGGCGTGATCGGCTTGGGCGGGGTTTCGGATAGCGTCGGCGGTGATGGCGCGCAAACCTCTTACCCGTGAGCTGCTGGACGAGCAGCGTGCCGTGCTCGGGCTGCCCGGCTACACCGGCCCGGACGAGGCGCCCGCGTTGCGCCGCGCCGCGCTCGACACGTTGCTCGCCGCCCGGACGGCGGGCGTCGAGCCAGCGCGCCCGATCGTGACCGGGGCCGTGCGGCTGCTGCTCGACCGGCTCGCCGAGCTCGCCCCCGGAAAGTCGGTCGAGATCCGCGTTCCTCCGCACGCCGCCGTCCAGGCGATCGAGGGCACGCGGCACACCCGCGGCACCCCGCCCAATGTGGTCGAGATGGACGCCGATACCTGGATCGCCCTCGCCCTGGGCGACCTGACCTGGGACGACGCCCTCCGCGACCACCGCGTCAAGGCCAGCGGGTCACGCGCCGACCTCTCCGCTCATCTCCCCCTCTCACCCACCTAGCTCCCCCTCACCTACCTAAACGAGCGGCGTCCCCGAAACGTTGGGGCCCGATCGTTGGGTCTTGTCCGCGACGCCGGTCGCTGCGACGGTGGAGGGCACCGATCACGCCCGGACGCCGGCACCGGCGCCGCGTCCGGACGCCCCGCCCGGACGCCGTGGAGGTGGGCACCGTGCTCGTCGCGCACTGGAGCTTCGACGTCGAGGACATCGACGGACGCCGGGTCGCCGACGCCACGGGCGACGGCCCCGCGATGACCCTGGACGAGGGGGTCCGGATCGTTCCCGGACGCGACGGCGAGGCACTCGCCTTCGACGGGACGGGGAGCCGCGCGACCGCCCCCGCCGTCCCGCGGCTGGCCCTCAGCCAGGTCTTCGGCTTCACCCTCGCGTTCCACGCCTGTGTCGCGGAGGGCCCGACGGGGGAGTGGCGCGCCCTGCTCTTCAAACGGGTCGCGGACGCCGACGCCCGTGCCCTCGGCATGTGGCTGCACCCGGACGCCGACCGCCTGCGCGTCCAGCTCTTCACGATCAAGGGCCCCGAGTACATGGACAGCCACGCCGGCCTCACCCCGGGCGTCTGGGCTCACCTGGCCTTCGTCGTCCACGCCCAGGGCATGTTCCTCTATCTCGACGGCAAGCTGGACGTGGCCATCCCGCTGGAACATCCCGTGGTGACGCCGAGCGGCTCGCTGTCCCTGGGCGCCGAACCCGGCAAGCCCGGCATCTCAGGTCTGATGACCGACGTCCGCGTCTACGCGGCCGCCCTGGACGAGCACACCATCCGAACCCTGGCCGGCGAGTGACCATCAGCGACGGGAATCACACTCGCCAGCAGCCGGGCCCACGCTGTAGCCGATCTCACAAACAGCCTCAGCCAGGGACGTGTGACCTCTCAGCGAAGGGGAACGTGCGGTCGATGCACTGTCGCCGGGTGTAGTCGTCCGGATAGTGATGGGTGTCGGCGCATTCCGCCGCCTTACTCAGCAGCCAGATGATCGACACTGCCCCGACCGCGAGTGTCACCGCCGAGCAGACGATCCCCGCGATCGCCCGCCTCCGGGCCGTCCCCCGCGTCAACGCGACGACGCCCAGGGCGAGGCCGACCAGCGCGGCCGGGAGGCCGAACCCGCACAGCAGCAGGCCGGGCAGCCCGGCCGACCCGAGCACCAGGGACGCCGTCGCGAGGCCACGCCGCTCCGGCACCCCCGGCGGCGGTGTCCGCGTCTGATATCCCGGCATGGTCATCGGTTCGGCCCCCAATCCGGCTCGCCGACTCGGCCTGACCCCCGATTCGGCTCGGACCCTGACTTGGCTCGGCCCTCCGCAGTCGGCTGAGGGCTCGCCTCGGCGATGGGTCCCCTGAAGTCCTGTCCCAGACTCGCGCGCCCGACCCTCCGGCCTGGGGGCGGACGGGTAAAGGTCGATTAAGGACTCCACCGATCGGAGCAGAACGGACAGGCCTTTAGACTGGCCGACGTGCCTCTCGGTGATGGACGACTGAGCCATGACATCGACCCCTCCGACCGCCCGCCGCAGGACGCCTGCGGTGTGTTCGGCGTCTGGGTCCCACAGGACCAGGCGGCCAGGGCGGAGGTCAGCAAACTCACCTACTACGGCCTGTACGCGCTCCAGCACCGCGGACAGGAGTCGGCGGGCATCGCGGTCAGCGACGGCTCGCGGATCGTGGTGTTCAAGGACATGGGCCTGGTCGCCCAGGTCTTCGACGAGTCCGTCCTGAACACCCTGCGCGGCCACATCGCGGTCGGGCACTGCCGGTACTCCACCACCGGCTCGCCGACCTGGGAGAACGCCCAGCCCACCTTCCGCTCCACCGGGCACGGCGGGCTGGCCCTCACGCACAACGGCAACCTGATCAACACCCCCGAGCTGGCCGCCCGGCTGGACGGCGACGTGCTCACCGCCACGTCCGACACCGAGGTCCTCACCGCGCTGCTGGCGACCCGCGAGGGCGGCCCGCTGGCGGCCGCGCGCGAGATCCTGCCGGCCACGCGGGGCGCGTACTCGCTGGTCTTCATGGACGAGAACACCCTGTACGCCGCGCGCGACCCGGAGGGCATCCGCCCGCTGGTCCTGGGCTCCCTGGAGGAGAACGGCGGCTGGGTCGTGGCGTCCGAGACGGCCGCGCTCGACATCGTCGGCGCCCGATTCGTCCGCGAGGTCGAGCCGGGCGAGATGCTCGCGATCGACGGGGACGGCGTCCGGTCCGAGCGGTTCGCCGAGTCCAACCCCAAGGGCTGCCTGTTCGAGTACGTCTACCTGGCCCGTCCCGACACCACGATCGCCGGACGGTCCGTCCAGGCGACGCGGGTCGAGGTCGGCCGCCGCCTCGCCGCCGAGCACCCGGTCGAGGCCGACATGGTCATCCCGACGCCCGAGTCCGGCACCCCCGCCGCGATCGGCTACGCCGAGGCGTCCGGGATCCCCTACGGCCAGGGCCTGGTCAAGAACTCCTACGTCGGCCGGACGTTCATCCAGCCGTCCCAGACCATCCGGCAGCTCGGCATCCGGCTGAAGCTGAACCCGCTGCGCGAGGCGATCGAGGGCAAGCGCCTGGTCGTCGTGGACGACTCGATCGTGCGCGGCAACACCCAGCGGCAGGTCGTGGCCCTGCTGCGCGCCGCCGGCGCCGCGGAGGTCCACGTCCGGATCTCCAGCCCGCCGGTCTCCTGGCCCTGCTTCTACGGCATCGACTTCGCCACCCGCGCCGAGCTGATCGCCGGAAACCTCGACGTCGAGGGCATCCGCGACTCCATCGGCGCCGACTCCCTCGGCTTCATCTCGCTGGACGAGCTGATCGCCGCCTCCCGCATCCAGAAGGACCGGCTCTGCCGGGCCTGCTTCGACGGCGTCTACCCGATCCCGGTCGAGGAGACCGCCCGAGGCAAGCACCTGCTGGAACCGACCCGCACCTGACGCGACCGCGCCGGCCTGGGCCCGCGCCAAGGCGCGGAGCCCAAGTCCGCGCCGAGGCGCTGGCGCGAGCCGTCGCGGACGTGCGGGTGAGTGATTTCCGGCCGGGCACGGTCGGCGAAACGCCGCGCAGTAGCGTGCGGACACAGCAGAGCCCGCAGATCCGTGCGGGTGGAGGAGGCTCGCGAGAGGGCGGGCCGACGAGACGACCCGCCGTGCGGCGGGCCGGGGGGATCATGAGCACCTCGTACGAGGCGGCCGGAGTCGACATCGCGGCGGGCGAGCGCGCCGTGGAGCTGTTGAAGGCGCGGATGGCCCGGTCGCGCCGTCCGGAGGTCGTGGACGACGCGAGCGGCTTCGCCGGCCTGTTCGACGCCTCGGCGTTCCTGAAGTACCGCCGCCCGCTGCTGGCGACCTCGACCGACGGCGTGGGCACCAAGGTCGACCTCGCGCGCCGCCTGGGGATCTACGACACGATCGGGCACGACCTGGTCGGGATGGTCCTGGACGACCTGGCGGTCTGCGGCGCCGAGCCGCTGTTCATGACCGACTACATCGCGTGCGGCAAGGTCGTCCCGGAGCGGATCGCCGGCATCGTGGGCGGCATCGCCGAGGGCTGCGCGCTCGCCGGAGCGTCCCTGGTCGGCGGCGAGACCGCCGAGCACCCCGGCCTCCTGGACGAGGACGAGTTCGACGTCGCGGGCGCCGGCACCGGTGTCGTCGAGGCGGACGACCTGCTCGGCCCGGACCGCGTCCGCCCCGGCGACGCCGTGATCGCGATGGCCTCGTCGGGCATCCACTCCAACGGATACTCCCTGGTCAGGCACATCCTCGCGCACAGCGACCTGACGCTCGACTCCCACCCGGACGAGCTCGCCCGCACCCTCGGCGAGGAGTTGCTGACCCCGACCCGCATCTACGCCAAGGACATGCTCGCCCTGATCGCCGAGACGGACGGCGGCGTCCACGCCTTCTCCCACATCACCGGCGGCGGCCTGGTGAACAACCTGGCCCGCTCCCTCCCCAGCACGGTGGACGCCGTCCTGCGCCGGGACTCCTGGACGGTTCCGCCCCTCTTCGAGATCCTCGGCGCCCACGGCGACGTCCCGCAGTCCGAGATGGACAAGACCTTCAACCTCGGCGTCGGCATGGTCGCGATCGTCGCCCCCGACAGCGCCGACGCCGCGATCCGCCTCCTCAACGACCGCGGCGTCCCGTCCTGGCTCCTCGGCGAGACCACGCCCGGCACCGGAAAGTGCGACTACGCCTGATCGGCGGTATCCGCAGCGCCATGGACGCATGCGCCCGGGGATAGCCAAATCCATCCCCGGGCCGTCGTCTCCTTGCAGCTGACCTCGACCCGCCGGTACAGCTCGGGGAAGAGGACGCCGCGGCTGGACAGCACCTCCTCGTACAGCAGGTCCGACACGATCATGCTGAGATCCGCCCCGGACCCGGCGGCCGCCTCGCGGAACCGGGGCGCGTCCACCAGCCGGAACAGATGGTTCACGGCGCGTCCGACCACGCCGTGGTCGTCCTTCTCCACGTGCCCCGAGTGGACCGCCATCCGCATCCTCATGCGGGCCGGGTCGCTGGCGAACCGGTTGCCCCGCCGGAGCATCGCCTGCAGGTGATGCGCGAGCGGGTCCAGCAAAAGGTGCGGCGGCACGTCCGGCGGCGCGACGATGAGCGCTCCGTCGCCCCGGTCCTCCAGGTAGAAGGCGTCCCAGGGCAGAAGCGTCATGGTGAACGCCTCTCGCAGGTGTTCGTACAGGCGGTGCCGCAGATGCCGCCGGATCTCCTCGTTCCGGCGCGGGTCGGTGAACGCGACGATGTCGACGGCGACCATCGTGGTGTAGACGCGGGGAACCGCCGCGTCGAACAGCCCGCCACCGGGACCCGCAGGGAACACCCCACCCGAAACCGGAGGGGGAGCCACGGGAACGGGGACGAGGTGCGGCGCGGGCGCGGGAGGCGGGAACAGAGCGCTCTGGGCCGAGTCCGGCGCCGCCGGCGGCGCCGATACCTGGGCGGAGCCGGGTGCTGCCAGCGGAGCCGGCACCTGGGCGGAGACCTGCGGCGGACCGGCATTCCGGTCGACGGGCTGCATGCTCATGTTCGTGTCGACACCTTTCTCGCTCGGGAACATGATCTCCCCCCAATGCAATTGTGCGCCCGTTCTGTAATGGCATCTGATTTCGGCTGATTGCCGTGAATAAAACTGCCGCAAGGAGAAAGGCGGGGTCGCCGATTGGATGGTCCCATGCGGAGACGTGGCAGTCGGGCCCCCTGCGTCCTGCTTCCTGCCCACCGGACACATGGCAGAGTGGCGTCGACCATGTGAGTCCCGGGATCGCCGTGAGCACAGTGCCTTCAGAGGCTGGAGAGGCATCCCGTAGGCACAATGTGACAACGTCGAATGCCGTCACTCATTCCGCGAACACCCATTCTGGTGTGCCCGGGAAATGGACGTCGCAGGTTGCCACTTGGCAGACCGCCGGGTCGCTGTTTTACTCGAGGCAGGAGAGGGACGCGGGGCGGGGCCGCGACATGCTCCGGTCCGGCCACCGGCCACCGAACGAGGGGTGGGAATGCCGAACGCTTCGGGACCGGGACCGGTGGTGCAACGCGCCATCCTGATCAGCGAATTGCAGCGACTTCGCATCGAGTGCGGCCAGGCCCAGGATCGGGTGGCCGCGGCGCTCGACTGGTCGGTGTCCAAGCTCGTCCGCATCGAGGGCGGCCTCGTCGGAGTGTCCGCGACCGACCTGCGGGCGCTCCTGCGGCACTACGGCCTGCCTCCCGGCGACGAGCGGGTCGACGTCCTGATCGCGATCGCGCGGGACGCGCGGCAGCGCGGGTGGTGGTCCCTGTACCAGCAGGAACTGTCTCCGAGCCGCCTGCGCTACATCGGCTACGAGTTCGGGGCCGCGAGCATCCGCGCCTTCCGGTCGACGATGATTCCCGGCCTGCTCCAGACCGAGGAGTACGCGAACGCCCTCACCGGGCAGTTCGTGGAGTCGCCCGAGGAGCGTGAGGTGATCGTCGAGGTCGGGGTGCGGCGGCGGGACGAGATCCTCGGCCGGGACGACCCGCCGCGCCTCACGATGGTCGTGGACGAGGCGGTGCTGCGCCGCCGCGTCGGGGCGCCGTCCGATCCCGGTGTCATGCCCCGCCAGCTCCGCCACATCCTGGACCTTCTGGACCGGTCGCTCGTGTCGGTGCGGGTCATCCCGTTCTCGGCCGGGGCCCACTCCGGGATGGCGGGCGACTTCACGATCCTGCGGTTCGACGACGCCCGGCTCGACGACGTCCTGTTCCAGGAGACCGTCGGCGGTTCCACGCTCACCGCCGTGGACCGCGACGCCCGCGTCTCCGACCACCGCGACGCCCGCGTCTGCGACCACCGGGCCGTCTTCGAGAGGCTCCAGAACGGGATCGCGCTTCCGGCCGAGCGGACATCCGCCTTCATCAAGGAGATCATCGCGACGATGGAGGCGGACGCCGGTCCCTGTCCGCCCCCGGCGAGGGACCTCCTCTCGGGACGCCGAAAGGATCGCGGGCTTCCCCGGCCATCACCGGGCGGGGGCAAGCCCAAAGCGCCATCGCCGTCACCCGCCGCGTCGAGGGAGAAGGTTCCGCCGAGGCGATAGGCGAACTTTGTCGATCTCTCGGGCGTCCAACCCGGTGTGACCGGCATGGAGAGAAGTGCGCGGGCGGGTCGGCGAGCGTTGGCGGGGTTGAGAGCCCGGCTGCGGCATCGGGCCGGTCCGGTTCTGGTCCTGGGAGGGTTGGGGCTGTTCGCGGTCCTGCTGCCCACCGGGTGGGCGTATGCCGACACGGCGCGCTACCGGCACACGCCGGCGGACGTGCCGGAGACGCCCGTGGCCCTGGTGCTGGGCGCGGGGATCGCCAACGGTCAGCCCTCGCCGCTGCTGGCCCGGCGTCTCGACCTCGCGGTCGACCTGTACCGGCGGGGCAAGGTGAAGGTGCTGCTCGTCTCCGGCGACAACCGGGTCAAGGAGTATGACGAGCCCACCACCATGCGGGACTACCTCGTGCGCGCGGGGATCCCCAAGAGCCGGATCGTGCGGGACTTCGCCGGGCTGGACACGTGGGACTCGTGCGTCCGGGCCAAGAAGATCTTCGGCGTGCGGCGGGCGACCGTCGTGACGCAGCTGTTCCACCTGCCGCGCGCGGTCGAGCTGTGCCGGGCGGCCGGGATCGACGCGTATGGCGTCGGCGACCAGAGCATGGGCGGCGGACGCACCGACGCGACGATCAACGGGTACCTGCGGGAGCCGATCGCGATGGTCAAGGCCGTCGGCAGCGTGGCGCTGAAGCCCGGGCCCAAGATCGGCGGAGAGCCCGAACCCGGAGTCCACGCCGCGCTCGCCGTGCCGCCGTCGCGCCACTGAAATGTGACGCTCGTCGCTCTCGGGACGAACCGCGCCCGGACGTCCTGACCGGACGCCCTGGCCTCAGCGGACGGGCCGGAGAAGCGCGAACGCCACCGCGCGGGACCGAAGTCCCTGCGGTGGCGTTTCGCCAGGAGGCCGATCAGTGACCCGAGGTGCCGTTCTTGCGCTGGTCCTCGTAGTCGTCGGCATAGTCGGCGTACTTCTCCGCGAGCTCGTCATAAGCCTCGTCAGCCGGAGAGTCGTCCGGAACGCCCAACTCTTTCTGCAGGCGATCGAGGTCTGTGCCGCCGCTGCTGTACTTGAGCTGCCTGGCAACCTTTACCTGCTTGGCCTTGGCTCGGCCGCGACCCATTGGCTCGACCCCCTCGATGGTCAGGGCTTTCGTGGGCCCATCAACGCGCGCGTGTACCACACGAACCGATGCCTGATGAGCCATGCGTCAGTCACGGATACAACCGTACCCGTTTTGCGCCCGGCTCGGTACATCGTCAGTCCGTGGCGGAGACGCTCGTTGCGGAGGACATCAGTGTATCCGGTGGTCGCGAGGCCGCGTCCGGCCCCCGACACGCCCGGCCGCGCCGCCCCGGGAAGGCCCGTCGCGCCGTCCGGAAAGGCCCGCCGCGCCGGGCCGGACACCGTGTTCCGGCCGCCGGGGAGGACGCCCGCGCGGGCGGCCGCGCTCCCCGGCGGACGGGCGTCAGAGCAGGATTCCGCGCAGGCGGCCGATCTCGGACATCCGGCGCTCGGCGAGCCGGTCGGCGGCCACCGCGGGCGGCACGCCCTCCTCACCTGCCAGCACGAAGATCTTCTCGGTGGTGTCGAAGATCTTCGTGGCGCGGGACTTGGCGCGCTCGAAGTCGAAGCCGCCGATCTCGTCCGCGACCTGGATCACACCGCCGGAGTTCACCACATAGTCGGGGGCGTAGAGGATCCCGCGGTCGGCCAGCTGCTTCTCGATGCCGGGGTGGGCGAGCTGGTTGTTGGCGGCGCCGCAGACGATCTTGGCGCTGAGGACCTCGACGGTCTCGTCCGACAGGGACCCGCCGAGGGCGCAGGGGGCGTAGACGTCCAGCTGCTCGCGGACGAGCGCCGCACCGTCGGCGGCGGCGGCGACCTGGGGGTGCCGCTCGCGCACGCGCGCGATGGCCGCCTCGTCGACGTCGCTGATCACGACCTCCGCGCCGTCCTCGAGGAGGTGCTCGACGAGCCGGTGGCCGACCTTGCCGACGCCCTCGACGCCCACCCGCCTCCCGCGCAGGGTCGGTCCCTCCCACACGTGCTGCGCGGCGGCGCGCATGCCCTGGAACACGCCGAACGCGGTCAGGATCGAGGAGTCGCCCGCACCGCCGTGCTCGATGGTCCGGCCGGTGACGTACTCGGACTCGCGGGCGACGATGTCCATGTCGGGACTGTAGGTGCCGACGTCGCAGGCGGTGATGTAGCGGCCGTGCAGCGACTGGACGAACCGTCCGTACGCGCGCAGCATCGCCTCGTTCTTGTCGGTGTCGGGGTCACCGATGATGACGGCCTTGCCACCACCGAGGTCCAGGCCCGCCAGCGCGTTCTTGTAGGACATGCCGCGTGACAGGTTGAGCACGTCGGTGAGGGCCTCCTCCTCCGACGCGTAGGGGTAGAAACGGGTCCCGCCTAGGGACGGGCCGAGGGCGGTGGAGTGGATCGCGATGATCGCGCGCAGGCCGCTGGACTCGTCCTGGCAGAAGACGACCTGCTCGTGTCGGGGTTCGGTGCCCTTGTGGGGCGACCCGAAGACATTAGGCACGGTAGTGCCCTCCTCTCTGTCTTGAGATCAGCCTAAAGGTGGTGGATGTCACCCCGCTGGTAGAACCCCGCACGATCCGTCCCGGCGCCCTGTCCGGACGGGGTGCGCGGAGTGTGACCGGCCTTCGGGACGCCTCCCGGGGCGCCCCGAGCCCCCGGCCAAGACCTTGATCAGCCAGGGGCGAGGTAACACGCGCGTCTCGCGACGCCCAAGCCGCCCGCTTTTCGGTCGGACTCATGTAACGATGCGGTGGTGTTTCCGTACGCCGCGTACCTACGGGTATATGAGCCGGTTACAGCCTTTCCGGAACCGGCCCGGACCCTGTGGACGGCCTACGCCGAGTCGCGGCGGCGGCCCCGCCGGGTCCACGCCCTCGAGGTCGAGCACCGGCGCGCGGCGCGGCGGCTGGCCGGCTACCCGCCGGAGGTCGCGCCCCGCCTGGAGTGCCAGGACGCCTACGTACGGCGGACGGACGACATGATCTACATCTGCCCGTGGCAGACGCGGCTGCGGTCCTGGCAGGCGTTCGAACGGTTCCGCGCCGAGACCTCGTCCGCGGTCGTCTCCGCGTTCGTCCCGCCGGACGAGGCGGAACGGGCCGAGCGGGCGTTCGCGCACTGGCGGGACAACGGCCGGACGCTGCGTCCGCACATCCAGACCGCGACCTGGCACGTTCCGCTGGCCTGGTTCGTCCTGTTCGATCGCGCGGAGCGCTTCCTCCTGCTCGGCCGGACCGCGGGGCGCGGCCACCTGGAGGAACCCGGGCTCGCCTCGCGCGGCACCGGCGGGGGCGCCGCGGCGAGCGCCGGACCGTCCGCCGGGACGGAACCGGACGCGGCCGCCGGAGGGGATTCCCCGGACGAACGGGGTGAACACGCTCGACGTGGCCCGACGACGGCGTCCGCCACGCGTACCCTCATCTATGTCACGTCGATGGCGGAAGCACGCCGCCGGATCGCCGCCGCGCTCCCCGTCCTCCGGGACGACCTCGGAGGGGACGCGCGCGAGCCGGCCGCGCCGGCGGCCGGACGGCTCGCCGCGCTGGGCTCCCACCTGGACGTCTTCCATCCGCGCTCGCTGGTGGAACTCGACTACGGGGGGCTCGTCCACCTGCTGGACGACGCCGCGCTCCGCGCCGACGACTCGGTCGGCGAGACGGGCGTCGCGCTCGCCGCGATGGCCCGTGGTGAGGTCGAGCTGACCGTCGCGATGTACCAGCGTCTGCTCGCCCGCTGGCGGCCCGTACGGGCGCGCCGGACGGCGAACTGAACAAATTTCCTGAATCCCTGCGCGATACGACTATACGTGTCGCTAGAATCACTGAGCGTGACCCAGTGACCACGCTGATGCGACATGAATCCCTACGAGGGGTGGCAAAGGTACTTGCTTGTTGCGATGAGTGGTGGCAAGGTTACACGTTGTGATGTCATAGTGGCTCTTTCGGGCCATAGGGGACATCAGTGACCGCGCGAGATCAAAATCGCAGGATCGCTGTCATTCGGTCCACGGAGGAGAGGCCGCACACATGTCAGCACGTACACCCGAGGCCGAGCCGCTGCTCACGCCGGCGGAGGTGGCGACGATGTTCCGTGTCGACCCCAAGACGGTGACGCGGTGGGCGAAGGCCGGCAAGCTGACGTCCATCCGCACCCTGGGGGGGCACCGCCGCTACCGCGAGGCGGAGGTGCGAGCACTGCTCGCGGGCATCCCGCAGCAGCGTTCGGAGTGAGACGCGCCGTCCCGTCGAACCCTCGGCGCGGACGGTCGTGTACAGCGCAACAAGGGGGGCGGCCAGGAGGCCGCTGAACGGTACCGTCCGCAGCGGGCGGGAGTTCAGCCGCTTCCTGGCCGACGGTCCCGCACCACGGTCATCCGAGAACCGCGGTCTTGGGCCACTCACCGTAACCGTCGGATGTCCCGTTCGCCCCGCGACCGGGACATCCGCCATGCCCGGCCATTGACTCCGCAGCGTCACCATTCGCGCACTCCCCGCCCGCTCGTCGCGCCTCGCGCGCCGCGAGGTCAGGTGGCGGGGCCGAGTTCGGCTTCGGCGAGGCGGTCGTACAGGTCGGAGATGTCGGGGGCGTGCTGCCCCGCGACGTGCAGCAGGACGATCAGCTGGTCGACCAGGAGGCGTTCGAGCTCGGGCCGCGCGACGTCGCGGTTCTCCAGCCAGTCCAGGCCGGCGGTCTCGACCGAGGCCATCCAGGAACGCAGCGTGATGCGCAGGATCGGCGTCGGGGTCTCGACGTCCATCGCGGCGAGGATGCGGCCGAGCAGCAGCTGCCGGATGCCGTCCACGATCTCGCCGACCTCGCCGGAGCGGTCGGCCGGGCCGCCGCGCAGCAGGGCGGTGAAGCCCGCGGCGTGGCTCTCCACGAAGTCGAAGTAGCGCTCCAGCGAGACCCGGAGCCGGTCGATCGGGGTGCCCTCGGTGGGCGGCTCGAGCAGCACCGACAGCTTGTGGGCGGCGTTGCCGAGGGCGGCGAGGTACAGCTCGTACTTGCCGCCGAAGTAGTGGTAGACCAGCGCCCGGGACGCGCCCGCCGCGGCGGCGACGTCGTCGATGGAGACGTCCTCGGGCGGGCGGGTGCTGAACAGCTGGAGCGCGGCCTCGATCAGTTCGTCGCGGCGCTCGTCCACGCTGAGCCGGCGCCTGCCGGGCCGGGCTCCGCCGGCACGCCGGTCGCGGGTGTTCCCTCGCCGACCGCCGCCGGTCACTGCACGATCTGCCACTCGGGAAGGGTATCCGAGGCGGCGTCCGGACACGGCCGCTCCACCGCCCGGCCGTGTCCTTTTCCCCGGGGCCTCCGGGCGGTCGACCCCTCGGTGACGGGCGGAAACGGCGGGAACGTTCCGAGTCAGCGTGCCCTGAACTCCGATTGGCGGCTGCCCGTTACCCGCTGTTGCGCCGATTTCGGGCGAAGCCGAGGCATCATGGCATCTCCTCCCGAGAGAGGACGGTGTTCCGACGGCCCCTGCGTCCGAAACACCGCGAGTGGCATGACCCGCAAGGCCCCCCCGGACGGAGTGCCATGTCTGACGGTGAAACGACCCCGCCGCGCGGCAGCGACCTGCGCGAGGAGATCCCGCGCGCGCAGATCCCGAGCCCCCGCGCGGCCACGCTGCCCCTGACCGCGCCCAAGCCGACGATCCGCAACGTGGCCGAGCGTGCCGGGGTGTCCAAGTCGCTGGTGTCGCTGGTGATGCGCGGCTCCCCGCACGTGAGCGAACGCAGGCGGACGGCCGTCCTGCAGGCGGCGCGCGAGCTCGGCTACCGGCCGAACGCGGTCGCGCGGAGCCTGGTCGAGGGCCGCACCCGGCTGATCGGCGCGATCGTCGCGGACCTGCACAACCCCTTCTTCGCCGAGTTCCTGGACGGCCTCCAGGAGTCGCTGCACGGCGCGGGCCTGCGGATGCTGGTCGGCTCCGGCCGCTGGGACCCGCTGTTCGAGGCCGAGGCCGTCGAGGCGTTCCTGGAGATGCGGGTGGACGGTCTGGTGCTGCTCAGCGTCGTCCCGGAGTCGCTGAAGGAGGCGGCGTCGTCCGTCCCGGTCGTGGTCGTGGGCGAACGCGACGTCCACGGCGTGGACATCGTGGTGGACGACGACGAGCTCGGCGCGTCCCTCGCCGTGGACCACCTGGTGGAACTCGGCCACCGGCGGATCGCGCACATCGAGGGGGCGCCCTCCACCACGGCCCGGTACCGGCGCGCCGGCTACGAGAAGGCGATGCGGCGGCACGGGCTGGAGGACGAGATCGTCGTCGAGCCCGGCGACTTCACCGAGGAGGGCGGCTACCGGGCGGCGCGCACGCTCCTGGCCCGGCCCCACCGGCCCACCGCGATCTTCGCGCCGAACGACCTGGTCGCGACGGGCGCGCTGTCGGCGGCGGACGAACTGGACCTGCCCGTCCCGGAGAAGGTGTCGATCGTCGGCTACGACAACACGCATCTCGCCGCGATCCGGCACATCTCGCTGACCAGCGTGAACCAGCCGCGCCGCGACATGGGCCGGGTGGCCGCCGAGATGCTCACCGCCCGGATCGGGGATCCGGCGCGGATCGCCCGGCAGAACCTCGTCATGCCGCACCTGGTCGTCCGCTCGTCCACGGGACCCGTCCCGGCCCTGTGACCCGGCGCGCCGGCTCCGCCTTGCCCGGTGCTTCGGGCGGTGCGTGACACGCCTGCGCATGGGGCATGTCGGGGCCGGTCGCCGCCCTGCGGCCTAGCAGCCGGGGAAGGTCGTTCAGCGGTGGGTAGCAGATCGGTCGATCATCGTCCCGAAGTGGTGGCCCCCGGGTAAGAGGCTCGCCAAGCATGCCGTGATCGGTCGCCCGCACCGATCCGGCCGGTGGTTAATGGGTGCACCGTTCGGCGGATTCGGGGCCATCGCCGGGACGGGCCGGATTCATGGGGAGGACGGTCCGGGCGGGCTCCGTGGAACGGACACGGGGAAGATCGGGTTCACCAGGGGGGCGAGTTCCGTGCGGGATCCGGAATTGGTGTCGTGTGCGCAGCGGGCGGCGGACGAGCTCGAGCGCGCCTGGTCGGAGTGGCGCAACCAGCGGGGGCTCGCCGAGCAGGTCTCGGAGTCGGTCGCCAGCTACGTGGCCCACTCGATCGATCATCCATGGGGCCGTCCACGTGTCGTCCTCGGCCTGGACGCCGACGAGGCCCGGGCGCTCGCGGCGCTCCTGACCGCTCCACGTGGCTTCTGACTGCGCGGTCTTCGGCCTGCGGGCCTCTGACCCGCGCGGCTTTCGGCCGTTTCGTCCGGTGCTTGGGGGCGGGGTTTCGGGCCTGCGGCGGCGCGTGAATCGTGTGCGGCGCGGGGCGGGTGGCGTCGAGGTTTCGGTCATGTGGCCGTGTGGACGAATGTGCCTTCTGGCCTTGGGATGAGCCGGTTCGGGAGGCGTGCGCGAGGACACCGTTTTCGTGGAGTTCGTTTGACGGACGCTCTGTCATGTGCAAACTGGCAGGGGCGTTTGTCACGGAAGCATCACGAGAGGACGACTCGGTGCGCATTCATTCAGCGCGCGGCCCGGTGGCGGTCGGACTGGCCCTGTGTCTCGGGGCTCTGACCGCGTGCGGAGGCGGGTCGTCGGGGGATGAGGCGGCCGGGGCGGAGCGGGCCGCGCCTCCGTCGGCGGCCGGCGAGGCCGGTTCTCCGGGCGCGAAATCGCCAGGTCAGTCGCCGGGGCATGAGCCCGCCGCGCCCGCCGGGTCGCTGCGCGGCAAGACCATCGCGATCGACCCGGGGCACAACGGCGGGAACGACAACGCGCCGTCCACGATCAACAAGCAGGTGAACGTCGGCAACGGCCGCAAGGAGTGCGACACCACCGGGACGCAGACCGCGTCCGGGTACACCGAGCACGCCTTCACCTGGGACGTGTCGAAGCGGCTGCGCAAGCTGCTCCAGGCCCAGGGCGCCAGGGTCGTGATGACCAGGACGAACGACACGAGCGTCGGGCCGTGCGTGACCCAGCGCGCGGCGACCGGGAACAAGGCGCACGCGGACGCGGCGATCTCCATCCACGGGGACGGCGCGCCCAGGTCCGGGCACGGTTTCCACATCATCGAGCCGCTGCCGGTCCCGGCGGGCGGCAACACCAAGATCGTCGAGCCGTCCGCGCGGCTGGGCGAGGCGGTCCGTGACGCCTACCACTCCGGGACGGGCATCGCCTACTCCACCTACCTCGGCAAGAAGGCGATCGACAAGCGGGACGACCTGGGCGGACTCAACCTGTCCACGGTCCCGAAGATCTTCATCGAGTGCGGCAACATGCAGAATCCGGGCGACGCGGGGAAGATGTCCGACGCGTCCTTCCGGCAGCGCGCCGCGGTGGCGCTGGACCAGGGGATCACCGCCTTCCTCAGCGGCCGCTGACCCGTCCTCGCCGCCGGGTCTCCCGCCGGGGCGCCGCGGTGATCGGCGGGGCGGTCCGGCGCGCCGGGGGCGCGGGCGGCAGGATGGACGGGTGCGTGAACTGCTCGGGCGTCTCGGAGCCCGTTTCGAAGAGGCCGGATACACCGTCGAGGGCGTCCGGGAGATGCTGGGCCCGGTCGCGGGCGGGGCGCTGGCGCGGGACGAGATTGTCCCGGCGCTGCGGGCCACGGCCGGAGGGTCGCCGCTGGCCGAACTGATCCGGCTGTTCTGGCTGCAGGCGCCGGTCGCCGCGTCCCGGCTGGCTGGATTCGCCGAGGATCTGGTGGAGGCGGGGCTCGCCACCCTGGAGTCGGATTCCGACTCGGGTTCCGGCTCGGATTCGGGTTCCGGCTCGGATGATTCGGATGAGCTGTATCCCGTGTTCCATGTGGAGCCGGTCGAGTCGGTTCTGGGGTCGGGGCATCTCGGATACGTGGTTTCGGACCTGAAGGTGCGTCCCGGCGAGGGGCGGCTTCCGCGCCCGGACCACGTCGTCGGCACGGGTGGCGCGGCGACCAGCCTGGCTCGGCTCGTTGTCCACAGGCCTGTGGATAACGTTCTTGATCTGGGGACCGGATGCGGGGTCCAGGTGCTGCACCTGGCCGATCCGGCGATCCGTCCGAAACCCGCGCGGATCACGGCGACCGACATCAATCCGCGCGCCCTGAAACTGGCCGAGAAGAGCTTCGCGCTGTCCCGGCTGGACGGTGTCGAACTGCTCGAGGGGTCGCTGCTGGAGCCGGTCGCGGGCCGCCGGTTCGACCTGATCGTGTCCAACCCGCCGTTCGTCGTCGGACCGCCCGAAAGCGGCTTCACCTACCGCGAGTCGGGCATGCACGGCGACGAGTTCTGCCGCCGCCTGATCGCCGAGGCGCCCGCGCTGCTGAACGAGGGCGGGACGGTCCAGTTGCTCGCGAACTGGCTGCATATCCAGGGTGAGCCGTGGCAGGAGCGGGTCGGCGCGTGGGTCGAGGAGGCCTACTGCGACGCATGGGTCGTGCAGCGGGACGTCCAGGATCCGGCCGAGTACGCCGAGCTGTGGCTGCGCGACTCGGCGGAGGCGGGCACGCCCGAGCACGGCCGCCGCTACAAGGAGTGGCTGGACTACTTCGACGCCCGGAGGGTCGAGGCGGTCGGCTTCGGCTGGGTCACTTTGCGGGCGGTCGGAAACGAGCGTCCCGCGGTCCGGGTCGAGGAGCTGCGGCACACCGTCGACCAGCCGGTCGGCGCCTACGCGAACGCCGTCCTGGACGGGCTCGTCGCGGCCCAGGAGTTTTCCACAGCCTGTGGACGAGTGGACGGCCTGGAGCAGATCCGGGTGCGTTCCGTGGCCGGTCTCGTCCAGGAGCAGATCGGGCCGCCCGGCGACGAGCACCCCGAGCGGATCCTGCTCCGGCAGGGCGACCGGCTGCGGCGCGCCGCCGGGGTCGGCACGGCCGAGGCGGGCCTCGCCGGGGTCTGCGACGGGTCGCTGCCGCTGGCCCCGCTGCTCGACGCGATCGCGCAGCTCATGGACATGGACGGGGAGCAGATCCGGGCGCACGCCGCGGCCGTCCTGCCCGAGCTGATCGCGGACGGCTTCTTCGAGGTCGCCTCACTCGGCTGATCCTCGCTCGTCCGCCGGGCGGGCGACCGCGCGCAGGGCCGCGACCAGGTCGTCCTTCTTCAGGAACAGGACGGTGAAGCCGGCCGCGAGGTAGACCCCGGACAGGAACAGGCGCACGCCGTGCCACGGCAGCACGAACTGGGCCACGAACAGGGCGAACAGCAGCACGGCCTCGCGCCGGCGGAACACCAGGTCCACCAGCAGCGCGAGGCCGAGCACGGTCTGCGCGGCGGTCAGCAGCACCTCCTCGGTCTGCCGCGCGTCCAGCGGCAGCGACCAGTCACCGCCGCCCAGCTTGAACGCGAACGGCAGCGATCCGATCAGCAGCGTCCACTGGTTGACCTTGCTGGACAGCAGCGTCCCGAGCGCGTCGGCGTCCCGCAGCCGCCACGCGAACACCACCGCGACGATCAGCTCCGGCGCCTCCGACGCCAGCGGCGCGAGCCACTGCACCAGCAGGAACCGGTCGATGCCGAGCGACGACCCCGCGTTCACCAGGGACTCGGCGAACGGCTCCGCGCACGCGAAGATCACCACCGCGCCGAGCAGGAACAGCACCGCGGTCGTCACGCGCCGCGCCTCGGTGGGCAGCGCGACGAGGACGGCCGGGACGCCGACCGGTTCCTCCTCGTCCTCGTCGCCGCTCCGAGCGATCCGGACGACGTACAGGATGTAGAGGTAGATCAGGACGATCGCGACGTACCATCCGATCTCCCCGGCCAGGGCGGGCACGAACGCGACCACCGAGGCGATCGCCAGGAAGCCCAGCTCGATGCGGTGATGCCCGCGCAGCCGGACGGGCCGGATCTCCTCGCGCTCCCTGGGCGAGGCGCGGGTCTTCCGGATGACGTGGCGGCTGCCCAGCGTGAAGGCGAGGACGACCAGGGCCCAGCCGACGCCGACCAGCAGCCGGTTCGCGCCGGTCATGTTGGCCGCCGCGTACGCCGAGTACTCGGGCTTCGAGCCCGCGGCGTAGGCGTAGTAGAGGTCGACGGCGTACTCGGGGAGCACCGCGACCAGGGCGAGCAGCGCCAGCGCGAGCGCACCGGACATGTCCCGGCGCGCCGTCTCGGACGCCCACATCAACAGGATGGCCGCGCCCAGCACCCCGGCGCCGAAGATGATCATGCTGGGCACCGGCGACGGATGCGTCCCGGTCAGCCGCAGCACGACCGCCGGCGCCGCGAGCACGACGGCACCCGCCATCCGTGCCGCGATCGTCCTGTCCGACAACGGCGTCAGAGCCGACATACCCCGAACCCTCCCGCCGTCCAGGTCGAGCTACGTCCACCCAGGAGCAAAGATCACTCCGCCCACCCGAACCCGATTACGCAGCTCAACTGCCTAACCAGACCCTGCCGCGCACTCCACACACCGCACCTGCCCCCCGCAGACGGACGCTTCCCGCCATCGAGTGCCGCCGTTGTCGGAGCCCCCGCCTGCCCCTGCAGGCGGGCTGCCTCCCGCCATCGGGTGTTGAGGAGATTGCGACCGCGGCCCGAAGACGCAGATGGACGGCGTCAGCAGACCGGTGCCGCCTGCTGGCGCAGAGACGAGGACCCTGGCGTCTGAAAGGGCCTCCCGGCGCGCTGCCCGCGACGGCAGGGAAGGGACACAGGTCGAAAGGCGAGGATCCGCAGGCGACGCGCTCCTGGAGGGCGCCGTTCGGTGGCGCGGAGACGAGGTCCCCGGCGTTTGGAAGGGCAAATCGGCGCGCTGCCCGCGGCGGCGTCGAGGAGGCGCGGGGCGAAAGGCGAGGATCCGCGAGCGATGCGTCCTTGGAGAGTGCCGTTCGGTGGCGCCGAGACGAGGTCTCCCAGTGCTAGGACGCCAACCTGGCGCTGTCCGCGCCGACGTGGAGGAGACGCAGGTCGAAAGACGAGCATCCGCAGGCGACGCGCCCTGGACGGCGGCGGCCGACGGCGCAGAGACGAGGATCGGGAAGGGGCGGCCCGGCGCGCTGCCTGCGGCGGCGTGGAGGAGATGCGGGTCGAGAGACGAGGATCCCCAGGCGTGGTGCCCTGGACAGTGGGTGCCGTTCGGAGGCGCAGAGACGAGGTTCCCCCGCCGTTAGGAAGGGCGGCCAGCGGCGTTGCCTGCTGCGGCGGGGAGGATGCGGGGATCGAGAGACGAGCATCGCCCAGGTGAGGCGGTCCGGACGGGTGCCGTTCGGAGGCGCAGACGAGAACCCTGGCGTGAGAAGGGCTGCCTGGCGTGCTGCCTGCGGCGGCATGGGGAGATGCGGGTCGAAGGACGAGCGTTCTCGGGCGACGCGTCCCGGACGGCACCGGCGGGCGGCGCCGAAGGGTGACGTGGGCGGGCGGGGCGGCGTCGCTCGGTGATGGTCCCGATGGCGCGGCTGGTAAGTGGGACGTGGTTGAACGGCGGCGCCTCGGGTGGCGCGGCGGTGCTTGATGGCGGGGACGCGTTCCTCAGGGGTTGGTGGCTGGGGCGGGGTGGGTCAGGTGGTGGGGGGAGGGGTGCGGGCTTCGGCGAGGGTTGGGAAGGCGCTGCCGCGGAGGCGGCGGGACAGGTCTCGGTGGACGCGCCAGGCCCAGAGGGGGCCGCCGTAGATCATTCCGGTGAAGCCCTGGACGAGGGTGGCGCCGGCGCGGACGCGTTCCCACACGTCGTCGGCGGTCTCGATGCCGCCGACGGAGATCAGGACGAGGCGGTCGCCGGTGCGGGCGCGCAGCCGCCGCAGTACTTCGAGCGAGCGGGCCTTGAGCGGGGCGCCGGACAGTCCGCCGGTCTCCTTGGTGAGCACGGGCGGGCCTGCGAGGCCGTCGCGGGAGATCGTGGTGTTGGTGGCGATGATGCCGTCCAGGCCGAGGTCGAGCGCGAGGTCGGCGACGGCGTCCACGTCCTCGTCCGCGAGGTCGGGTGCGATCTTGACCAGCAGCGGGACGTGGCGGTCCGGGGCGGCGCGGTCGGCGGCCTCGCGGACGGCCGTCAGCAGCGGGCGCAGCACCTCGACGGCCTGGAGGTTCCGCAGGCCGGGCGTGTTCGGCGAGCTGACGTTGACCACGAGGTAGTCAGCGAGCGGGGCGAGGCGCTCGGCGCTCGCGACGTAGTCGGCGGCGGCCTCGGCCTCCGGCACCGTCTTGGTCTTGCCGATGTTGACCCCGACGATCGTGCTCTCCGGCGTCCGGCGGCGGTCGCGCAAGCGGCGCGCGGCGTCCGCGGAACCCCGGTTGTTGAAGCCCATCCGGTTGACGATCGCCCGGTCCGGAAGCAGGCGGAACAGGCGCGGGCGCGGGTTGCCCGGCTGCTCTTGCCCGGTTAGCGTGCCGATCTCCACGTGCCCGAAGCCGAACGCGCCGAGCGCCTCGTAGGCGACCGCGTCCTTGTCGAAGCCCGCCGCGAGGCCGAGCGGCCCGGGGAACTCCAGGCCCAGCGCCGCGACCCGCAGCGCCGGGTCGCGCGGTGCGAGCGCGCGGCGCAGCAGCGGGGCCGCGCCGGGTGTCGCATGGATGACGCGGAGCGCGCGCATCGTCAGGTGGTGGACGTCCTCGGCGTCCATGAACCGGGCGATGACGTGGCGGAACAGCAGTGAATACAGCATCAGCACGAGTATCCCAGGCGGCCGGAGCGAAATCCGATTGAGGTCGTCCCGGGGAGCCGCCTACGCTGGCGAACATGATCGAGAACCTGCTGGCCACCGCTTGCGTGGCCGCGCCCCAGCGCATCGTCCGCCACCGCGCCGCCGTCTGACGGACGGCCCCCTGCGGAACTCCCGCCCGGGCCGGACGACGACCACAGTCATCGCCTGCCAACAGGGAGCGGCTTCACCATGGCCAAGAACAGGAACAACATGCTCGGCGTCGGCGGTCAGCGGCGCAAGGTCTCGCGCGCCGACCTGCGCGGCGCGCGGGGCGGACGCGACGCGGCTCAGGGCGGCGCGAACGCCAAGCGCACGCTGGCCGAGTCGATGCGCGAACGCCTCGACGCCAAGCGACTCGCCACCAAGGACGAGACCAGCGACGACAGCACCAACGAGTGACGCTCGACAGCATGACCGAGTAGCCATCGACGGCGCCAACGGCGTCAACGGCGCTCACGGTCGCGGGCGTGCGCGGCCCGCCGCGCCGCGTCCACCAGCACGTCGTGGACGATGTCGGCGCCGGTGACCGTCACCGGCGCCGACAGGTGACCGCCGATGGCGCGACCCATTGATCGCCGACGGCGCGACCGAGCGACCGTCGACGGCGCTGATGAGCGGCTGGCGACGTCGTGAACGGTCATTCGTCTACGGCGCCGAGGGGGATCGTGGACGGCGGCCTTGCCAGGTCGGCGGGACGGTGTTCTGGGTGCTTCAGGGCGGTGTGAGTCGTTCTGGTGGCTGATCGGCGTGTGATTCGGACCGGCGTCCGTGCCGTGCTGGGCACGGGCGCCGGTTTCTTTATGTAGTCGAGTCGATGCGTTGGGTCAGATTTCAGGTTTAATCGCCACCTGTTGCGAGAAAACCATCACGATCAGTAAAGGGCATGCGTCACGGTGGAGTCGTTGGTGGAGCTGACAACCACTGGGGGGCGTTGTGAAAGTGACCTTTTCCAGCGGCACCGGAACCGGCGACACGACGGGCCGGCACGCCCGGGTCCGGCGGCGGGACCGCAATGAACCGTGGCCCGCCGAGCCGCTCTGGCCCGCGCCCGACCCGGCCCGCGACCGCGAGATCCTGCTCGCCCTCGCGTCCCATGAGGCGGGGGCGGAGGGCAGGCTCTACGACGCGTACGCCGCCCGCCTGCACGACTACGCCGCGTCCGTGTTGCGCGAGGGGCCGGCCGCCGACATCGTCCACGACGTGCTGGTGGACGCGGCGCGGCGGGCCGCGCGCGCCCGCGACCGGGAGCGGCTCGGCGCGTGGCTGTACGCCGCGACCCGCGCCCGGATCCGCCGCCGCACCTTCCCGCGACCGCACTGGGACTGGTCGGCCGCACACGGCGACCCGCGCCCGGCCGTCTCCGCTCAGGTGCGCGACACCCTCGACCACCTGATGGCGGTCACGGGTCCGACCGAGCGGGAACTGCTCCTGCTCACCGGACGGCACGGCCTCACCACGGACGACCTGGAGGGCGTCCTCGGCCGTCCGGCCCGAGGGCTTCGCCGCCGCTGCGCCCTCGCCTGGCGTCACGCGGCCGAGATCGTCGCCGCTCACACCGCCGCTTCGGCGGCGACGGATGGTGACCTGCGCATCTCCTCGTCCCCCTCTCCGTTCAAGGTGAGTGGCGCGACACCGCCGAACGGCCTCCCGTACACCGCGCCCGATCCCGCACGTCAAGCTGCGTATTCGCCCTACGGGACGCCCCCGGATGAGCGGCCCTTCGTGCCGCCCGGGCCATCTCCTCACAACTTCGCGCATGAGCCGGACGGGGTGCTTTTCGCGTCGCGTCCGCCCGCTGGAACCCTGTCCGGGCCGTACGAAACATCGCCTGGTGGGGGATCTGGGCGCGGGGTGTCGAGCGGCGGCATGGGCGATTCGGCGCTGCGGGTGGAGGTGCTGCTTGTCACGCCTGTCGTCCCGCCTCCGCCGCAGCGGTTGCGGATGCGTGTGCTGCACACGCTCGCCGATCCCGAACTCGCGCCCTACCGGGCCGAGATTCGCGCGCGGGGTGGACGGCTCACTCCGCAGGGGCTGCCCCGGCAGCCCGACGCGACCTCGCCGGCCACCCGGCGGACACGTCGCGCCGGCCTGCGCACGACGCTGACCGGGGCGGCGGCCGTCACCGGGGTGCGTACGTCCGCCGCCGCCACCGCGACCGTCGGGACCGCGCTCGTTCCTCTGTTCCTGGTGCCCGCGTCCACACCGAGCATTGGGCTGGGCCTCGTGCCCGGCCACGGCGGCCACAGCATCACCAGCCCGTTGAACGGTGAGCTCCCGGAACCGCTCCCCGACAGGCCGGCGCACGACTCGGGTGTCGGACTCCCGGCCGCCGAACTTCCGGCCGTGTCGCTGACTCCGCCGGAGGGGGCAGGGACGCCGGTGATCATTGATCCGCCGAAGTATCCGGATGTCCCGGCGATCTCCGGGGGTGTGCCGGGCGGGCCCGTGCTGCCCGTCCGGCCTCCGGAGCTGCTTGGGACCGATCCTCTCCCCGTGCCGTTCGCTCCGCCGCACCTCCTTCGTGCCGTCCCGCAGATCGTCGACACGGTTCCGCAGATTGTCGACGCGGTGCCGCAGGTCGTGCGGGACGTTCCCGACGTCGTTCGGAGCATTCCGCAGGTGGTGCGGGCCGTGCCGCGTGTGCTTCAGGACGTTCCGGACATCGTTCAGAGTGTCCCTAGGACGCTCCAGGACGTGCCGAAGGTTGTCGAGGGCGTTCCCAAGACGCTTCAGGACGTTCCGCGGGTGGTCCAGAACGTGCCCAAGGTCGTGCGAGATGTGCCGAACGTGGTCCAGAACGTGCCGAAGGTGGTTCAGGACCTGCCGGATGCGGTCTCTGAGCTGACCGGGGCGGCGGTGCCGTCCGGGCAGGGCGGTGGGCCTGACGTGGCGGGAGCGGTCGGAGGCGGGCCGCGCTGAGCCGGACGCGCCGGACGCGGACGGCGGCGAACCGCTTGGAGACGTGCGATGACTTCGGCGCGGCGCGGAGGTCTCTCGGCCTGACGGCGAAAGGGTGGAGCGATGGGCATCGTCTACACCGAAATGTCGGTCTCTCTGGACGGGTACATCGCGGGGCCTGACGAGACGGGCTTCGACCGGCTGTTCCGGTGGTACGAGAACGGCGACGTCGTCTGGGAGACGGCCCTGCCGGGGCTCACCTTCCGGATGACCGAGGTGAGCACGCGCGTGGTGCGCGAGGCGATCGCCGGTACCGGCGCGCTCCTCGTCGGGCGCAGGCTGTTCGACCTCACCAACGGGTGGGAGGGACGGCATCCGTTCGACGTCCCGGTGGTCGTGCTGACCCACGAGGCGCCGAAGGAGTGGCCGCACCTCGGCACCGCGCCGTTCACCTTCGTCACCGAGGGCGGCGTGGAGGCGGCGGTCGCGACGGCGAAGGAGGTCGCGAACGGCAGGGACGTCGGGGTGAACGGCGGGACGATCGCCACGCAGTGCCTTGACGCGGGACTGCTGGACGAGGTGGGCATGGCGCTCGTCCCGATCATGCTGGGCGGCGGCGTGCCCTACTTCGGCCCGCTCGAGAACGGCCCGGTCGACCTGGAGGGGCCGATCAGGACCGTCCAGGGCAAGGACGTCACGCACCTTCGCTATCGCGTCCGCCGCGGCTGACCCGCGAAGCGGGACCCGCCGTCCCCGAACGCCGAAACCCGGGAGCGCCGTTCCTGGACGTCGAGGTTTGAGGACCGAGCCTGGCGGGGGCGGCGGTCGGCGGGTGCGGGCGGGGGTCATGCGGCGGTGGGCCAGGCCCAGCCGAGCTGGGCGAAGAGGCCGAGGCGGTCGGAGACGGCGCGGATCTCGCTGATCATGCCGTTCCGCAGCGTGAAGACGAAGATCAGCTCGGTCTCGAAGCCGCGGCCAGTGGGGACGGGCATGCGCGGGTGCGCGCCCGTGTGGGTGCCGGTGTGCGTGCAGCGGGCGACGACGGTGTCGCCGGAGGCGACGAGCTGGTCGACCCGGCAGTGGTGGTCGCCGAACGCCTCCAGCTGCATGGCGATGGCGTCGAACGCCGCTCCGGGCTCGTCCGGCTCGCCGTGGATGATCTTGTTGTGGTCGACCACGTCGGCGGCCATGCAGTGGCGCAGGTCGGCGAGCCGGCGCTCGTTGACGGCGGCGAAGAACGCGGTGACGACATCGGTGGCGGACATGTCCACCCTCTCTCTTACGCTGTAAGACGTTCGGACGCGTCTATGATGCGTCTTACGCCGTAAGAGAGTCAAGTCGGAAGGGGAACCTGTGGGAAAACCCGTCGGCCTCACCCGGGAACGGGTCCTGGACGCCGCGCTGGCCTTGGTCGACCGCGACGGCCCGGCCAAGCTGTCCATGCGCCGCCTGGGCTCCGAGCTGGGCGTCGAGGCGATGACGCTCTACCACTACGTTCCGAACAAGGACGCCTTGCTGGACGGTCTCGTCGAGCGCGTGATCTCCGGGGCCCGCCCGCGTCCCGTGCCCGGCAGCCTCGACTGGATCGCCGACTTCGCCCGGTCGCTGCGTCGCGAACTGCTCGCGCACCCGCGCGTCGTGCCGTTGCTGGCGTCGCGTCCGATGAACACTCCGGGCGGCCTCGACATGCTCGAGGAGGCGCTCGCGGCGCTGGCCGATATCGGCCTGACGCCGCTCGAATCCCTCGGGCTGCTCAACACGGTCGCCACGTTCACGGTCGGCCACGTCCTCGCCGAGGTGCCTGCCGACAGCGAGCCCGAGGCGCCCGACCTGGAGAAACACCCGCGCCTCGCGCAGGCGGTGGCGGACGGTCTGGGCACCCCGTCCGACCACGAGGCCCGATTCGAACGCGCCCTCACCGCCATTTTGACCGGTCTTGCCCCGGTCGGTGAACGATGATGGTCCGCGTGCACGCGATCACCGCAGTGGTCGTGGACGTGGAGGCGGGGCCGGTTCCTCGGCTCTGAAGGCCGAAGTGGCGGACGGTCACGGGAATCCCGCCCGCGCGGAGGGTGTCGCGGCGCATGCTTGGGGGGTCCGGCTTCGGGGGGCTGACAGGAGGGCGCATGAGGGTGGTCACTCTGTGGCGCACTCGTGACGGCACCTATGCGATCCGGGACGACCAGATGCGGCTGCTCGCCGAGTTCTGGGCCGAGAAGGAGGGATGGTGGCGGGGGGAGCTGTCCGACGGGACCGTCCGGCGACTGTGGGTCCCGGTCAAGGACGGTGATGAGGAGACCGCTGCCCGCGAGGTCACCAAACGTCTGTTGAGCAGGTAACAGAAGTGTGGCGCGGATGCCCCCGTGGTATCCGCGCCGTGACGATGCTCCCCGATCGTCCGGGGTCCGCGTATCCGCTCTCCTACTCAGATTCGGCTGGTATGCGGCGCCCTCGGAGCAGACGCCAGAAGAGCCACGCCTGGATGGGCCCGGCGAACGTCAGGTAGCCGTACAGCTCGATGTCGAAGGCGAAGAGCGGGATGAGCGCGGGGCCGAGCAGCGGGAACAGCCAGATCCCGGCCATGCTGCCGCTGTTCGTGAGGGCGGTGATGTGCACCCACACCGCGACGGCCGACACGAGCACGCCGTAGGACGCGGCGACCCTGAAGATCGCGGGCCCGTGCGCGAAGCGTCGGACGTACGTCCTGATCGGGTCGTGCCAGTGGCGCGTCCGCCGGCGAAGCAGGCCCCAGAAGGCCAGAGCCTGCAGCAAGCCGAGGACGAGCAGAGTGATCTTGAGCAGATGGCCCGATCCCCCGTCCTCGTCGATGCGAAGCCCCAGGGGGCTGAGCAGGTAGGAGACCGGGCCGACGAACTCTGCCAGCATCTTTGGCCGTTCGGTTTCCGCGTCGGCGAAGGACAGGAAGAAGAGCAGCACCAGGACGGCGACGTAGATGAGGGTGACGGCCGTGATGAGGCGGCCGAGGGTGATGCGCGGCACGGTGGGTCTTCCTGGTCGGAGCGGAATCTATCCGCGAGGACGACCATCGTGCCGACGGGTGCGGACCGTCCGGAATCCGTTGGTGTACTCAGGTCGCCTGAGTAGTCAGCGTCCCGGGGTGGAGAAGGCCTCGTTCAGCCAGCGGAAGACCGGGCCGAGCGTCGCGTTCCAGGTTGCGCGGATTCCGCGGCCGATCGGACGGGCCACGTTCACCCAGACCCAGCGGACGGGCAGCGCGACCAGGTACTTCAGCGGGACGACCAGCGTGTAGTACAGCACGCGTCCGGCGGCCCACCAGGCCCAGCTCAGCACCGGGTACAGGGCGTTCTCCCAGATCCAGGCCAGGCCGCGGCCGATCGGGGCCAGGACGTACCGCCAGAAGAGCGTCAGCGGCAGGACGATCAGGATGTTCAGCACCCAGGCGATTCCGGTCGCGATCGGAAGCAGCACGTACCGGCCGAACCAGGCCAGGCCGGCCCAGAGGCCGCGTCCGATCCAGGCGAGGAATGCGCCGAGCAGCCGCAGCGGCGGGAGCAGCAGCGTCTCCCACACCCAGATCGCGGGCTTGACCAGCAGGTAGTAGAGGACGAGGCCGATCGGGCGCAGGATGTAGCGGCCGAACTGGACGAGCACCCATCCGATGCCGCGTCCGAGCAGCTTGAGCAGCTCCCAGGCCAGCCGGAACGGCAGCACGACGACCATGACGGGCCAGAGGAGACAGCCCGGCCCGGAGTTGGTGTTCGGACTGGTCAAAATGTCTCCCATATCGTGCTCGGTCCCGGAGTCCCGACTATGACGGTTCGGGGCGAGAGGCGGTTCAAAAACGTACTCCTGAGGTTTGAACCTTTTCATACCGAACCGCACACACCGCGTCATTCGATCGACGCGACGCCGCACGACAGGAAGTGGCCCCCGGCCCTCAGCCGAGGAGGCGGTGACGGAGGACGGGGAGGTGGCTCTCCTCGATCTCCTTGGTCGCGGTGAGCAGCGTGACCGGCCGGCTCTCGGCGAGTTCGCGCAGGTGGTGGACGCTCTCGACGCGTTCCGGGTCGTCCAGTTCGGCGCGGTAGCGGTCGGCGAACTCGGCCTTCTTCGCCGGGTCGTGGCCGTACCACTTGCGCAGTTCGTCCGACGGGGCGACCTGTTTGTCCCACTCGGTCAGCTCGGCGTGCTCCTTGGACAGGCCGCGCGGCCACAGCCGGTCCACCAGCACGCGCGCGCCGTCCGCCGCCTCGGGCGCGTCATAGGCGCGCCGCATCCGGAATTCCCCCATGCGTGTCTCCTACCCGCGGCGTGACGGTTAGCCCCGTCCGAGCCCGGGGATCCTGCCCAGGAAGATCGTTAGTTTCGGGAGGCGTGGATATGGCGACGGTCGCCGAGCAGCTCATCGAGATCCTGCGCCAAGCGGGTGTCCGGCGCGTCTACGGCGTGGTCGGGGACAGCCTGAACCCGGTCGTGGACGCCGTCCGGCGGGCCGACGGGATCGAGTGGGTGCACGTCCGCAACGAGGAGTCCGGGGCGTTCGCGGCCGCCGCCGAGGCGCAGCTCACCGGGCGGCTCGCGGTCTGCGCGGGCAGCTGCGGACCGGGCAACACGCACCTGATCAACGGCCTGTACGACGCGCAGCGCACCGGCGCGCCGGTGCTCGCGATCGCCTCCCAGATCCCGAGCGCGCAGATCGGGATGGGGTTCTTCCAGGAGACCCATCCGGAGCGCGTGTTCGCCGAGTGCAGCGTCTACCGGGAGTTGGTGAGCGGGCCCGAGCAGATGCCCCGGATCGTCCGGACGGCCGTCCAGCACGCGGTCGGGCTCGGCGGCGTCTCGGTGCTCGCGCTGCCCGGCGACGTCGCCGACCGGGACGTCGCGGCCTCCGTCGGGCACTCCGCCCTGCTCGTCCGGCAGGGTGTCCTGCATCCGCCCGCCGACCAGGTCGACCAGCTCGCGAGCCTGCTCAACCGCGCGGACAGGGTGATGCTGTTCTGCGGCGACGGCGTGCGGGACGCGCACGGCGAGGTGATCGGCCTGGCCCGGAAGGTGCTGTCGCCGATCGGGCACACGCTGCGCGGCAAGGAGTGGATCCAGTACGACAACCCGTTCGACGTCGGGATGAGCGGGCTGCTCGGCTACGGCGCCTGTTACGACGCGATGCGCGAGGCCGACCTGGTGCTGCTGCTGGGCACGGACTTTCCGTACGACCAGTTCCTGCCGGGGAAGCGGACCGTCCAGATCGACACCGACGCGTCCCGGCTCGGCCGCCGCACACCGCTGGAGCTGGCCGTCCACGGGGACGTCGGGGAGACGTTGCGTCAGCTCACCGGCAAGGTCCGGCAGAAGACGGACGTGTCGTACCTGGACGGGATGCTCCGCAAACACACCCGTTCGCTGGAGAAGGTCGTCGACGCCTACACCCGCGACATCGAGCACCACACCCCGATCCACCCCGAGTACGCCGCGTCCGTCCTCGACGACGTCGCCGCCGAGAACGCGATCTTCACCGTCGACACCGGCATGTGCAACGTGTGGGCCGCGCGCTACCTCACGCCGAACGGGAGGCGCCGCATCATCGGGTCCTTCCTGCACGGTTCGATGGCGAACGCGATGCCGCACGCGATCGGCGCGCAGTTCGCGTATCCGGGCCGCCAGGTGATCTCGGTGTCGGGGGACGGCGGGTTGAGCATGCTGCTCGGCGACCTCATCACGATCCGGCAGCACCGGCTGCCGGTGAAGATCGTCCTGTTCGACAACGGGTCGCTCAGCATGGTCGAGCTCGAGATGCTCGTGGACGGCCTGCCCGCCCACGGCACCGACAACGGCGAGGTCGACTACGCGGGCATCGCGCGCGCGGTCGGCATCGAGGCCGAGCGCGTCGAGGACCCGGGGCGCGTCCGGGCGGCCCTGACCGACGCGTTCGCCGCGGACGGCCCCTACCTGGTGCACCTGCTCACCGACCCGAACGCGCTCTCCATCCCGCCACGGATCACCGGCGCCCAGGTCAAGGGCTTCGCGCTCGCCGCGGGACGGACCGTCCTCAACGGCGGCGTCGGCAAGATGCTCGACCTCGCGCGCAGCAACATCCGCAACATTCCCCGGCCCTGAGCATCGCCCGTCGTGGGCGGCAGGTGTCAGCGGGTCAGTGCGGGCCCGGCAGGTCGACGTCGAACCATAGATGCGTGCCGGTCGAGGACTGCTCCAAGCCCCATTCGGAGGCGAGCACGTCGATGACCGTGAGGCCGCGGCCGTGGTCGATGCGGTCGGTGCCGTGCGGGTCGTCCTGCCGGGCGGGGCCGCCGTCGCGGACCGCGACCCGCAGCCGCCGGCCGTCGGCCGTGATCCGGACCCGGATCGGCCCGGTGCCGTGCAGCACGGCGTTCGCGATGGCCTCGGCGCCCATCAGCTCGACGTCGTCGAGCAGCGCCTCGTCGTCGATCAGCTTCGCCGCGCGCTCGCGCACCGTGCGCCGCACGGCCTGCCCCTCCGTCCGGCCGCCGGTGAGGACGAGCTCGTCCCCGAGCAGCTGCATCACGCCGGTCACGACCCGCAGCCGGGACGGACGCGGGCGGACGGGCGGGGAGCGGATGCCGTTGTGCCGAGAGTCACTGGATCACCACACTGTGAGAGCGGAGACGCATCGCGATCGTTCACCTCCGGTGCGTGACCGGGCAACGCGCCACGAGACCTTGGTCCTGACCTGTTGAGGGCGTGGTCCCGCCTGTCCCCGGAGACGGCCTCGGGCGCTGGGTAAGCGCCGGGCCGGTGCCGGACCCTCGGTGCGAGGCACCGGCGGAGACCGCTCAAAGATAGGCCGGATTCGGAACGCCGCGCAGCACAACGCCCCGGAACCTCCCCGCCCGGGATCCGCCTTGACGCCTGTGACGTGCGTGAACACCGCGTTCGCCGGGTGCCCGCGGGGTGCTGAAGAACGCGAAATACCGCCGTCCGCACCGACGATTCGTCGGAGGCCCGGGCGTGTCACGTCCGCGGTTCCGCGGATCCCGCCGCCGATGGGGGGCACGGCCGGACGGTGCGCGATCGGTCAGCGGACGGTCAGCGCGCCCGGCGACCGTGAGGTCACGCAAGCGAAACGAGCGGATGGAGCGGGACCATGGAGAACACCACCGTACTGATCTCGGGTGCGAGCGTCGGCGGCCCGGCCCTGGCCTACTGGCTGACCCGGCACGGCTTCGACGTCACCGTCGTGGAGATCTCGGACGGGCCGCGTCCCGGCGGGCAGGCGATCGACGTGCGCGGCCCGGCTCTGGAGGTGGCGGACCGGATGGGCGTCCTGGACGAGATCCGCGCGGCACGCGTCCGGATGCGCGGGATGTCGATGGTGGACGCCGACGGCGAGGAGCTGTTCCGCAGCGAGGAGCGCACCATCACCGGCGGCGACCTGGACAGCCCGGACGTCGAGATCCTGCGCGACGACCTGTCCCTGATCCTGAGCCGGGCCGCCGGGGACTCCGTCGAGTACCTGTACGGCGACTCGATCGCGGGCCTGGAGCAGGGCGCGGACGGGGTGCGCGTGTACTTCGGATCCGGCGTCCAGCGCGACTTCGACCTGGTCGTCGGCGCGGACGGCCTGCACTCCAACACCCGGCGGCTCGCCTTCGGGCCGGAGGAGCGGTTCATCACCCACCTCGGCACCTACCTCGGCGTCTGGACGGCGCCGAACTTCCTCGGCCTGGACGAGTGGCAGGTCTTCCACCAGGTCCCGGGCAGCTCGTGGGGCGGTGGCGTGATGAGCGTCCGGGACAACCGGGAAGTCCGCGTCTACCTGGGCTTCGAGGCTCCGGAGCCGATCGCCTACGACTTCCGCGACACCGCCGCGCAGCAGCGGCTGCTCGCCGAGCGGCTCGCGGGCGGCGGCTGGGAGCTGCCGCGCCTCGTCGCGACGATGAAGGACGCCCCGGACTTCCACTTCGACGCGATGGCGCAGATCCACATGGACTCCTGGTCGTCCGGACGGGTCGTCCTGCTCGGGGACGCGGGGTACTGCGGCTCGCCGCTGTCGGGGCAGGGCACGTCCATGGCGATGGTCGGCGCGTACGTCCTGGCCGGTGAGCTGAAGGCGGCCCGCGGCGACCACGAGGCGGCCTTCGCGGCGTACGAACGCGAACTCCGCGGCTACGTCACCGCCAACCAGGAGCTCGCGCTGACGAACAAGGCCCGCGTCGAGGCCCAGCAGGCCGCCGAGGCCGGGCACCCCGACGAGGCCATCGACTTCCAGGACTTCGGCGAGATCGTCAACTCGGTGGCTCTGAAGGCCTACTGACCCTCACGACGACGCCCTGCACCCCAATTCGCGTGTTGGGGGTGCGGGGCCGTGCTTCGTCGGCTATTGCGGAGACATGGCAGACACGCACGATGCTCGGGAACGGTCGGCTTCGGGGTGGATGCGGTGGACGGTCGCCGGGAGTGTGGCGGCGGCCTTGTTCGCCGTGCTCGCGGTGGTGGTCGCGATGCGGGACGGACGGCCGCTGCCAGGTGACCTGGGACTGCACGACTGGTCGGTGGGGCATCGGCCGGACGTGATGCGGACGATCGCGGTGGCGATCACCGACACGGGGACCGGAACCGTTCCGTACCTGCTGGCGTTGGCGGCCGGCGCGTTGGCGGGCGCGGCGTTGCCCGGGATCGCGTCGGTGGCGCCGCGAGGCGCGACCGGATGGGTCTGGCGGATCGGGGGCGCTGCCGCGGCGTTGGTGCTGCTCGTGGCGGTGCAGCTCGTCCGGTCGGGGGTGATGCACTGGGTCGGACGGCCCCGGCCGCCGATGCGGGACTGGGTCGGCCATCCGACGGGTATGTCGTTTCCGTCCGGACATGCGACGACCTCGGCGATGGCCGCGTTGCTGCTTGTCGTCGCGGCGCTGTCGGTGCTGCGCGGAGCGGTGCGCGCGGTCGTCGTGACGATCGCCGTCGTGTGGGCCGTTCTGGTGGGACTCAGCCGGATCTACCTGGGCGTTCACTGGCCGACGGACGTGTTGGGCGGGTGGCTTTTCGTGGTCGCGGTGGGGTGTCTCCTAGGGGCCCTGCCTCGAAGGCGAACAAATCAGGACGCCCAGGCGTGACTTTCGTATAACGCACCCATAACCGTCGTGTGCTTACCATCGGCCTCATGACGAGAGCCGAGGTTCCCGCCGGCGTCGGCGTCGGAGTCGCCGCCGGTACGGACATCGACATCGACGAGTGGCGGCGTTCGGGCGTCCGGACCGCCGCCCTCTGGATGTGGCCCTGGTGCCTGCTGTTCGCGACGGCCGCCGCGTGCGCGGTCGCCGCGGTCGCCGCCGACGCGCCCTACGCCGACGACGACGTCCTCGACCTGCTCGGCGGCTGGGGACGCGACGCGCTCGGCGGCCTGGACGGGGTGCCGTGGGCCGTCGTCCCGCTGCTGGTGTTCCTCACCGTCACGCACTACGCGTGCACGGGGAAGGCACTCCGGTCGGCGTCCGGGCGTCCGCTGCCCAAGGGCGAGACGTTCGCCGTGCAGATCGCGGCGGCCGCGGCGAGCCGGCTCGTCCCGGCCGGGATCGGCAGCCTCGCCGTCCTCAGCCGCTACCTCAACCGGCGCGGACACTCCGGCGCCGAGGCGGTCGCGGTCGTCGGCCTCACCCGGCTCGCGGGCGGCGTCTCCAGCCTCAGCCTGTTCTTCGCGCTCGGTGCGGGGCACATGCCGAACCCGTCCGCGCTCGGCTCGCAGCTGCGGCACGTCCGGGTGCCCGAGGGGACGGCCGCGGGGCTCGCCGTCGCGATGCTCGGCGCGACGACCGCGACGTACGTCGTCCGGCGGCGTTCCACCCCGGACGGACGGCTCGCGCGCCTACGCGGGCGTGTCCGGCGGGCCGTCGCGGACGCCGTCCACCAGGCGACCGAGCTCCGGCACCGGCCGCGGGCCTGCGCGGCGCTCCTCCTCGCGACGCTCGGCACGCCGCTCGCGCTGGGCACGGCCTTCACGGTCAGCGTGATCGCGTCGCCGGGCGGTCCCGGATTCCGGCACGCCGGGACGCTGCTGCTCGTCTACCTCGTCGGCTCGGCCGCCGGAACCGCGGTGCCGCTGCCCGCCGGGACGGGCGCGAACGAGGCCGCCCTGATCGGCACCCTGGTGGCGGCCGGAGTCGCCGGGACCGCCGCTGTGCAGGGCGTTCTGCTGTTCCGGGCCGTCACGTTCTGGGCGCCCGTCCCGTTCGGGCTGCTCGCGGCGCGGCGCCTCCGCCGCATCGGCGCGCTCTGAGGTTCTTCCCACTATCGATGGTGGGGTTTGGGGCGGAAGACGCCGACGAGGACGCGCAGGGCGAGCACTGAGCAGACCACGAGCATCCCGTAGCCGAGGAACTGGTACAGGTCGACCGAATCGGTCATCGCCGGTCCGTTCTTGAGGCCGAGCAGCAGGACGGCCATGACCCCGGCCGTGGACGCCAGCAGCGTCAGCAGGAACTGGTGCAGGAGGCCGGTGACGGTCGCGCGGTCCCGCTCGTCCGCGAACAGCCGGACGTTCACCGTGAGCCGTCCGCCCTCGATCGCCGAGGTGATCCGGTCGAGGCGGCGGGGGATGCGTCGCAGCGTCGGCAGCATCGCCGCCAGTTCGCTGGTCGCCGCGTCGCGCAGGGACTCGGGGCGCAGCCGTTCGCCCAGCTGGGAGGCGCCGAACGTGCGCGCCTCGCCGACCATGTCGAAGCCGGGCGCGAGCTCGGTCAGGCCGCCCTCCAGCGTCCCGAGCGCCCGGAACACCGCCGCGAACTCCGCCGGGACGGCCAGCGCGAACCGCGTCATCACCCGGAACAGCTCGGTGAACATCGCCGCGTCCGGGGTCTGCCCGGCGGCGAGGTGCCGCGCCATGAACGCGCCGAGCGCCCGCTCGAGGGCCTGCTCGTCCAGCTCGTCCGGACGGGCCGTCACCTCGAGCAGCGCGTCGGTCAGCGCGATCGGGTCCGCCCGGTTCACGGCGAGGAGGATCCGGCCGAGCGAGGCGCGCAGGCCGGAGTCGAGCCGTCCCACCGAGCCGAAGTCGATCATTCCGAGCCGGCCGTCGTCGAGCAGGAGGAGGTTCCCGGGATGCGGATCGGCGTGGAACACCCCGTCGAGCATGATCTGGCGGAGCATCTCATCCAGCAGGTCGCGGGCGAGTTCCGCCTGGTCGAGGCCGCGGCGTGCGATGGCCGGGCCCGCCTGGCTCAGGGGAACTCCGTGGAGGTGTTCCATGACGAGGACGCGTGCGCTGCACAGGTCCTCGTGCGGGCGCGGGATGTGGACCCTGTCGTCGACGTCGCTGTTCCGGTGCGCGGACGAGACGGCGGCCATGTTCCGTGTCTCGATACGGAAGTCGAGCTCTTCGCGGAGGGCGGTCGCGAATCCTTCTGCCAGCTCGACGATGCCCAGGGCACGCCCCCATCCGGCGCGTGCATCGAGCGTCCGGGCCAGTCGCCTAACGATGTCGAGGTCGCGCTCCACGACCGTCCGGACGCCTGGGCGCTGCACCTTGACCACGACCTCCTCACCCGTCCGCAGGCGGGCGGTGTGGACCTGCGCGACGGACGCGGCGGCCAGCGGTTCGCGCTCGAACTCGGCGAACACCTCGTCGACCGGTGCGCCCAGCTCGTCCCGCAGCACCTGCTCGATGCGCTCCCACGGGACCGGCGCGGCGCGGTCGCGCAGGCGTCCGAGTTCGGCGACGAACTCCTCCGGCAGGACGTCCCGCCGCGTCGACAGCACCTGTCCCAGCTTCACGAACGTGACCCCGCCGCGGTCGAGAGCCGCGGCGAGCGAATGCGCCAGCCGCGACCGCGACTCACCCTCCGGGCGTGCCCTTCCACGCAGATACGGCCCGAGGCCGGCCCGCACGAAGATCCAGGTGATCTGCCAGTAGCGGCGCGTGCGAGCGGCTCGTGCGCGCAGGGACCGCACCCAAAGGAACGGTGACGGGACCGTCCCGGTCGGGACGAACGCCTCCCACACCACCAGCACGATCATCGCGACGAGCAGCGCGCACGCCCAGCCGAGAACGGCGAACCAGACCGCGGCCGTGACGTGCGGACTGTCCGGACCCAGCCCGTGCATCAGCCCTCTGAGGATGGGACTTGCCACGCCCTGCCCGGCAGCCGCGGCCAGGACCGTCCTGAACAGCGAGAACCGTGTGTTCAGCAGCCTCCTGGCGCCGAAGGCCAGGAAGCCGATGATCAATGTGGAACCCGCGACGAGACCGATCCAGAACACCATGTCCGAAAAAGTAGGGGCGGCGTCGCGTGAGTGGATCACCCGTCCGACCGAGGCGCTTCCCCCGTCCGGGCGAATTGCCCTCGCGCCCGGCCGCGGGGCCTCTGACCAGGCGAAGGTCTACCAACGTTCAGAAGTTCTTACGAGGTTCATACGGCTGGGACGGATTCGGGTCGACGATCGGGTTCGCGACCTATGTTCGGGCCATGCGAGTGCTGCTCACAGGATCGGCGGGCTTCATCGGTTCGCACATCGCCGATGCGCTGGAGGCGTCCGGCCACGAAGTCCTGCGCCTGGACATAGCCGGCCCGGAAACCCCGGCCGTCGAAGCCGCGGCGCGCGTAGGCGCGAACGCGGGCGTGAGGACGGACGCGGGCGTGAGGACGAGCGCGGGCGTGAGGATGGACGCAGGCGTGGAGATGGGCGCGGGCGTGGGGGCGAGCTCGGGCGTTGGGGCGGGCTCGGGCGTGAAGACGAGCGTTGCCGCGCGGACGGATGCCGGTAGGGGCGCACCGGGCGATGTGCGGGACGCGGAGACGGTCGCCCGCGCCCTCCAGGGTGTGGACGCCGTGTGCCACCAGGCCGCGATGGTCGGGCTTGGCGTGGACGTGTACGACTTGCCCGGCTACGTGTCCGTCAACGCGCTGGGGACGTCCGTCCTGTTGGCGGAGATGGCTCGCGCGGGCGTGCGGAAGCTGGTGTTGGCGTCGTCCATGGTCGTCTACGGCGAGGGCTCGTATGAGTGCGCCGTGCACGGTTCGGTGAGGCCGCGCCCACGTGCCGAATCGGCTTTGGCGTCGGGAGTCTTCGAACCGGCCTGCCCGCGCTGCGCGCGGCCCCTGAGCCCTGGGACGATCGACGAGAAGGCGCCAGCCGACCCGCGCAACGTGTACGCCGACACCAAACTCGCCCAGGAGAACCTGGCCGCCTCGTGGGCACGCATGACGGGCGGCTCGGTCATCGCCCTCCGCTACCACAACGTCTACGGCCCACGTATGCCCCGCGACACTCCCTACGCGGGCGTGGCCGCGCTCTTCCGCTCGGCCCTGCTGCGCGGCGAGGCCCCGAAGGTCTTCGAGGACGGCCTCCAGCGGCGCGACTTCGTCCACGTCCGGGACGTTGCCCGGGCGAACGTCCTGGCCCTGGAACATCCGTCCTACGCGCCCTTCGCCGCCTACAACATCGCGAGCGGACGGCCCCGCACGATCGGTGACCTGGCCGAGGCCCTGTCGGCCGCGTGCGGCGGCCCGCGGCCCGTGGTCACGGGGGCGTACCGGCTCGGCGACGTCCGCCACATCGTGGCGAGCCCCCACCGGGCCGCCGCCGACCTCGGCTTCACCGCGGAGATCGGCTTCGAGGACGGCATGGCGGAGTTCGCGGCGGTGACCGCGTGACGACCGTCGACGTGATCCTGCCGTGCCTGAACGAGGCCGACGCCCTGCCCTGGGTCCTGGACCGGATGCCGCCCGGATATGCCCCGATCGTCGTGGACAACGCCTCCACCGACGCGTCCGCCGAGGTCGCCGCCCGCCATGGCGCCCGGGTCGTCCACGCCGCCCGCCGGGGTTTCGGCGAGGCCTGCCACGCCGGGCTGCTCACCGCCACCGCCGAGACCGTCTGCCTCATGGACGCCGACGCCTCGCTGGACCCCCAAGACCTCCCCCTCCTGGTCTCCAGGCTCAATCGAGGTTCCCGGAGTTTCCCCGATTCCCCTCGGGCGGCCGGTTCCGTCCCGTCCCCGTCGCGGCCTTCGTCTGACGCGGACGCCGCTTCGGACGGCCCTTCCACCGGCGGGTCCGTGGACCGGCCGATGCTCGTCCTGGGACGCCGCCGCCCGACCGAATGGCGCTCCTGGCCGCCGCACGCACGCATCGCCAACCGGGTGTTGGCACGCGAACTGAACCGGCGCGCCCGCACGTCCCTTCACGACCTGGGGCCGATGCGCGCCGTCCGCCGCACCGATCTGCTCGCTCTCGCCCTGACCGACCGCCGCTTCGGCTACCCGCTGGAGATGGTCCTCAAGGCAGCCCGCGCGAACTGGCACATCACCGAACTGGACGTCCCGTACCACCCGAGGACCGGCCGCTCCAAGGTCACCGGCACCCTCCGCGGGACGATCCGGGCCGTCCAGGACATGCGCGATGTCCTGACCAAGGTGGGCGCCGCGTGACCGCCCCCGTCCCGTTCGCCGCCGACCTGATCGTCATCGCGAAGGAACCGGTCCCGGGCCGCGTCAAGACACGTCTGACCCCGCCGTTCACACCCCACCAGGCCGCCGCCCTGGCCGAGGCGTCCCTGAAGGACACGCTCGAGTCCGTGGCCGCGGCCCCGGCCGTCCGCCGCGTCCTGGCCCTCGCGGGATCGCCCGGCCCTTGGCTCCCGGATGGCTTCGACGTCATCCCGCAGCGCGGGGAGGGCCTGGACGAACGCCTGGCCAACGCCTTCGACGACGCCTACCAGGGCCGTCCGCTGGTCCTGGTCGGCATGGACACCCCGCAGCTGACCTGGTCCCTCCTGGCCGACGCCGCCGCCGCCCTGGCGACACACGACGCCACCTTCGGCCGCGCGTCCGACGGCGGCTTCTGGCTCCTCGGCCTCCGCACCCCTGACGCGTCCCTCCTCCGAGGCGTCCCCATGTCCCGCCCGGACACCGGCCACTTCCAGCTGTGCCGTCTCGCCGAGGCGGCCCTGACCGTCGCCCACCTCCCCGAACTCACCGACGTGGACACCCACGCGGACGCCGCCCAAGTGGCCGCCCACGCACCCACCACCCGCTTCGCCGCCATCTACCGCACCCTCACCACCCCCTTCCGAACCGACCAACTCACGCCAGCCACCCCTCCCCACAACACAGCGATCCCCCCTCACCTCCAACCGACCACCACGCCCCCCAAACAAGACCCACCCCACCCCCAACAACACCCGGCGCACCCGCAGCAACCCCCAGCGCCCCCCGACCAAGTCCCAGCGCGTTCCGACCGTGGCACGGCCCGCCCCGAGCAAGGTGCGGCCCGCCCCGAGCAAGGTGCGGCCCGTCCAGGGCAAGGTGCTGCGCGTTCGGAGCAAGGCGCGCCCCGCCTCGAGAATGGCGCCGCGCGTTCCGGGCGTGGCACGGCCCGTCCCGAGCAACGCGCAGCGCGTTCGGAACAAGACGCGCCAGGCCTCGAACACGGCGCGACCCGTTCCGAGCAACGCCCGGCGCGTCCGGAGCAAGGCGCAGCGCGTTCGGGTCGAGGCGCGCCCCGCCTTGAACACGGCGCGGCCCGTTCCGACCGTGGCGCAGCGCGTTCGGAGCAAGACGTGTCCTGTCTCGAGCATGGCGTGGCGCGGTCCGAGCAGGGCCCGGCGCGTTCGAAGCAGGGGGCGACGCGTCCGGAGCGGAACAGCGGAGGTTCCCGAGAGCTCGATGGTGCGGACGCCGAGGTGCTGCTCGATCTGGAGGGGGTGGCCTTCCGTGATCGGTGAGCTTTACGAGAGGGCATTGGACGAGCAGGCCGTCGGCTCACGAGGGCACGCGTCGGTGCAGATCGAGGACGCGACGGGCGCGCGGCGGCCGCTGCCGGTGACGGACTGGCTGCGGTTGCGGCCGGGCGACGAGGGCCTGCTGTCACGTTCCGAAGGCCCTGTCCTGGACGTCGGTTCGGGGCCGGGCAGGTTGACCGTCGCGCTCACCGAACGCGGCGTCCTGGCCGTCGGCATCGACAACGCGCCGACCGCGGTCGCGATGACCGTGGCCGCGGGCGGCCCCGCCCTGGTCGGGGACGTGTTCGAGCAGATCCCCGGCGCCGGCCTCTGGCAGACGGTCCTGCTCGCGGACGGCAACATCGGCATCGGCGGCGAACCGTCCACACTGCTTCGCCGCCTGGCCTCCCTCCTGGCCCCCGGCGGCCGGATCCTCGCCGAAGTGAACGCCCCGGGGACCATTTCCCGGCGCGAACACGTCCGCCTGCGCAGCGGCACGACAACCGGCCCCTGGTTCCCCTGGGCCCAGGTGGCCATCGACGACCTCCCCCAAAGCGGCCTGATCGTTTCCGAACGCTGGGAAGAGGCAACACGATGTTTCGTCGCACTCACCCCGTGACCCAGGCCCGACCGGCCGACGGACCTCCACGACATCTGGCTTCCACGATCCGGCGTCGTTCCGAGGGCTCGGGGCCGTTCGCGGCCCGAGCCGGACGCCGTCAGCCACGGGTCAGCTCGATCCTTCAGGCGCAAGACCAGGTCGGCCACCTGGTGACGTCCGTCGGATCGCGCTTCAGCAGCCGCTTCCACGATGAGCGGATCGCGGCGTGGCTGGGCATCGCGCTCGGCGTCTCGTTCGGCTCGGCGTTCATCACCGGCTTGATCAGCCACTTCATGCAGCATCCGCCGGACTGGCTGCACTGGCCGTCCAGGCCGATCAACCTGTACCGCGTCACCCAGGGCGTCCACGTCATCGGCGGGCTGGCGACGGTGCCGCTCCTCCTCGCCAAACTCTGGACGGTCTATCCGAAGCTCCTCCAGTGGCCGCCGTTCCGCTCGGTCGGCCACGCACTCGAACGCGCCCTCGTCCTGCTGCTGGTCGGCGGCGCCCTGTTCCAGTTGGTCACGGGCATCCTGAACATCGCCTACTGGTACCCCTTCCCGTTCTTCTTCACGGTCGCCCACTACTGGACGGCCTACGTCGTCATCGGCGCGCTGATCATCCACATCGCGAACGAGTGGACCAAGGCCCGCCGGACCGTGATGCGCAGACCCGACGACGGTCTCGACCGTCGCTCCTTTCTCCTCACGGTCTTCGCGGCGTCGGGCGCGGTCACCCTGTTCACCGTCGGCGAGGCCGTTTCGCCGCTGGCCCGCCTCGCCCTGCTGGCCCCGCGTCGCATAGGCGTCGGCCCGCAGCGGCTCCCGGTGAACCGCAGCGCGCTCGCTGCCGGAGTCACGCAGACCGCCCGTGATCCGGGCTGGCGGCTCCGCGTGACTGGACGCGTTCGCAACGAGCTCTCGCTCTCACTAGCCGAACTCAGCGCGATGCCGCAGCACACCGTCCGCCTTCCGATCACGTGCGTCGAAGGCTGGTCCGCCTCCGGAAACTGGACGGGCGTCCGTCTGCGTGACGTCCTGAGCCGGGCCGGAGCCCCTGCCGATACGCGCGTCCGAGCCGAATCCCTGCAGAGCGGCGGCGCCTACCGAAGCTCCGAGGTCGATCCCCGGCACTGGCGTGACCCCGACACGCTCCTGGCCCTGTCGCTGAACGGCGAGCCCCTGGCTCTGGACCACGGCTACCCCTGCCGTCTGATCGCTCCAGACCGTCCTGGTGTCCTCCAAACCAAATGGCTCACGACCTTGGTCGCCGAATGACGCGCGGTGGCGGTGCTGGGCGTTCGCGGGGCGGGGCTGATCAGGGCGGCACTGTTGGCGGAGGTGGGGGCGGTGGCCGAGCCGGTCGGGGTGTGAAGAGCGGTGGCGGTGCGTTCGAGCATCCGCGGGGTGGGGCCGGTCGCTGGGCTGCGTACGTGGTGGGTGCGGTCTTCATCGGAATCGGCCTTTCGGGTGTGGTGATGCATTCGCGGCCGGGCGGGTGGATGTTGTGGGTCGGTGGTGCGGTGGCCGGGCATGACGGCGTGCTGGTACCGACCCTGCTCCTGATCAGCGTTCTGCTACCGCGGTGGCAGCGGTTCCGGCGAGGGACGTTCATAGCCGGCACCTTGTGCTTGGTCGCGCTGCCGATGCTGCTCGGATTCGGGCGCCGCCCCGACAATCCGTCGATTCTTCCTCTGCACTACCTCCCCAACTTGGTGATCGCCGTGGGCGTGGTCGCTGTCGCGACGGCCGTTCCATGGCGGCGGATCGGACACGTCCCCGCCGTAGGCCTCGCGAGGAGCGCTCTTCGTCGTGGACGTCCTTCTCACGGCAGCGAGCAGAGGACGCAGCCGCAGCAGCCTGACGCCGAGCGTGAGCCCGAGCGCCTTCCGCCGCGTGATGCGGCGGAAGGCACGACAGACGGTGGACGCGGTGAATCCCGTGAGCAGGACATCGGTAGGTCCGACGGGCAGGACGTCGAGCCCTCGGGCGAAGACGTCCCTGGTCGGCGGGATCAAGGGGGTGCTGGTCGCGCTGATGGGCGGTCGGTAGAGGGCGGGACGGATGACTGAGCGGGCATCTGAACAGGTTCCTGAACTCGGTGGCATGCGGACGACGGAGTCGGACGTCGGTGAAGTGGCGGAAGGTTGTGACGGATCGGCTGTCGGCACCGTGACGGCGGTTGGTTCGGAGGCTACGGCTGGTAGGGCGGCGGTTGACGGCGAAGGGGCGGTGGGGCGAGGAACGGTCGGCGGAACAGCCGTTGACCCGAAGGAGCCGGGTTCGGCGGCGACCAGTACGGGCGCGTCCAGTACCGGTGCGTCTAGTACCGGTGCGTCTAGTACCGGTGCGTCTAGTACCGGTGCGTCTAGTACCGGTGCGTCCAGGGGCGATGCGTCCGGGTTCGGGGACGTCAGGGGCGGGGCGTCGGGGGTCGAAGCGTCCGAGGGCGGGGCGTTCGGCGCCAGGGCGTTCGGTACCAGGGCGTTCGGTACCAGGGCGTTCGGTCGGGGGGTGTCATGGCTTCGGCGTGGTGGGGTTTGGGGAGTCGGGGTCTGGGCGGGGCTGATCGTGGTGGCGTTCGTTGTCGGGGAGGTGATGCGGCGGGCGGGGCTCGCCACTGAGGACGCATTGCCGCCGCTGCACGCGAAGGCGAGGTTGCTGACATGGCAGATGGCTCCGGCGGTCGGGTACGCGGGGGTCTCGGTCGGTGTTCTTCCGTTGATCGTGCGGGTGATGCGATGGCGGATCCTCCTTGCGTTGTCGTGGGCGATGGCGGTCGGGTGGGCCGTCGCGCTGGCGGTCAGTGACGGGCCCGGGGCGCTGGCGAGGCCGCTGGACGCGTCGACCGAGTATCCGGCGGGGCTGGCGGCGGTCGGTGACCACCCCTTGCGCTGGCTGCGCACCTTCACCAAGGAGCTGTACGCCTACCCGACGCATGTGCGGGGGCATCCGCCGCTGCCGACGCTGGTGTTCTGGGCGCTGGACGCGATCGGGCTGCACGGGACGCTCTGGCCCGCGCTGATGATCATCGGTGTCGGGGCATCGTCCGCGGTGGCCATCGCGCTGACGGTGCGGGTGCTGGCCGGGGAACAGGCGGCGCGCCGGGCGCTGCCCTTCCTGGTGCTGTCTCCTCTCTCGCTCTGGATCGCGACGTCCATGGACGCGTTCTTCCTCGGGGTCGGGGCCTGGGGCATCGCGTTCCTGGCGATGCGCCGGCCGTTGGCGGGTGGTCTGCTGCTCGGCGCCTTGCCCTACCTAAGCTATGGACTGCTCCCCCTCCTGGCCCTACCGAGCGTCGTTCTGTGGATTACGCGTCCAACACTGAGGTTCTGGATAGTGATGGCGCTCGGATTCGCCGTCATCCCCGCGGCTTTCACGCTGGGGGGCTTCTGGTGGCCGGACGGTGTCCACGCCACGCTCGACACCTATCGCGCCAGCGGCGGCTCGGCACGCAGGTCCTACCCCTACTTCCTGGGCGCGGACATAGCCGTCCTCGGCATCCTCACGGGACCGGCCATCGCGTACGTACTGCCCTCGCTCCTTAAGCAGGGCATCGTGGCGCGGCGAAGGCTCCGGGCGGAGCCGGTCGTCCTTCTGGCGGCCGCAGCGGTCGTCGCCGTCCTCAGCCTGGACGTAGCGGGCGTGACGAAAGGCGAAGTCGAACGCATCTGGCTTCCGTTCGCGGCGTGGCTGCTGCCGGCCGCGAGCGTCCTACGCGCGCCCGCACGAGGATGGCTGACCGCCCAGGTGGTGGTGGCCCTGCTCGTCCAGGCACTCGTACTTTCCGAATGGTGAGCCGATCCGGTCGCCAGAAGCTCCGGAACTGCTGGTCAGGGCGTTGAAGGCTCGGTCGCCGGAGCGTCTGTCGGCGGGGACGCGGCTCGCACGTCGCGCGCGAGGGCGGCGAGACGGCCACGCCGGAGCAGCAGGAACAGCGGGACGGCCAGCACCATCACGGTGACGTGCCCGACCGCCGCGACCTCCAGTTGGCCGAGCCCCTCGAACAGGTACGGCCACAGCGCCCACAATCCGGCCGCCGCCACCGGACGCCACCACCACGTCCCGAACAGGATCACCAGGACGAGGCCGGGGACGAGCACGAACGAGGGCCCGGTGTCGAGCTGGTGCCGGGCGGCTTCCGGGAGCGCCCCGTGCGCGACGCGCCACGCGACGACACCCTCGCTGACCAGCGTCCCCACCACGTGCAGGAGGACGAACAACAGGACCGTCCGGCGGTTGCCCAGCAGCGCGTTGACGGGGAACAGCGCCACCACCGCCATCCCGACCCACACCAGCGGATACGAGTCGGGGACGAGCGCGGACGCGGCCAGGGAGCCCAGCGGGTGGTGGGACAGGTTGGCGACGTTCGTGCTCACCCAGTCGACCACGCGCGCCTTGGACTCGGGGGACAGCAGCCAGACCGCGGCCTCGGCCAAGGCGAGTGCCACGACGTACCCCCAAGTGGCCACTCTGGTCCTCAGCACGAGTCCATAGTGCACCTTCGCGGACGCGCAACAGGGCCGGAGCGCGCCTTCAGAGGGACTTCAGAGCCCGTCCATACAGACCATTCAGGACAAACAGGCGGCCCGGCGGTCTCGGGGAGGAGAAGCGCCGGGCCGTGTCGGGAGAATCGGGGCCGCAGGAGGGAGGTTCTACCGGCCGGGAGGTGAGGGTCTACTTGCCGAGGGAGGCAGTGGTGACGGGCTGGCCGAGCTTGCTGCCGCTCGCCCAGCGCGTGAACGGCATCTGCCAGTAGCCCCAGCCGTTGGACCACTGCAGGTCGCGCCCGGTGCCGTTGATGGTCACCATGTCGCCCCGGTAGGACCAGCTCATGAACCACTCCGCGTCGGAGCCCGGGGAGCGGACGCAGCCGTGTGAGCAGTTGCGGTTGCCCAGGCAGGACGGGTCGTCCATGTTCTGGTGGACGTACTCACCGCTGTTGGAGATGCGCGTGGCGAACGGCACCTGCTCGTCGTAGTAGCCGGGGTCGCCCTTCTTCTTGCCGGGGGCGACCATGCGCTCCAGGCGGACGTGGTCCATGGTCAGGTGCACGCCGCTGGTGGTCTTCAGGTGGTCGACGCCGTCGCTCTGCGTCTCGCCGCCGGTGCCGAGGCTGACGCCCCACTTGCGGACGACCGTGCCGTTCTTCTTCACGGTCAGCTTGTGCGTCCGGTTGTTCACCGTGATGGTGTGGGCGTCACCGATCTTGAACTTGCGGGTGACGTCCTTGTCGCCGTAGACCGAGTCGCCGATCTTCAGGCCCGCGTAGTGGACGCTCAGCTGGACGCTCTGGTTCGCCTGCCAGGGGTCCTTCGGACGGAACACCAGCGAGGGCAGCCCGTTGAACGACTCGCCCGCGCTCAGCCACCGCCAGGCGCCCACCGTCGGGTAGGTCGACTGGATCTCGATGGCCTTCTCGATGGTCGGCTTGGCCTTGTCCGGGACCTCCTTGTTGAACTGGATGAAGATCGGCATGCCGGTGCCGACCTTCTCGCCCGGGCTCGGGATGACGTTGTTGATCGTCGTCCGCGCGGTGTTGTTCACCGTCCTGAACGAGCTGTTCGCGGTCGCCGTCTTGCCCTTGCTGGACGCCGCGACCGCCTGGACGGTGTACTTCCCGCCCGGGATCAGCGTCCAGGACGACTTCCAGGTCTTCTTGTCCGCCGACATGACGCCGGGCACGTCGGCGTCCTTCAGCTTGACCAGCACCTGGCTCAACGTTCCGCCGGACGCCGTCACCGTCACGCCCGCGTCCGGTTTCGCCTTGGCCGAACCGTTCGCCGGGGTGATCGAGATCTGGGGGACGCCTTCGTCGTGTCCGGCGGTCTTGGCCTTGCCGTCCGTACCGCCACCGCCGCACGCCGACAGTCCGAGGACCGCCGTCGCCACCACCACCAGGGCCTTACCTCGCACGGTTCTCCCTCATCAGCACGCAATCCGCAGAAAGCACATTAGCGACATGAATGCCGGTGCTTCTTCCCGCATTCCCCACCTGGCCCCGACCTAGGAGGACCTGCGCCCCGGCACCGTCCCCCCGTCCGGGCGAACGTCGATCAGTAAGACGTCGGAATCCTCCCACGAGTTCGCATCTTTCCCATAAGAAACCGCAGCCCACCCGCCTGTGCACGGACGGTGAACCATGCCGGTTCCGCCTGCACCGGTTACGCCCGTTCCGTGGCCTCGGCCGCTTCCCTCGCTCGCCGGGGACCCGTTCCGGTCGTCTCCCAATGCGCTTTTGGGTCACGCACACCGCCCAGGTGCCGCGTCGGCCGGGTGCTCTCCGAGCTGCAGGAGGGGCCGCCAGGGACACCGGCCGCTCCTGGAGGAGCCGGCCAAGGACGTCCAAGGGGGCGCTTCGGGCAGGCGAACGCCTCGGTGCGCACATCCTCCGTCTTCATAGGACGGCACGGAGGAACGCACACGCGCGATAGTGCGTTCCTCACGATCAAGTATTGCGGATTCAACTTGGCGCGGGACTCCCTGCCGGTGATGCTGAATTGCAGCCGAGCACAGAGCGAACACAGAGGAGGACCGCGGTGGACCAGTACGAGCCCTACTGCCTCGCCGATCTGTTCTTCTACGACAAATTCGGCCAAAGGCAGAACGAGACATCGGACTTCTCGCTCGTCGCCCGTCCGGTTCCCGAAGGCTGGGTGCGGCACGAGTCCGATGTCTGGATGTACTACGCGCCGGGCGGTGAAGAGACGCTCCCGCCCCAGGGATGGAAGATCCACGTGTCCGCCCGCCTGGACGACGCCGAGCGCGCCCTGGCCCTGATCTGGGACTACTGCGTCCCACGCGGGATCGTGTTCAAGTACCTGCGCGGCCGGTCCGTCCTGCTCATGCGCAACTCCAAGGCCGCCTCTCGGGGTGCCAGCGGCAAACTCGTCACCCTTTACCCGACGGACGAGAACGAATGCGAGATCGTCCTCAAAGAGCTGGACGAGCTGCTGGACGGCATCGAGGGACCCTACATTCTGAGCGACCTCAGGTACGCGGACGGGCCGCTCTTCGTACGCTACGGAGGTTTCGCCGAGCGCCGCTGCGTCGGCAAGGACGGCGAACTCGTGCCCGCCATCGAGAACGGCGCGGGGGAACTCGTCCCGGACGTCCGGGGATCGACGTTCTCGGTGCCCGAATGGGTGACGCTGCCGCCTTTCCTCGCGCCGCATCTGGAGGCCCGGAACTCCGTCCGCGTCGACGAGATGCCCTATGACTTCGAAAGCGTCCTGCACTTCTCGAACGGCGGCGGGGTCTACCTCGCCCGCGACCGCGCCTCCGGCGAGCGCGTCGTCCTGAAGGAGGCGCGTCCGCACGCGGGACTCGACGTCCTCGGGCGCGACGCGGTGACCCGCCTCGAGCACGAGCGCGACATCCTCGAACGCCTTTCCGGGCTGGACGTGGTGCCGGCGCTGCGCGACTACTTCGTCCTCGGGGAGCACCACTTCCTCGTCGAGGAGTTCGTGGACGGGAACCCGCTCCAGCGGCAGATCGTCCAGCGGTACCCGCTGACGAAGGCCGACCACGGCGCGACGACGCTCGCCGCGTACACCGAGTGGGCCCTGGACACGCTCGCCAAGATCGAGGACGCCGTCCAGCGGCTGCACGAGCGCGGCGTGGTCTTCGGCGACCTGCATCCGAACAACATCCTGGTGACGGCGTCCGGACGGCTCTGCCTCATCGATTTCGAGGTGGCGGTCCCCGTCGAGGAGCAGGCGCGCACGACCCTCGCGAACCCGGCGTTTCTGGCGCCGCGCGACCGGCGCGGGGTCGACGTCGACAGGTACGCGCTCGCCTGCATGCGCTACTACCTGTTCGCCCCGCAGACCACGATCACCCTGCTGATGCACCCGCGGAAGGCCCGCCAGCTCGCCGGCCTGATCGCCGAGACGTTTCCGGTGCCGCGCGCGGACTTCGACGACGCCGTCGCCGTCCTCCTCGGTCCGGACCCCGATCCGACGCCGTCCCCACTCGACACGCTTCCCCTCCCGGGGCGCGCGCCTTGGCCGGACGTCCGCGACGCGATGCACCGCGCGATCCTGGCCTCGGCGACCCCCGACCGCGAAGACCGCCTCTATCCCGGCGATCCCGCGCAGTTCCGGGACGGCGGCGCGGTCAACATCGCCCACGGAGCCGCGGGAGTCCTTTACTCCCTGACCGAAACCGGTGCGGACGTCCCGCCGGAACACGTCGACTGGCTGGTCGAACGTGCGCTGAACCCCGACGTGGGCACCCCGATCGGCTTCTACGACGGCCTCCACGGCGTCGCGCACGTCCTCGACCGCCTCGGTCGCCGCCAGGAAGCACTGGACCTCGCCGACATCTGTCTTCGCGAGAAGTGGGATCGACTCAGCCTGAACCTGTGTTCTGGACTGGCCGGAACCGGCCTCAACCTCCTCCACCTGGGCGAGGCCACCGGCGAGACCGAACTGACCGACGCCGCGTCCCGCATGGTCGACCTGTGCGCCGAGCGGATCGGAGGCCCGGAGGACGTCCCGGAGATCAGCGGCGGAGACCATCCGCGCGCGGGGCTGATGCACGGCTCGTCCGGCCCGGCGCTGCTGTTCCTCCACGCCTACGAACGCGGGGGCGACGCGACGCTTCTCGACCGCGCCGCCGACGCGCTCCGCCAGGACCTGCGCCGCTGCATGCTCGCCGAGGACGGATCACTCCAGGTCAACCAGGGTTGGCGCAGCCTGCCCTACCTGGACGAGGGGTCCGTCGGCATCGGCCTCGTGGTCGCCCGCTACCTCCGCCACCGGCGCGACGAGGAGTTCGAAGGCGCGCTGACCCGGCTCGCCCGGGTCACCGAATCCGCCTACTTCGTCCAGTCCGGCCTGTTCGCCGGACGCGCCGGGATCATTGCCGCACTCGCCGCCGGCCTCCACCCCGCCTATGACCCGCACGGCGATCCGAGGCTGGACGCGCAGGTCAGCGGCCTGCGCTGGCACGCCATGCCCTACAACGACGGGCTCGCCTTCACCGGTGACCAGCTGATGCGGCTGTCGATGGACCTCGCCACCGGGACGTCCGGGGTGCTGCTCGCCCTGGCGTCCGCGTTCGACGAACGGAGGCCGTCGATGCCCTTCCTCGACGCCCCCGCACGCCCCCTCGACCCCGCACGCCCCCTCGACCCCGCACGCCCCCTCGACTCCGCGCGTCCCCTCGATCCGGCGCGCCACCTCGCTCACGAGACCTCACCCACCACCGACGGTTCGTCCGTCACCTCGGCCGGCTCGTCCGGCCTCATGATCGGCCCTTCCGGCCGCGTAGGGAGCCTGGCCAAGGAGACCCCGCTCGCGTGACGCCGGAACGGCCCGAACCCGTCCACCCACGGAAGGGAAAGGAGGTGTAGCAACCACCATGGCGCTTCTCGACCTGCAGGGCCTCCAGGCCCCCACCGCCTCCGGCGGAGCCAGCGGCGGTAGCGGTCTGACCATCGTTACCTGCGCATCGCACACGCCGAGCAACCTGAGCCTCGCGCTCTGCCACTGAGCCCCGGCGCTCGGGCGTGACGGTCCGGGTGGCCGCCACTAGGGGGTCACCCGGAAACGCCCAATGCCGCCGCGTGCGGCACGGTCCCGGCCGTGCCGCACGCGGCGGTCACCTTTCTTCTAGGTCACCTTCTTCGAGAGGAGGACGGATGCGGACGGCAGCGGATCGCCTGGTGACGCGCACCGCGCGAGAAGGCGGCCTCTGGACGGCCCTCCTCGTCCTGGGCGCGCTCGGTGGCGCCGTCCTGCAACTGCTCCTGCCGTTCGCCATGGGGCGCGCAATCGACGGCCTGACCTCCGGAAACGCCGTCCATGGCCCTTGGACGGCCATCGCCGCGTCCGTCGTCGCGGGGATCGCGGCGTGCGAGGTCCTGACGGCCTGGGCGACCGGCGTCACCGGCACCGGAGCGGCGGCCCGGCTGCGCCGCACCCTGCTCGGACGCGTCCTCGGCGCGGGACCGGCGATCACCCGGCGGCATCCCGAAGGCGACCTCGCGACCCGGATCGGGCTGAACGCCGAGGAGCTCGGCCAGGCCCCGGCGGCGCTCGTCACCGCCGCCGCCCTGCTCATCCCGACCGTCGGGGGGCTCGTCGCCCTGGCCTTCATCGACCCGTGGCTGCTGGGCGCGCTGGTCGCCGGCCTGGTGGCGATCACGCTCGTCCTGCGCGGGTTCCTGCGGGCGACCACCGTCCACGCCGCCGGGTACCAGCGCACCCAGAGTGACATCGCGGCCCGCCTGACGGACGCGCTCACCGGAATCCGCACGATCGCCGCCGCTGGAACCGCGGACTTGGAGACACGCCGGATTCTCGCCCCGCTGCCCACACTTCGTGAACACGGGCTTCGACTTTGGCGCGCCAACGCGCGCGCGGGGGTGCAGGCGGGGTTGACCGTCCCGCTGTTGGAGGTGACCGTCCTCGCCGTAGGCGGATGGCGGCTCGTCTCAGGCGGACTCACCCTGGGCGCGCTGTATGCGGCGGCACGCTATGCGGTGCTCGGCGCGAGCCTTTCGGGCGCGCTCGGCCAGGTCGGCCAACTCGCCCGATCGCGCGCGGCCGCGGGCCGGGTCACCGAAGTGCTCGCGGAACCCGTCGTCCGCCACGGCATGCGCCATCTCCCGCTGCACGGCTCCGGAACCCTCGAGTTCAGGAACGTCACGATCCGCACGCCGGGCGGCGAAGGACTGCGCGGTGTCGACTTCGTCATCCCAAGTGGCGGTGCGACCGCCGTGGTCGGACGCTCCGGCGCAGGCAAATCCCTCCTCGCCGCCCTGGCAGGACGCCTGCTCGACCCGGACGAAGGCATCGTCCTCCTGGACGGCGTCCCCCTGCACGAGCTGTCGCGTACCGAACTGCGACGTGCTGTCGGCTACGCGTTCGAACGCCCCGTTCTGCTGGGGGAGACCGTCACCGACGCAGTGGCACTCGGCCTCCCTTCCCACACGCGCGCGCACGAGGACTACGTGCGGAACGCAGCCCGCGCCGCCCGCGTGGACTCCTACCTAGAACGACTGCCATCCGGCTATGCCACCGCCTTGGCGGACGCACCGATGTCGGGCGGTGAGCGACAACGCCTGGGAATCGCTCGTGCGCTCGCGCAGGGGGAGCGGCTCCTCGTTCTGGACGACGCGACCTCAAGCCTCGACACCGTGACGGAACGCGAAATCGGCGCGGCCCTCACCAGCGCGGCCGACGGCCGGACCCGCCTGCTCGTCGCCCACCGCATCGCCACCGCCGCCGAGGCCGACCACGTCGTCTGGCTCGACGACGGCCGCGTCCGCGCCCAAGCTCCTCACGCCGACCTGTGGCGCGACCATCCGGCCTACCGAGCCCTCTTCGCCGACCCCACCGCCTCTCTCGGGGGAAAGGCATGACCTCCACATCCCGCCCGCGCACAAGCCCACCTCCACAACCGCGCTCAGCCCCGCAACCGCATACAGACCCAGCCCCGCAAGCAACGCCCCCCGCGCGCATGAGCGGCGGGGCGCGGCGGTTCGTTGTTCGGGCTTTGGTCGCGGAGCCGCGGGCGGTGTTGCGGGTACTTGTGTGGTCGATCGTGGAGGCCGGACCTGCACTGTTCGTTGGGCAGGCGGTCGCACGGGCGATCGGGGACGGGTTCGCAGTAGGACGTCCATGGGTGGGGACAAGCTGGCTCGCAGCGCTCGCCCTGGTCTGGACGATCGCCGCGATCGGGGCGCGCCAGGTCGTTTTGGCTGTGGCCGCCACGGTCGAGCCGTTCCGCGACCGGCTGCTGACCGAAGCCGTCGCTGGAACACTGCGGCACGCAGCCCAAGAAGGACGTCCGTCCGGATCCGCAGCCGTCGCACGTGTGAACCTGCAGGTGGAACTGGCCAGGGACGCGCTCGCCGCCCTGGTCACCGTCGTGCGGTCGTTCGCGTTCACCGCCGTGAGCGTCGTCGTCGGCCTGGCAGTCCTGGAGCCGCTCGTCCTGCCCTGGGTGCTGCCACCGTTCGTCGCCGGGCTCGCGCTGTTCGCGGCGTCGCTGCCCGCGCTCGCCCGCCGCCAGCGCGCGTACCTGCTCGCGGACGAGGCGACGGTAGCCGCGACGGCCGAGCTGATCGGCGGGCTGCGCGACGTCGTCGCCTGCGGCGCCGAGGAGCGCGTCGGCGGCGCGGTCCGCGACCGCGTGGCCGCGCAGGAGGCTGCCGGACGCGCCCTGGCGAGTGTCACCGCCCTCCGCACGGTGGCGCTGACCGTCGGCGGCTGGGCTCCGGTGCTGCTGCTCCTGCTCGCGGTGCCCTGGCTGGGTCGCCACGGCGTCGGCGCGGCCATGGTGATCGGCGCGCTCACCTACCTGACGCAGTCGCTCGGCCCCGCGTTCGGCGGCCTGGTCCGCGGGCTCGGCGTGAGCGCCGTCCGCCTCGGCGTCTCTGTGGACCGCGTCCTGACGACAGGCTCCGACACACAGCCCTCCGCCGCCACCACTCCACCAGGGAGGGATGTGCGGCTTCGCGCGGTCACCGCCGCCTACGGCCCCGTCGCGGTGCCGGTGATCGACGAGCTGGACCTGGACGTCCCGTCCGGCGGGCATCTGGCGGTGGTCGGGCCCAGCGGCATCGGGAAATCCACGCTGGCCGCGCTCATCACGGGCCTGATGCGTCCGCGCGACGGGACGGTCGAGATCGGCGGAGTGCGCGCCGACCTGGTCGATCCCGCCGCGCGCGTGCTGATCCCGCAGGAGGCGTACGTCTTCCGCGGCACCGTCCGCGAGAACCTCGGCTACCTCACCCACGACGCCGAACCGCCGTTCACGCAGGCCACGGAGATGGTCGGCTCGGCGGACCTCGTGGCCCGGCTGGGCGGCCTGGACGCCGAGCTCGACCCCGCCGCGCTCTCGGCGGGGGAACGGCAGCTGATCGCCCTGACCCGCGCCTACCTCGCACCCGCCCGGCTGGTCGTCCTGGACGAGGCGACCTGCCATCTCGACCCCGCCGCCGAGGCCCGCGCCGAATCGGCCTTCGCGCAACGCCCCGGCACCCTGATCGTCGTGGCGCACCGGATCAGCTCGGCCCGCCGGGCCGACCGCGTCCTGCTCATGGACGGCGCCCGCCCCCACCACGGGACGCACGACGACCTGATCCGCAGCTCACCCCCGTACGCGGCCCTGGCCGGACGCTGGCGCCCCGCACGCTGAACGCCCCGACTCGACCTCGCGCCCGGAGGTGGCGAACCCATGAGACATCCCGAGGCCGAACGCGGCCCCGTCGTCGAGATCCTGCACGGCCGCCGCGTCGCCGACCCCTACCGCTGGCTGGAGGATCCGGCCGCGCCGGGGACCCGCGCCTGGCTGGACGCCCAGGACGAGCTGTACCAGAAGCACATCGACCCCGAACTCCGGCGGACGTTCCGCCGTCGCGTCGCCGAGCTGGCCGACACCGGATCCGTCAGCGCCCCCGTCTGGCGCGGCGGCCGGCGCTTCGTCCTCCGTCGCGTCGCGGGTCAGGAGCACGCCATCCTGCACGTGGCCGACGGCGACGGCGGTCCTGAGCGGACGCTCCTCGACCCGACCGTGCTCGACCCGTCCGGCACGACGACGCTCGACGCATGGCGTCCCGACCCGTCCGGACGGCTGCTGGCCTGCCAGGTGTCGCGGGGCGGCACCGAACGCGCCGACCTCCTCGTCCTGGACGTCGCGACCGGCGAGACCCTGGACGGCCCGATCGACCGCTGCCGGTACTCCCCGGTGGCCTGGCTCCCGGACGGCGACGGGTTCTACTACGTCCGCGCGGAGCCGGGCGACGAGACGCGGCGACGCGTCCACCTGCATCTCATCGGCGAACCACCCGACCGCGACACCCCCGTCACCGAACCGGCCACGTCCCACGGTGTCGGCATCAGCGCGGACGGCCACTGGCTCGTGATCTCCACCGCGGACGGCGCCGCCCCCCGCAACGACCTGTTCATCGCCGACCTGACGACCGGCCCCGTCCCTTGCCTCAGGCCCGTCCAACAGGACGTCGACGCCCGAGCCGCCGCCGCGGTCGGCCCGGACGGACGCCTCTACATCGTCACCGACCGGGACGCTCCGCGCGTACGCCTCTGCGTCGCCGACCCGTCCGACCCCTCTGTCTGGACGGAACTGATCCCGGAGGACACGGAAGCCGTCCTGTCCGATTTCTCCTTCCTCGACGGCCTGATCGCCGTCACCCACGTCCGGCACGGAACGTCCGAACTATCCATTCACGACGCGCGCACGGGAGAAAGGCGTCGCACCGTCCCGCTGCCCGGCCCCGGCATCCTCGGCCCACTGTCGACCCGTCCCGGCGGCGGACACGAGTTGTGGTTCACGCACAGCGGCATGGCCACGCCCGAAGCCGTCTGGCACTACGACACCCGCAACAACAATCTCACCCTCTGGGAACCGTCCCCTAGCCCCATGGTCCTGCCGCCGATGGAGACGCACCGGATCACCTGCACCTCCGCCGACGGAACTCCCGTGCACGTGGACGTGATGGCGCGCCCCCAGCAAAGCTCGGGCCCGCGCCCGGCCATCCTCTACGGCTACGGCGGCTTCGGGATTCCGCTCACACCGTCCTACGCCGCGGACGCGCTGGCCTGGGTGGAGGAAGGCGGCGTCCTCGCGATCGCCCACCTGAGAGGCGGCGGCGAGGACGGCACGACCTCGCACCGCGCGGGCATGCAGGGCCGCAAGCAGCGCGTCTTCGACGACTTCCTGGCCGCCGCCGAGGAACTCGTCTCCACCGGCTGGACGGCCCCGGACCGGCTCGCGATCTGGGGCGAGTCCAACGGCGGACTCCTCGTCGGAGCGGCGCTGACCCAGCGCCCCGACCTGTTCGCCGCGGCCGTCTGCGTCGCGCCGCTGCTGGACATGCTCCGCTACGACCGCTCCGGCATGGGTGCCCTGTGGCACGGCGAGTACGGCTCCCCGGCCGACCCCGAGGCGTTCGGCTGGCTGCACGCCTACTCGCCGTACCACCACGTCCACGAGGGCACCGCCTACCCGGCGACCCTCTTCGCGGTTTTCGACGGCGACTCCCGCGTCGACCCACTCCACGCGCGCAAGATGTGCGCCGCGCTTCAGTGGGCGACCGCCGGCGACCGTCCCGTCCTGCTGCGCCGCGAATCCGATGTAGGCCACGCGTCCCGCTCCGCCGGACGCTCCTACGACCTGGCCGCCGACCTCCTGGCCTTCGTCACCACCCGAACAACCCCCTGACCACCCGCGCCGCACCACCACCCCACACGAACACCACCGCCCGCCCCGCCCCGCCCCGCCCCGCGCGAGCACCGCCGCTGTCTGCACGAACACAGCCGTTCAGCGGCAACCGCCGCGCCGCGCGGACAGCGGTGTGTCCGCGCGGCACGACGAGGGCCTCTCAGGTGTCAACGTTCGGGACGCGGCGACCGTTGCGTCCTTGGGACGCCGCCTCCCAGCCAGCCGTTCTCCTCGGCGATGGCGACCGCCTCCACGCGGGTCCGTGCGCCGACCTTGGTGACGATGCGGGCCAGGTAGTTCCGGACGGTCCCGGTGGCGAGGAACAGCGACCGCGCGGTCTCGGCGACGGTCGCGCCCTTGGCGGTCTCCTGGAGTACCTCCTGTTCGCGCGGGGTCAGCGGACTTCGGGACGTGGCGAGCTCGGCGAAGGCCAGCTCGGCGTCGATGACGCGCTCGCCGTTCGCGACGTCGCGGATCGCCTGGATCAGGCGGGCGGGCGAGGTGTCCTTGAGCAGGAACCCCTCCGCGCCCGCCTCGACCGCCCGGCGCAGGTCACCGGGCCGCCGTCGTTCGGCCATGATGATCACGCGGCACCCGGGCAGCTGGGTGAGCAGCCGGAAGGTCGCGTCGACACCGTCGAGATCGGGCAGGCCGAGGTCCACGACCGCCACCTCCGGACGGCAGTGCGCCGTCGCGGCCAGCAGCTTGCGGGCGCAGTCCACGGTCTCGACGACGCTGATGTCCGGTTCGCCGTCCAGGAGGGCGACCAGACCACTGCGGAACAGATGGACGTTCTCGGCGAGGATGACGCGGATCACCGGCGCGGTCCCGTGATCGGCTCCTGTCGTGTCGGGGGGATCGGCGCTGGTCTCGGGAAAGGGGGCAGGGCACGTCCGGGCTGGAGGACGAGGGTCATGGCGTCGCCTTGGTGTTGGACTGGGGCGCGGCAGACGCCAGAGTGCTGGAGAAGCCCCGGCCCGTCAAATGCGATATGTCGGAATTGGCTCCTGCCTTATACCCGCGAGGTGAGTATTTTCGAGCCCGTGGTAGCGCAGAGTGTCCACGCGCACACGCATGACCTCCGACGATCACGCTCCGACGACCAAGGATCCCCTGGTAGGGCCCCCGGCGGCCGCTTCCGGCCACGGATTCGATACCGGCCGGTATTCGAAGACGGGAGGAATTGTCATCGACAATCCGACGACACTTCCCTCGCCGGGAGCCCCGCGCGCCCATTGGGAAAACCCGCCTCACGCTCTTTATGAGTCGAGCCCGGACGCCTTAGGCACTACTCCTGGGACAGGCTGTCAGTGGCCGTCTCGTAGTCGCCCGTGGGAGGGTTCTCGTCCTTGGCGTAGACGAGGTGAAGGACCCCGTTCGAGAACGGGGTGGAGCTCAGCAACTTCAGCGGCAGAGTCGCGTCCGCCTCCTCGAACAGCCGCATCCCCTTCCGCGCCGCGATCGGGTGAACCAGCAGATGCAGCTCGTCGAGCAGCCCCTCCTCCAGGAGCCGCCGGACGATCGAGATCGACCCGCCCATCGCGATGTCACCACCCGGCCCGTCCTTCAACTCACGGACGGCCTCGATGAGCTCCCCTCGCAGAACCTCGGAGTTCCGCCAGGTGAACTCCAGCTCCTGCCGCGTCACGACGAGCTTCCGCGCGTCCCCGAGCGACTTGGCCATCCCGGCGTCCGCCTCGCCCGCGGTCTCCCGCTCGGGCCACGCGCCGGCGAAACTGTCGTAGGTCCTCCGCCCGAGCAGCAGCGTGTCCGCGCTGCAGAGCTGCGCGGTCACCGCCTGCCCCATCTCCTCGTTGTAGTAGGGGAAGTGCCAGTCCTGCGGGTTCTCCACCACTCCGTCGAGCGCGATGAACAGGCCGGCCGTGATCTTCCGCATGAGGGATCTCCTCGGCTGATGACGTTCTCCCCAACAGACCATCCCCAGCGCCGAACCTCATCGAACCCACGCAAAGGACCCGCCGTCCCACTGACGTGAATCACTCGACCGGGGCCCTGCCGCTCCTCTTCCTGGACGTGGACGGCCCGCTCATCCCCTTCGGCGCCCCGACCCCCTACCCCACGTTCGAGCCCGAGGGCGAGAACCCCTTCCTGCCCCGCATCGACCCCGCACTCGGCCCCCGCCTCCGCTCGCTGCCCTGCGAACTCGTGTGGGCCACCGCCTGGACGTCCGACGCCAACGACCTGGTCGCGCCTCGCCTCGGCCTGCCGCGCCTGCCCGTCGTCCACTGGCCCAAGCCGTCCGACCAGGACGACCTCGACGAGCAGGCCGGACTCCACTGGAAGACCCGCCACCTTCTCACCTGGGCCGCCGGTCGCCCCTTCGCCTGGGTGGACGACGAACTCACCGAGACCGATCGCGCCTGGGTGGCCGCCCACCACTCGGGCCCCGCCCTCCTCCACCACGTCGACTCCGCCCGCGGCCTGGCCGACGCCGACTTCACAGCCCTCACCCACTGGCTACGCCGGACATAAAGTCCCAGCCCCACACAGGCGCGTGCCTCCCACGGGACGCGGGCCTCACGCGCGGGCGCGAGCCTCACGCGGACACGAGGCTCACACTTGGGCGCGCAAGCTTCACGCGCGGGTGCGAGCTTTTCGCGCGGGCATGAGCCTCACGTGCGGGCGCGCAGCTGCCGGACGGCCTCGGCGATGCCCTTCTTGTCATACGCGCCCGTGGGCATGGTGGAACCGTGGGCGTGCCGGATGACGCCCTGCGCGTCGATGAGGACGCTGCCCGACTGCCACATCGAGCCGAACATCTTCTTGGCCAGGCCGAAGTTCTCGTGCGGAACGCCCCCACGTCCGACGAGCACCGGAACTGGAATCCCGCGCTTCGCCTTCCAAGCCGCCGCGGCCGTGCGATCCTCCGGCACCGCGACGAGCACCTGGACGCCGTCCGCCGCGAACGCGTCGCGCGACCGGACGAGATCCTGGACGTGCCGGTTGCAGATCGGGCAGGACGTTGATCGCATGAAGAACACCAGCGCCGCGCGGTCGACCTCCAGCCCGGTCAGACTGACGGCCCGGCCATCGGTGTCCTCAAGCAGAACGTTCGGGGCGGGCGATCCGGTTCCGAGCATGGCGAACTCCTTAACCAACATGAGTGGACTCGGGGCCGACCTGCCCGTCCAGGCTGAGGCGCAGCCTGGTGCGGGCCCGGTGGAGGTGGGACTTCATCGCGGCGGTGCTCAGCCCGAGCCGTTCCGCGACCGTCCGCCCGGGATATCCCAGGACGTCCCGCATGATGAGCACCCGACGCTGGACGTCCGGAAGCTCCTGGATCGCCTGCGCGACGCGCTCGGCCTCCAGCCGCCGGATCGCCTCGTCCTCGGCGGACGTCACCAGGCCCGCCTCGATCTCCTCCGGCGCGATGACCAGCGATCGGGCCCGGCGCAGGCACTCGTTCCGGACGATCCGGAACATCCACGAGGCCAGCGCCCCGGTCGCGCGCAGCGAGCCGATCTTCCGGTACAGGATGATCAGCGCTTCCTGCGCGGCGTCCTCCGCGTCCTGCGGCGTCGCGCACAAGTGCTCCGCGAACCGCCGGACGTGCGCGTGCGCGCCGTCGAGCACCGCGACGATCGACTCGCGGTCACCCGCCTGCGCGGCCGTGATGAGCTGCGCACTCGCCCAGGTGCGATCCGTCATGCCCTCCTCCTCGGGGTCGGCCGACACCCATAAGAGGCCGCCGCGTCCCGAAAGGATTCACCCCGATCGCTCGCCCGTGATCAGCATCCGCTTGACGGCGGCGTCCACCAGGTCGTGCGCCTCCTGCTCGGTGAAGATGTCCGGCAGCGTGAGGCGCTCCAGGATGAGCCATTTCAGCGTGAGGTACAGGAGCAGCACCGAGGTCGAGTCCCCGGGCAGGTCGGACGCGGTCTGGTGGGCGAGGTTGGCGTCGATGTCCTCGCGGATCCGCTTGGTCAGAACCTCGCGCAGCTCCGGACGCCGCGTCGACTCCAACCGCAGCTCGAGCAGCGCCAGGTACCCGGAGTTGAACGCGCTGACCCGGCCCACCACCTCGTGCATAAGCTCAGCGTACTGAGCATCGTCCTGTACGCCCTCGCGGCTCCGGGCCATCGTGGCCTCATCAGGGAGCAGTCGCGCTGAAGATCGACGACCCGTCCGTCCATCTCGAACCGGGTGACCCGCTCGACCTCATCCGCCGCCTGAAGGCCGAGGACACCGGGCAGGACATCTGGCTCTGCGGCGGCGGCAAGCTGGCCGCCTCCCTGCTCCCCGAGATCGACGAGATCGTCCTGAAGAGCTACCCCGTGATCGCCGGCGCCGGCACCCCGGTCTTCTCCGGAGCCTTCGACCCCACCCTCTTCACCCCGATCCACCGTGAATCCTTCGCCAAGGGCGCCCAGGTCGCCTGTTCACCAGAACCCCTTGACCGAAGCCGCCAGGCGGATTCCTCGCTCAGGCTCCTTCGATCTCGATGAGCGAGCCATCAGGACCGTGCGTAAAGCGTCGCGGCGGGCCCATGGAGTCGATGATTTCCTGAAGGGCAGCATCATGGATGGCCACCTCATCCGGGTTGGACGGATCGGTGAGCCGGAACCCCAACAGCTCAACGTCATCCAGCTGGGGATCGTCCGAAAAGATCTCACCTTCCAGAACGAACCCGAACATCGTCCTGAGCACATCCTCCCCGAGCTCAAGTGGATGGAACGGCAGCGCATACGGCTCGTCCGACCACTCGGGATCATGCGGCACCGCATGCTCGCCGCCCCAGTAAGGCACCTCGAACGGAAACGGTTCGCCGATGTTCTCCACGACCCCCTCATCGGGGGAGAGGCTGAGCGACCGAACCAACCGACCGTCCTCCCAAACCGCGAAGGCCAGCCAGTCGGACACGCTGTGCATCGCATGCAGGACGAGCCTGCGCTCTGCTCCCGCCTCGACCAGATGAGCCGAAAGCTCGGAGGGGCGACTGAGCATCACCCGCTGGTCGCAGACCACATCGACCCCGGGAAAGCTTGCCGCATAGGTCGTCCCATAGGGCGGATAAGTGCCGTCGCCAAGCGTCGACGACTCGACCTCCTGGACCGTCCACCCGGGATAAAGGTCCTTGATCAATCCCCTGGTCCGCACCCGATCCGACGCGGCCGCCGCCCGAAGCACCTCCCGAACGTCCCCGTTCGAATAGACCAGCAACCCAGTCTTGGCCCCCATCGCTGCGCCCTTCTCCGTCGACAATGGCAGGCAGCGTAGCGACCCGCCACGACAGAACGGCGGACGCCTTTACCGGTGTCCGAACAGAGAGGACGTCGTGCGAACGAGGTGGCGACGGCCGGCGCCTCGGGGCTCAGGGGAGATAGGTAGGGCGGCCCATCCACCAGTTGCCGGGGGCGTCAGGGTCGGTGCTGGACCAGAACTCGATGATCGCCTGAACGAACTCCGTGCTGGACAGAAGCCCGTCGCCGTCGGTGTCCAGATGTCGGAACGCCTCCGCGGCGTCGGATTCGGACACGCCGGGGAAGTGGCCACGCTGGAAGACCAGGAACTCGTCCGGACCGACCGTGCCGTCCGCGTCGGTGTCGGCGATGTCCAGGAACGCCTCGGCCAGGGCGCCCACAGTGGCCCGGGCGGCGGCGGGGTCCGCGGCCAGGGAGCGGGTGGAGACGACGAACTGCTCCTTGGTGATGGCGGTACCGCCGCCGGGGATGTGCGGCAGATGCAGGTCCCGCCAGATCCGCAGGAAGGCGTCGATGATCTGGCCCTCGGCGTCCGACCCGGACGGATGCCCGAGCGAGGCGGCGACCCGCCGGCCCATCAGGACGTGGTCGTGCTCGGTGAGCCGCCCGTCGCCGTCGACGTCCAGCGACTCGAATCCGTGGCTGATCTTGGCGGTCAACATGTCGGCAGTGGGCACGATCGCCTCCTAATCACCAGGACGGACGGGCATCACGGTAAGCCGTCCAGCGCCGACATTTCGGACACCGATACGCGAGTGACAGGAGAGTGTGTCCGGTCGATGCCATACACCTGTCACCCCGGGCAGTGCGCTTCACCAACCATGCGCACCGGACGCGCCCGTCCCTGTCGCCCAACGCGGCGGCAAGCGGACAGGCCCACACTCGAACCCTCGTCACCTTGTCGCACAGCCCACCGGACGCGCGTTCGGCCGCTGGGCCTCGGTCCAGGTGCCACCGACCCGCATTGATCCAACGCAGGCGCTCGTTGGTCGCAGAGCGACTTCAGCTGTCAGGCAGGTAGTGCTTGAGCAGCGTCTCACTGATGCCGCCGAGTCGACGGATCAGTTCGGGAGAGGACGCCGATCAGGTAGACGCGGACGCTCTAGACATGCCGTGGCGCCGCGGCCCGCAGCGCGGCCAGCCCCTCTTCGATGAGGACGACGAGCCAGCCGCCATCCAGCCGGGAAACCATCCCGCCCCCTCGACCCTCGACAGCTAGCACGAAGCCACCCGGGGCCAGAGGCCTTGCATGGCATTCAGCCCCGTGAGACGGCAGCCCTGCCCAGTGTCCGCTTCCATGACCTACGACACACCTGCGTCCCGTCGCACCTGGATGTTGCCCGAACCTCGTCCGCGAGAGCGCTGGCCACTCGGACATCGAGGTCACGATGACGATCTACGCCCTCACCTCGCTTGAGGAGAAGCAGGCGGCGCTCGGGAAGCTGGGGGACGTCCACGAGTGAGCCCGTAGCTGTCAAAAGGCCCGGACACATGATCGTGTCCGGGCCTTTTGGCTGTTCAGAAGTGTGGGCAGGGGCGGGGTCGAACCGCCGACCTTCCGCTTTTCAGGTCACACAGCCCCAACGCTGTGCTGACCTGCAAAAACCCTGGTCCCTGACAAGCGACAACCCGATAAGCGGATTGTCTTCCCAACCAAGCTACCACCGCGCTCTCCCGCAACCCCAGCAACGGAAGGCACATATCACCTGGACGCTAGGCGCATGGGCTCGCGTCAGGTACGGGCTCTCGGATCGGCCTCTCGGTGAGAAGGGCGGCGGCGCTCGACGCGCAACGGGCGGGAGGCAGCCAGAACGGAGGACAGCCAGGTCGCCTCCGCCCGGTTGATGATCATTCCGGCAACCGTGATCATTCCGTCAACGGGGCCGTCGAAGCGTATCGAGTTATCGTCGATGCGGAACATCTGCCAGTCAGCATCGCTGTGCCAGAGTCGAGCAAGATCATCGCCCCGGCGCTGAGCGAAAACCAACTCCTCTCCGAACTCGTTCAGAAAATAGCCGACGTAGTCATTCTCGATGATCTCACCGTCGCATAGACGAGCAAGCAATGATTCGATGCCTGATGGGACATCGTTCACGTTCCAGCCTCCTTGTCAGAATCGGAAACTGGTGATGCGAGGGCGAGCATCCGAGATGCCGACTTCAGCAGAGTTTCGTAGGTAATTACTTCTATTCGGGCCGTATGCGTGTTGTAGGTACGCAGGGTCTCCGCAATCTCCTGCTGGGTGATGGTGCCCTTCACGTACCGGGGATGCCCGATTACAACCGTCGCCGAGGCCCTGCGACTGTCGACACGATGTTTATCGAGGATCGCTTGGCGGTTCTCATCCATGGCCCTCAGATAGTTCTGTGCCTGGGATACAGCTTGATGCGCGGGCGCTCCCAGCATGAGGTGACCACTACGCCGAATGACCAGATCCCTGATGTTGGCGCGTTTGAGCTCCACTACATGGAGAGCTCCGTCGCCGCGTAGGAGCGGAATGTCGAGGATGGTGTCCGGTGTGTACTGACGACGGGCGAGCTCGGCAACATAAGCGCCGCCGAAGAGCCACTCCTGGTTCTTCAGGCAGTCATGTAGCGCGCTCTCCGAACTGTTCGGGTCCTCCACCGTCGCGCGCAAGGCCGCGACGCCGGCCCGTCTTGCCCGCAATTCAAGCAGCTGTGCGAGCAGCCCTGCATCAACGTCCTCCACGTTGTCGCTCACGAGCCGCAAGGCAGCGGCGGAGGGTGACTCTGGCAGGGCTCGGAAAACAAGCTCCATGTGTCCGAGCTGCTGTAGCCAAGCCGTGTCCCGAGCGGACAGACGAATTCCACCCTGACCGGAGCCGATGCCTATCCTGCCAGTCGACACAGCGATACCTCGAAAGAGATCACGAGCGTCTGCTGCCGTCGCATCAGGCCTATCCCGACATAAAACATCCAGCGCGGCAACCGCCCGGTCGGCACCCATGGCCATCACCCGCCGCATGTATTCTTCGCTGAACTGTCGAGCTTCGTCGTCGTACATGTTCTCCAGGACTTGGAGATACAGGTCACCACGAGCGTAGGCCGCGAAATGCTGAAAGCGGCGAGCAAGCGCGAAGTCCTCGTGAAGGAAGGCCTCCCGGGCCGTGTCTTCGAGGGCATCCACCAGCGGGCGACCCTTGCCGTACTTGGAACCGTTGTTTCTTCCTCCGATGATCCTCAACACCGCGTCAATGCTCTCTAGCAGCCTCGGGTGACTGGTGAGTTCACGTGCTTCCTCGACCATGCCCAAGAGCGTGAAGCTGGATCGAAACGTCGCCACGCGACCACTATAGAACCGGGCACCGACACAACTGGGCGAACCGGCGGGTAGACGAAAATCCCGCCTTCGCGAACGCTAGAAGACTCAAACGCTAACTTAGGGCTCCTAGTACCGTTCGGCGCACCAGGCCAGGTAGATCCGCAGATCTGATTCGGTGTGCACGCGCGAGGCACCCTTGGACCGTGCCAGGTAGGCGCGCATCGCCAACCGCAGGACGTCCCGGCCGGCGGCCCAGCGCTGGGCATCGCGCCCAGAAGCCCATGGAACGAATTCATGCTTGCGACACAGCGCCCACATCCGGTGCGACCAGACCGACCACCCGCGGCATGAGAGGACGTCTCTAGCTGACGTGTCTTTCAGGGCGGATCACCCCACCCCGGAAGGGGGTGGGGGCCGACGACACTTCTTACAAAGCGGTGCCGATTGGCAGGCGGGTCAGCCTGCTGTAGTGCGTGGAGCTACCGCATAGGTCTGGAAGAAGTTGCCAGCGGTCAGCTTGGCGTACGCGAGTTGCTCCGCGACGGCTATCTCGTCCTTCCAGCGCCCCTGGCCATCGGCGAGCGCGACCGCGAATCCACGAACTGCCTGCTTGAGTCGTTCCCAAGTCTGCGTGGTGACGACTCGCATGTCCGGTACGGCGATGCCCTTGTCGTGGATGGTGTCACTGGGGTGGACCATCACCGGCACCTGGTCTGCGCCGGAGTGAGTACTCTCGTCCCAGCGCACGCTGCCGCCGAGCTGGTCGAGGTCGCTCTTGGAGATCGTGTCGGTCGAGCAGCCGGTCTTCAGCTCGATCACGGCGTGGCGACTGGAGCTCAACGCCCACAGATTGTCCGGGCCAGTTCCGTACCGCTTCTCCGGGCGAGTGCTCGCCAGACCGAGATGACGCCCCAGACGTTCCCACGCTGCCTCCGCGTCGTCGGTTCGGTCCTCATCTCCCCAGACGATCTCGTCCAGCAGTGCCCGGACCCCCAGGACCAGGGCCATGCCATCCTTATATTCTGCCGTCAGGAACTCCGCTGCTGCCGCCGCTTGCGCGGCTGTTGCCTTGAGCTGCATCGGCGTCACTCCAGCGGCTGGTCGCAGAACGAATGGGTTGTCGGCCAGTGCCCTGGTTAGCAGGCGCTGGGCTGAAGCTGCGTCAACCTGGTGCAGGTAGGCGGCACGTTGTTCGGTGAGCAGGCCCCTTGCTGCCTTGTCCTCGAGTTCTGTGATGGTGCGCTGCATCTGATCAGCGGCCCCGCGCAGCTGCCCGGTGACGGCCAGGTCGAACGCTTCCCGGGCCGCGATGGCTTCGGGGCGGACCACGCTGCTCTCGGCGTAGCGGATATCGGCGAGTGCCCGGTGACTCAATGTCAGCCACTGTGGTTCGCGATCCAGGCAGGCGCTGATGGCGAGCCGGACCGCGTCCAACCCCTCCCCTTCAATCTGCTGGGCGATCTGATGACTGAGCTCGACCTGGGCCCGCGTCGCGGGGGAGAGCAGCCCGCGTTGCCGGGGCTCATGGATCGCCACAGCCAGTTCGCTGCCCAGGAGCAGGACAACGCAGTGGTCTTCGCTGTCGCGTACCCCCCGTCCCATGCCTTGCTCGAGCCGCTGAATCTGCCGGATCAGCAAGGTTTCGCTGCCCCACAGGACACCGGCCTCGCGGCGCTCCGCAGCGTCCATCGGGCGAGGCACACCATCCAGGATCAGCAGGTGGCAGGCATTGCCAGGCAGGTCGACACCGTCGTACTTGTTGACCAGCACCACCAGGCCGACATGGCCAGCCTTCAGGTCCGCTACGCCGGCCTCCAGGTCACCGACGAGGTGGACACGGTCGGCGTAGGGGCGCCACGCCAAGGCGGCTTTCTTGGTGGGCACCAGTACGACCACGTTGACCGGTTCGTCCTCGACGACGTTGTCGCCATCACGGTCGCCGTCGGCGAACTGCCGGGCCATGACCCGTACGGCCTCGTCGTCCAGCTCAGGATTAAGGCCGACCGGAGCCAAGATCATCCGATCGCCCAGGTCAGATGCGCTCCCCGGCGTGACTGGCCGCCGCAGCATCGCGGGATCTGCGTCCAGATCGGTGACCAGGACACTGTCGTCGGCGAGGGTGGCGGTGAGGTAGACCCGGCGTGCCGCCTCATGGAAGGCGGGAATCATCGCGATCGGCAGGCACGGCGGACGCAGTTCCACACCGCGGCTGGTGATAGTCGCCGCGCACAGCGGCAGTATGTCCCCGATCAGCGGCCACACGAACTTGAACTCGTCCTCCTTGGCGTGCGGGTGCAAGATCGCCATGACCTCGTCCCGCCTGTCCACCCAGGACCAGAACGGGATCCGGATGGTGGCGGTGTAGTCGTCGGCACAGACGTCTGCCCAAGCCTTGGGTGACTGGGCCTTCACGTCCCCAGCGAACTCTTCGAGGAGTTCGTCATATGCCTCGTGCTCCGCGGGGATAGTCAGCCGAAACTGACCTTCGGCGGTGGCCAAAGCGGCGTGGGCGTCGTCCACGACGACGATGCCCAGGTTAATCTTCTCCCTGTCGTCTCCCACGACGCCAAACACCGACATGCCGTTGATTAGCTTGTGGAAAGTCGTCACCAAGATGGCCCTCCCCTGGCGGAACGCCAGGTCCTTGGCATCGTCGGTGGTGACCAGCCCTAGCCGGTCCGCCTCCGTCCGCACCTGCCGGGCCAGGTAGGTGTCCGGCGCGAGATAGACGGCCTTGCCCACTCCCTCGTTCAACGTGCTCTGAGCGATCAAGAGGCCGACGACGGTCTTCCCACCGCCAGTGTTCTGCTTGATCACGACGTCGCGGTCGCTGCGGCGATCAAACCAACGCTCCAGCACCTCACCCTGCTCGTGCCGAAGGTAGGGCCAGGGGCGATGGGGAAGCGCAGCGTAGATCTCGCGTGGCCGCAGCAGCGGCGACACGTTTCCAGCGCCGACACGGTTCCAGTCGAGTGGCATGGTGCGGAGTCCCTCCTCGGACTACGTCGCGATGCGAGCGTCGCCATCATCTCGCCGACACCGACGCAACGGCATGCCACGACCAGTGAGCTCTTTCAGTGGGTTTGGGCTTCGCGGGTGTGTAGGACGTGGATGGCTTTGGCGAGGTGGCCGGCTTGGTGTGGGCAGCAGCGGAGCTTGTGGAGGATGGCCTAGTGCTTGAGCTGCGCGTTCGCGCGTTCGCCGGGTGCACGAAGTCGGGCGGGGCCCCCGGTTGGCGTCCTTCTGCGACGCGGGTTTGCCGGTGCCGCGGTACGGGATGAGCAGCGGGCCGTCCGCTCCTTGGTATGCCTTGTCGGCCAGGACCAGGAACCCGGCGGTCTCCAGGGCGCGTGGGATGCCCCAGATTCTGGCGGCGGTCAAGTCGTGGACCGAACCGGGCAACGCGCCCGACACCCACACGATGGTCCGGTCGGGTGCGGCGATGACCTGCAAATTCATGCCGTGTCGGCGATGTTTCCCGGAGTAGAACGGCCGGTCGGCGGCGACCCAGTCGATCGGGATGAGGGTGCCGTCCAGCACCAGGTACAGCAGTCCGTCACGGGTGGCCTTGGGCGGCGGGCCGCCAGCAACTGCACGGTCTCGTTGATATAGCGCCATGCGGTCGAGGTGGGGACCCCGAACCCCGCCGACCTCGGCGAACGTCTCGCTTTTGCGCAGGTAGACCAGCACCATCAACGCCTGTGCGCCGGGGCTGAGCGCTCGCCTGCGGCTGCCGATCCCGGTGCGGTGTCGTCGGACCACCCCGGTCGTGTAGTTCAGGGTCTGACGCGACAACGGCAGCGAAGAACGATAGAAAAGCATGTGAAGCCTCTGGTGGGAACGGTCGGTTGTGAGAGATCACCCGTCCTACCAGGGGCTTTACTGCGTTCCCGGCCCGCCGCGCCGCCCGCGATCATGCTGTGACCAGCAGCCCTCCAGACGCCACTGAAAAAGGCTCACTCAGTTCAAACATACGCCACTCTGTGCATGAGCAGTCGTAGTAGCCGTTGCCGCCGCCGAGACTGCCGAGAGTCCGCGTCCGTCCAGAGTCGGTCCCTCAAAGGTAAACAGACCTGTTAAATTCAAGCCTATTGTCAGTACGCCCGCTAGCCAACTCACGACTCAGAAGGCACTTGTCCGATCACCGGCCATCGGTTCATATCATGCGTGCGAGCCGCCACTTCGCTACTCATCGAAGAGTGTCGCTTGCTCTCCATGAAGTGTGACATTAGGTGATGCCACTATTTCCATCACGCTCGCCATCTCCACATCATTAGGCGCCACCAAGAGGGGAACGGCAACGCCGACTAGTTCGTTGAGGGAGAAGGTTGCACTAGTGTGGCCAGACGCAGTGAGCGTGGAGAAATCACAAATCAGTCGCCGTCCGCCTGTAACTGCCACTGTCGCTCGATGAACTTTGGTATTGGGTTTGGTGGCCAGCTGCAAGAGTTCATCATCGCCGGTGACATCGGCATCACCTTTGGATGAATATCCAATCAAGCGGCTGCCAGTGTCGAGCTCAACATTAGCTACCCGAGACCTGTTCCCGGTGGCTCTTCTCCGCAGGTTGTCTACGGATATCCCGTCCCATCGCTCAGGTCTCGGCAGTTCATCGACGCTCTTGGCAGCAATATAGCCGGTCCATCCTCTGCCACGTAGGCTAAGGTTGCGCCGTCGTATGGACCAACTCGGCAGTGATCGGTCGGCATCCTCTCCCAGCTGTTCTGCCTCGAAAAATATACGCATGGCCCGCACCATCAGGCGGTCTACGTTCGCATTAATGAGGCTATTCAGATTGGATGAGAAGTCCGGGACGTCGAGCGCAGCCAATTGCGCTACAGTGATTGAGCTACCGAGGCGCCGCCAAAAGTCCACACTCGCGGACGACAGATTCGAAATGAGGAACTCGAGGTCTTCTTTTGTCAGCTTCCCGGACAAATCCTTCGGGCCGGGAAAGTCGGAGGGGCTTCCCCCGTGACCTTCCCATACCGACTGTAGAACTCTCACCATCCTACCGGACTGCTCAGGCTTTAGCAGTTCTGTCAGATATCGGGTAGCACGCCCAGTGACTTCACCTTCTAGATTTTGGGCGGCCTCAAATCCGTTTGCCGTAATTGCCTCGGCTGTTGTGGCGGATTCATAATTCAAGAATCCCCTTCCGCCCCGCAGAATGGCTTGGGCGAGCAAACCGCCTGTCGCCTGGCCACCTTCCTGTCCCCCAAGTTCTTCTATGCCGTCAGGGTCGGCTACAAGTGTGTCTATGGCTTTGGCGGCTTCAAGTAGCCGGCTCGATGCTGATTCGTTGTCGTTCTCCTGAGGTTCCAGCATGACGATCAGTGGATGGCTCGGGGCGGTCCAACCTAGATCGTCTTGGATCCATCTTGGGTCTGAGGTGGGCCGCAGAAACACATGCCGCTCCCTGTTCTCGCGCGGCCACTGCAGGATCATATCTGGCGCCAGGGAGTTGTTGAAATACTCGGTGTGGTGAACTACAGCACTTGGATCAGCCGTTTCCAGATGCCTGGTGACTGCTGTCTTGACATTCGCAATTAGGCGACTTGGAATAGGCTCGGAATATGCGTAATTTAGTGCAGCCATGAGAGTGCCTGACATTAGTTGGCCACCCTACGGTCATTGGCCAGCATCAAGCTGACGACGTGCACGTAATGCTCGTGCGCAATAACGAGATCTTCCTGTTGATCGCAAAGTGTTATCATCCATACACGCTGCGAGACGCCAGAAATCAAGGCCGGATCGATCTGCTTCTGGGCTTCCGCCTCGTCTAGCGTCCCAAAAATCTGAGAACAATGCTTCAGGACGGACTTCTGTACTGCCAATGCTGTCGCGTGTTCGTGCCATTTTTGAGCCTGGAATGGCGACCAGGATATCCACATAAATATGTCGGAGCGATCCGGCTTCTCGCGCAACGCCACATAGCATTGGGTGAGGAATTCGCGAAAGTGGACAGCCAAATCCATCTCGTGAGTGTAAGATTTTACTTCAGCCAGGAACGTCTTGCCTTCGAGGTCGCCACCGCGAAGCTGGCCGCCCATGTCAAAAGAGAAATCTTTCCCGTGCGGCCAGTCGAAGGCAAGAAGCTCCTTTAGGCCGCGGTTCTCATTTGTCCATATTTGCTTGACGCGCGTTGAGGCGTCGAGCCACTTCTTTGCACGCCGAAGGCCATCGAAGCCCTTTATTTGATGATCCTCGCCCGCCATAGGTTGTCAGATTAGGGTGACTACACAGGGTAAGGAAAGTGCACCTCTTGGCCACTTCCGGCCGTTTGAGGGGTTCGGGCAGCAGGAGGGATCGTTGCCGTCCACTGGGCAAGGCGGCTCAGAACCACTTCCCTCACAGCCTGGGCATGTGCCCGTGCCGGGCTCCGCCCGTTGAGCTGCGGGCTTCGCAGACGCCCGGGACCGGTCGGCAAGGGCGGGGCGGCCCGGAGTGGCCGCACGTCCGTCCGGTACGACGGCGGCGGCCGTTTAGTGGGCGCTCTTGTAGATGTAGAGAAAGTTCCTATCCGGCGCGTTGGAGTCACCTGGCCGACGTGGCTAGTCGGGGCGGCGCCCAGTGTCCGCCCGACTGTCGGGCTGCCTACGTTGCCTCGGATCCTCCTGTGCTTGGTCTATGAGGCCCTGGTGCGCTGCCAAGATCGGGCGCATGAGTGATGTGTTCGGCAAGGGGTTCGAGTTCGGGTGGCCATACGACGAGGTGATGCGGCATGAGGGGTCAGACCTGGACGTGCGTGTGGTGGTTGCGGGGATCCCACAGGACGTCAAGGACGAACTGAAGTACGACGAGATCCCCTGGGGGCGTTTCTCGCATGCCGATGGAGCGGCGGTGAACGTGCCTGAGGACTTGGAGCGGATAGCGTTTCCCGGCGAGGACCTTGCCTGGCGTGCTCTGGCGAGGCTCTGGAACGGCGTGGTACATCAGGGGGGAACCTATCCGCCCGCAGCGCTGGCGGCCCCGTTCCTGATGCGGTTGGCCGTCCCATCGGTGACGCACCTCGTGCAAGCCTCCTTGACCTCGTGGGCGGAGCTGCACGGCGATCCCCATACCGAGAGGTAACGCGGGAGGGGCTCCTCCAAATCGAGAGTGATCAATTGGTGATTCTCTCGAGCGGCTATCTGGAGAACTGGGCGATACAGGCGGTGCGCGTCGCCGTCACTGCTGACGTCTCTCTGCTGCTGGACCTTCTCAATGACGCCGATTCGGAGGTTCGGGCCGGTGCCTGCTTCGTCTTGGCTGCCGCGCTGGACGAAACTGAACTGATTGCCCTGGCGCTGCGACGACGGTTAGACGTTGAGGATGTCCCGGCTGTGCGTTTGAGCCTCATCCTGGCGCTCACCCAACTGGCCAGAGAGCATCCGGACGAGACAACCGCTGCGCTGCTGAGGCAATGGTGGTCGGCTCCGGGCCGGCCCATCGACTGGCGAGTCAGTGCTGCAATCGCCTGGCTCTGCCTGGTGGACGATCCGGTCCCCGACGATCTGCGAGCCCTGCTCACCACGGTGATCAACGATGAACTCGCCGAACAGTGGGGGAGCGTTCCGTGGATGGAAGGGGTCGACAGGGACGGTGTTGGCTTCCGGCGCTGCGTGCACCGGATGCTCAATCCCGGGGTGGGCCGGCGACCAGTCGATGACGATCCATGGGCAGAACCGCATCCGGGATGACTGGCCGTGCAGCGCGAACCAGCGGCTACTGGTATCGAGGAGTGTTGACTCTGCGTCATCGAGGAGGAACTATGGAGCGCAAAGCTTGCCATCTTGCTTGAAGGTGTTTCGACTCAGGCAAGAGAGAAGGACCGGTGTTGGTGATCGGACTCCTCTGATGTCCGGAGACGCTTCATGAACGAGCCTGGTACGCCTCACGACGGCTACGTCCTTCAAGTCGGACGTGGCCTGCGTGCACGAGCCCTTGAGCTCAACTGCGTGACTTCGGCCCAGGCAGGCTGGGTGTCTGGCGGTGGTTGCCATGAGTGTTGAGTCGCCCAGCCATGCCATCGTCGAGGCTGCCTGGCACGCCGTGAGGGACGACGGGCGGGTTCGCGCCGAGCTGATCGAGGTCGCCTACGCGGAGCCCCGCCTCCGCGAGTTGTACCCGTGGACGGGTATGGGGGAGCTGCACTTCAGCCGCTGCACCGGCAAGCGCTGGACGTGGGACATCCCATACATCCAGCCCACGCGAGATGCCTACTGGGTATCGGGCCCGCTGCGTTCCGAGACAGTGGGGCCGGCGGCCTCCGCCGCGGAGGCTGTCGCGATGGTGGTCGAACGCCTTCCAGCCAATTGCGGTCCCGCCTTCCTCGGCACGCCAGAAGAGCTTGCCGCGCACGAGGCGGGTTAACAGTCCGTGGCCTTGCCCCGCGTTATGACTGGGACGACTCAGGGACTCCGCCGGGACAGGGCAAGAGATGGCCTTTCGGCACGATATTCGGCCTGGATCGGGCGCGATCCAGGCGTGGTGATGGAGGACCAGGCGCGGTCCTTGAGCGGGAGATGGGGGGTTGATGGGAGAGGTAGACAGCAGCGACGGAGTGAAGGTGAGGCGGACGGCGCGGAGGCGTCGGTATCAGCGAGGGGTGGAGCGGCGGACGTCTCGGATTCCGGTGTGGGTGTCGGAGCGGGAGCGGGCCGTGTTGGCGGCGGCTGCGGAGCGGTCGGGTTGGGCACTGGGGGCGTTCGTCGCCGAGACCGCTCTGGCGGTGGTTGAGGAGCGGCAGCCGCCGGAGTGTGAGCCGTTGCGAGAGGTCGTGACTGGACTCATGCAGGCTTCTGGGCAGGTGAATCGGGTCGGGGTCAACCTCAATCAAGCGGTTGCCGCGCTGCATGCAACGGGGGCGCCGACCGCTGCGCTTGAGGGATACGCGAGGACGGCAGACCGGGTCCTGCTGCGGCTGGACGAGGCCGTGCAGGAGGCTCGGAGGAAGCTGCGGTGACGGCTCGTTGATCGCCAAGGTCCTGCGGCGGGATCGAGTCCATGGCGTGCTGCGGTACCTGTTCGGGCCCGGTGCGAATGGTGAGCATGTGTCACCGCGGATCGTGGCGGGGTTCAGGCCGTCGCATCTCCTGCAGCCGGCGCAGCGGGTGGACGGGCGGTGGGACCTGCGGTACCTGGCCGAACTGTTGATGTTGCCGGTCGAGGTGCTCGGGGACCGGAACCATCCCCGGCCGGTGTGGCACGTGCCGGTGCGAGCCGCGCCCGAGGACCCGATCCTGACCGATGAGCAGTGGGCGCAGGTCGCCCGCGAGGTGATGGACCGGTCCGGACTAGCGCCGGACGGCGATCCGGACGGCGTCCGTTGGATCGCCGTCCGGCACGCCGACGACCACGTCCACTTGGTCGCCACGCTGGCCCGCCAGGATGGGACGCGTCCGAAGGTGTGGAACGACGCCTACCGCGTGCGGTCCGCATGCCGGTCCGTCGAGGAACGCTTCGGATTACGGCGGACGGCTCCGGCGGACCGGACCGCGGCCCGACGTCCGACACGGGGAGAGACCGAGAAGGCGCGGCGCATCGGGATGCCACGCGATGCGCGGTCCGAACTGCGCCGGCTCGTGCAGACCGCGGCGGCCGGTGCAGGGAGCGAGGCCGCGTTCTTCGCTCAGCTTCAGGACGCTGGCGTCCTCCTGCGACTCCGGTACAGCGAGCGCCAGCCGGACCAGGTGACCGGCTACGCGGTTGCACTGCGGGAATGCCGGACGGCGAACGGAGAGGCGGTCTGGTACAGCGGCGGCAAACTGGCCGCCGATCTCACCCTCCCCAAGCTGCGGCGGCGCTGGCCGTCCGGCCACCTGGCTGTCCCCGGACGGGACCTGTCAGAGCGGACCGTGCGCGCCTACCTGCGGACCGTCCTCCGAGAAGCGGCGGCGCAGGCGCGGACGCCAGCCGAGTTCTTCGAGCACCTGGAACGCGCGGGTCTGCTGCTCCGACTTCGGCAGAGCGAGACCAACCCTGGTGAGATCACCGGATACGCCGTCGCCCTTCCTGATCACTTCGGTGCTAACGGCCGGTTGCGCTGGTTCGGTGGAGGGAAGCTGGCGGCTGAGTTGTCGTGGACGGCGTTGGGGCGCGCGTTGGGCAGTGGGCAGCCAGCGCCCCCGCTTCCAGAACTGACAGCGGAGGAGCGCAAGGCGATCTACCAGGACGCGGCGAGGGCGGCGGAGTTCGCAACGACGGAGATCCGCCGCTACATGGTCGTCGACCCGCATCGCTCCCGAGACGCCTGCTGGGCTGCGGCCGACATCCTCCGATCGGCTGCGCTTGCCACGGGAAACCGCCACCTGGACGAGGCCGCGGATGCCTACGACCGGGCCGCCCGTGCCCCATACGGACGCGTCCCCCGCGCGACGCCAGCCGGGATGCGGCTGCGCGGTATCGCCCGAGTCCTGGCAGCCACCAGGGCCGGGGACGGCTTCCTGGTCCAGTTCGTCGCCGCGCTCGTAACGCTTATCGAAGAAATCGCCGACCTACACCTCTGGCATCGCCGACAACCCCAAGCGGACGCAGCCAGGAGCGCAGCAACACTCATCCGACGCGCGGCGCCAAGGCAGCCCGAACCACGCTGGTTCGTCCAGACCAAGGAAGTCCCGACCCCAGCAGCGGAGATTCCGAACCCAGTAGCGGTGGTGATGGCAGAGCTGCCGCACGGTTGGCAGCCCCCGCTCGTGGTCAGTCCGCCCGCCGCACGCAGGCCGGCTCCCGCCCCAAGACGACGCGGCCCGGCCCGCTAGAAGCCGCATCGGCAGGTCGTCACACTCGTGACGACCTGCCGATGCGCGCCGGAGGATTCAGTGCGAGGTGTCGATCTGCTGAATGATCGCCTCGACGGTGTCCTGCAGATCGAGCAGCGGATACCTGACGGGCAGCCCGTCATCGGTGCACCAGAGGAAGACGTCGCGCGTGATGTCGACACGCAACCTGTCGAGGTGAACCGTCGTCGTGCCGTGGTCGTCGATCTTGTGCTTGGCGGGCAGGCCACGCGAGCGCAGCGCGAGAAGGAGCTGCTGACTTGCGCGAAGCGGCTTTGGGGTGAGGCGCGTGCCGAGCCAGGGCTGCGGCAGAGGCAGCGTGAACCAGACCGCCTTTCCCGTCACCGGATCCGCCTGAAGCCGCGAGCGACTGGGGTGCGCTCCGACCGAGGCAGCGAGGGCGGCGACGATCGCGAGCCCCCTGCCATGCTCGTCCAGCAGGTACTCGTCCGACCGGACGGGAAGCGCCTCGCGGGCGGTGTCGAAGACGGCGACCACCAGATGCGGGGACCGGGCGGTGCGTATCCACGTCCAGAGTTCGGCGGTGCTGCCGGGGGCGTGGAGGAGCTGGTTGGTGGCCAGCTCCGAGACCGCGAGCGCACCGTCATCGATGAGATCGGACGGCAGCCCGAGCTCATTCATCACGATGGTGAGCGCCGAGCGCGTGACGGACGCGCAGCTCGGATCACTCGGCAGCGGGAAGGAGCAGTGTCCTCCAGCGATGAGATCGGGGGAGAGGCTGTTCAGCACGACCCGCCCCACCCGTCCTGTCGCCCGCGCTGCGGAGGGACACAGCACGCCTCCCTGCACGGGCGGGTCTCGACGGAACGCCTCGTGACTGCGCTCCAGAGACGGAAGAATACTCGGCGCCGGACCTCAGGAGCCGCGCCCAGGACGCCACCTATCCGCAGAGTCGGGACGGGCCTCGCCGAGCTGTTGGAGCCTGCGGTGTAGCTGCGCCGGAGAGGGACGGCGACCAGAGGCTGAGGAACCGACGCCCAGGCAGGATGCAGAGCCGGGCGTCGAGCAAGAGGCGCGACCTGAGCGTGCAGTTCCTCAGCCGTGGCCGCCTCCAGGAGGCGGAACGTCCCGTCCGGAGCCTGGTCGAGATGCCAGTAGCTCCCCGTCCAGTCTCCCCACCACGCGACAACCGCAGGATTGCGGACGCGCAGTTCAGCGAGCACCCGCTCCGGGTCGGGCTCGTACCTCGCCCAGGGAGACCGGCTCGGAGACGGGACGCCTGCCTGCGGAAACCGAATGCAAGCAGGCGGGGACGAGCTTGCGGGTTGGACTGTCCCCACACCCGGGGGATTCGTACGATTGTGCATTGGTTGGATCTCCAGAATCCGATCAAGGTCCCGGTCGGTGTGCCAGCACCGGCCGGGGCCGCCTCGTCTCGCGGGGTGCTCCTTCCTCGGCCTCTCGGGGCCGATCACTTGCAGCGACATCACTCATCGGATCTTGTTCAACACGTTGAGTCATCGTGCTGTGGCGCAATCATGCGCCTTCAATCGCACACCTGTCCATGCACTTGTTCAATTTCAGGTGTGACATTCTTGAGTTGATCAACGGAAAGGATCATGTAACTGTGTAAGGCTTCACGCCATGACCGAGCAGAGCCCGACCGTCAGGCATCGGCGGTTGGCCCGCCAGCTTCGTCAGGAACGCGAGCGGGCGGGCATGACGATGGAACGCGCTGCTGCGGCGCTTGGGTGGAGCCGTCCCAAGCTTGTGCGCTTCGAGACGGCCAAGACGAGGCCCAGGCCATCGGATGTCGAAGCGATGCTCGATCTCTATGGTGGCGATGAGGCCATGAAGCTCGCCCTGGTCGGGCTGGCGAAGCACGTCCGCAAGAGGGGCTGGTGGTCGGCCTTCAATGACGTGCTGACCGGTTCCTTCGCCGAGTTGGAGAACGACGCGGGCAGTATCCGCACGTGGCAGGTCCAGACGGTGCCCGGACTTCTCCAGACCAGCGACTACGCGCTCGCCGTGATCCGCGCTGGTAGCAAGGACGAGCCAGAGGCCGTCCAACTGCGGCGGCTTCAAGCGCGCATGGCGCGGAAGGCCGTGCTCGAACGCCAAGACGGACCCCAGTTCACGGCCGTGCTCGACGAGGCACTTCTTCGGCGTCCTGTGGGAGGCACGTCGGTCATGGCGCGCCAGCTCGACGCACTCGCCGATGCGGCTCGCAAGCCCAACGTCAGTCTCCGAGTGCTCCCGGCGAGCGTGGGCGAGCACAGTGGACTGAACGGATCGTTCGTCATCCTCGGATTCGAGGGGGCCTACGACCCCGACGTCGTCTACGTCGGCGGAGTCGCGGGCGAGATCTTCATCGAGGACGTGGAACAGGTTGCCCGTAGTACGGTGAGGTTCGACTGGCTGACTGATCAAGCGCTCTCCGAGGACGACTCGTTGGCCTTGATCGAGGACCTCGCAGAGGAGTACCGGCAGTCTTATGAGTCCTCACGTTGATCTCTCCGAAGCTCGCTGGCGCAAGTCGAGTTGGAGCGGGAGCACGGACAGTGACTGCGTCGAAGTGGCACCCGTCTCCAGGCTCATCGCCCTTCGCGACTCAAAGGCGCCGGCCTCGGGCGCTCTCTTCGTCACTCCCACTGCATGGCGCGCGTTGCTGCACTCCCTGGGACACCTGACGAACGACTGACAGGGATTCACGTTCGCCTCCTCCGCCTCATCGCTGGCGTGGCGAAGGAGTGCATGTCTGCATGACCGAGGGAGTCGCAGAGTGGACGGCCTTGACCTCTCCGGTGCGAGTTGGCGTAAGAGCTTCAGAAGCGACGCCACGCGAGAGTGCGTGGAGGTGGCGGCCGTCGCCTCGCATGTGGCCGTCCGCGACTCGAAAGCCCCGGACCTGGGGACCCTGCTCGTGACGCCGACGACATGGCACGCGCTGTTGCGCCATGTGACAGATCGGGCGAACGCCTGACCCGGACTGTGGCGCTTCGGAGGCTCTGGTCGATCCGCAGGGAGCTGGTCCGGCCTGGATGTGGACCGCTGGCACAAGTCAACTGGAGCGGGAGCACGGACAGCGACTGCGTCGAAGTGGCACCCGTCCAGGCTGATCGCCCTTCGTGACTCAAAGGCTCCGGACTCGGGCGTTCTGTTCGTGAACCCTGCTGCGTGGCGCGCGGTGCTGCGGTGCGTGAGGGATCGGGCGAGCAGCTAAGGACTCGTCCTGCCCGCCAGCAAGGGCGGATCGGTGGACGCGCGGCGCGGTGGTTGTCAAAAGACTACTCAGCGTGGCAGTGTTGGAGCGCAAACAGCTTCAAGCTTTGTTAAGCGGTCGAAGAGCGTGCTGCCGAGCGCCTCGTTCGTTGATCTGGAGTGCGCTGATGTCCGAGCAGGCAGGCCGTGACCCTGATGTGCTGACCACCGCGGAGCTGGCGGCGAAGTTGGGGCTGTCGGCGCAGACCGTCCGGCGGATGGCCAACGCCGGGCAGATCCCCGCGCTCAAGACCGGCAAGGACTTCCGGTACTCCTGGGAAGCCGTTCGCGAGGTGCTTCGGCAACCGCATCGTGAGCCGGAGCTGTCCGTCCCCAAAGAACCCAAGCCGACGAAGGGCGCGGGCTACCGTGCGCAGCGCCGGGCCCGGACTGGCGCTGCGTCCACTGACAGCGAGAACTGAACCGGCTATCCATCCGCGTGCGCTTGCGACGGCGGGGGCGTTCGTGAGCGGCGCGACGATCCGTGAAGCAGGTGATTGTGAGCAGTATCGACAAGCGCATCGCCGCCCTGACCTCCTGGAGTAGAACGCACGACCGCAAGAAACGCACCCAGCCCGCCCGTGACGCCTTCCTCGCTCGCTTCGAGCGCGAGGTCGATCCGGACGGGCAGCTCGACCCCGACGAGCGCCGACAGCGAGCCGAGCACGCGAAGCGCGCCTACATGCTCCGACTTGCGAAACGCAGCGCACAAGCGAGACGACGACAGTGACCGCGAGGGCTTGGGCGTTCAATGCCCAGGCCCTCGCTCTTCGTTGAAGATGCTGCCTGGCCACCGTGAGGGCCCCAATAGGGTGATCGCCCGATAGTGCAAGGCCACGGCGGGAGACCAGATGCCTCAGAAAACGCTCGACGCGGGCTCCATCCTTCCGCTGATGAAATTGAGTCAAAGGGGCCCAGGGGAGGCTTCCGAGCCCCCGCCGGGCCCGGAGCCGATCATTGAGCGCTGGCTTGGCGAGCTCTGTGTCGGCTACGTCTTCGACCTTGAGAACCGATTCCAGGACGTCACTTACACCGACTGCGCGCGGCTTGGCGTCAGGCCTGATGAGCTACCTCACCTTGGGGTCCACAACCTCACGCTCCGGCGGGACAAGCCACGGATCGTGCAAGGAGATCGACGCATCGGGTTCCTCCTTGGAGGCGACCTGGAGGCGAGCCTGCTGCTGGTCGACAATCTCTGGGAGCAGGTCGAGCCGCAGCTTCCCGGCGAGCTGATCGCCGCAGTTCCCGCCCGCGACATGTTGATGGTCACGGGGAGCCAAGTGGCGGGCGGTATTGAGGCGTTGGTGCAGGACGCCGATCGGGTGTGGGAAGGCATGAGGCAGCGCCAGGACGAGCGCCTGAAACTAACAAGAACGCTGTTGGTGCGGCGTGATGGGAAGTGGAAGCAGCTGAGGGAATGAATGATGACGACGGCCCCAGGTGAGTTGCCTGGGGCCGTCGTCTTGTCAGTCCTCCATGATGCGGTCGTAGGTGCGGCGGGCTCGTTTGCTGGCGGCGCTCTTGCCGTAGCGGCGGAGCATCTGCGGGGACGTCCAGCCGTTGAGTTCCATCAGGTCGCCCTCGGCACCGCCCCGGTCGAGCCAGGTGTGGGAGAAGTGGTGGCGGAACTTGTGCGGGTTGACGGCGACGCCGCACTCCTCTCCGCGGCGGGCGACCATCTGGTAGATGCCGTTCGCCGTCATGGGCGGGCGGTTGTTGGTGCCCAGCCACAGGGCGCGGTTGGACGCGTAGGTGTGCTTGTTGCGGACGCGGATGTAGCGGTCGGTCGCGCGGGCCGCTCCGTGGCCGAAGCGGACGATGCGCTGCTTGTTGCCCTTGCCGGTGACCAGGAGTTCGCGGCGCATCAGGTCGAGGTCGCTGCGGTCCTGGTCGTCGGGGTCGTAGGTGATGCCGGCGAGTTCCGAGAGGCGGAGGCCGGTCGAGCGGAAGAGCGTCAGGATGGCGAAGTCGCGGCGCTGGACGAACGTCCGGCCTTCGCAACTGCGCAGGAGCTTGTTGAGTTCGTCCTCGGTGAAGACGGGGACGACCTTCTCGCCCACCGACGGCGGCCGGAGCTTGGCCATCGGGTTCGGAAGTTCCTCGTCGTCGGACCACCAGCGGAAGAACTGCTGGAGCGCCCGGTACTGGTTGTTCGCGTAGCTGTCGGAGTAGGAGTCGAGCAGCCAGACCATCCAGGCCCGGACGTCGTCGGGGATGACGTCGTCCCAGTCGGTGTGAGTGGTCTTGTCGCGAAGATGCGCGGCAGCGAACCATTGCGTCGCTTCGACGTAGGTTCGTACCGTCTTAGGGGATTTGCCCTCAGCGTTGAGGTGGAGGGCGAAGGAATTGATCGCGGCCTGGTAGGAACCTGCGTGGAGGTTCTTGGGCCGCCTGCGATGCGTACCCATCGTGGGAAAGTTTTCCTCTGTTCCAGCGATGTACACCTGGGGTGATCAACCCGTTACCGGTGTTCTCGCTGGTCAGAGGCAAGATGTGGGCAGGGGCGGGGTCGAACCGCCGACCTTCCGCTTTTCAGGCGGACGCTCGTACCGACTGAGCTACCTACCCATGACGCACGTCCGCGCGTCTTGCGGTCCTGACGGGATTTGAACCCGCGGCCTCCACCTTGACAGGGTGGCGAGCACTCCTAGCTGCTCCACAGGACCTTGCGTGCTCCGAGTCTAGCTGGTTCGGAGGTGTTCCGTGACCGGGGCTTTTTGGGCCCTCGCTCTCGGCGACAGGCATGAGCTTACGGGATGCTCGAGGTGAGTGCCAACTCGATAAGCGGGGGTGGGATCGGGCGGGTTTGGAGGGGGTGGTCAGCCCTGGCCTCGCCAGGTGAGGAGGTGGCGTTCCAGGGTGAGGAACGTGGCGTTCAGGACGAGGCCGAGGGCGCCCAGCAGGACGATGCAGGTCCAGACGCCGGGGATGTCGGTGGTGCTCTGGGCGAGCATCTGCAGGTAGCCGATGCCGTTGACGCTGCCGACGAGTTCCGAGATCACCATGAGGATCAGGGCCGTGGAGAGGCTGAGGCGGAGGCCGGCGAAGATCTTGGGGGCGGCGGCCGGGAGGAGGACGCGGAGGATCCGTGCCCGCCGGGAGAGGCGGAAGGCGCGGGCGGTCTCGAGCTTGAGCGGGTCGATGTCCCGGGCGCCCTCGACCGAGTTCAGCAGGACGGGCCAGACGACGCCGAAGACGATCGTGGCGACCTGCATCTCGGTGCCGATCTTGAAGGCGGCGAGGAAGACCGGGGCCAGGGCCGGCGGGGGGATGGCGCGGAAGAGGTGGATCAGGGGCGCCAGGTGGTCGGCGACGCGGGGGGAGCGTCCGGCCAGGAGGCCGACGGCGACGCCCAGGACGCAGGCGATGGCCCAGCCGGTGAGGAGGCGGGCGAGGCTCGGGAAGATGTTGCCGGTCGCCTGGCCGGTCAGGAACAGGTGGGACGCGGGGCCGGAGAACCAGTCCTTGTGCATCCGGGCGAGGATCTCGGTCGGCGGCGGGAAGAACGGGTCGTCCGCGCGGCGGGTGGCGATCTCCCAGAGGACGAACGCGACGGGCAGGGACGCCAGGCGGGCCAGGCGGAGGATCATCGGGCCGTCCTCCAGCGGAACAGGCGGTGTTCCATGGCGGCGAGGACGCCGTTGCCGAGCAGGCCGAGGACGCCCGCCCAGAGGGCCGCGGCGAGCATCGGCTCCATGCGGGCCGAGCTTCCGGCGGTGTTGATGAACGTGCCGATGCCCGCCGAGCCGCTCGCGAAGAGTTCGGCGCTGACCGTGGCGATGAGGGCGATGCCCGCCGACATCCGGACGCCGGCCGCGACGAACGGGGCGATGGACGGCAGGGAGACGCGCAGCAGGACGGAGAGGGGGCCGAACCCGAAGGACGCCAGGGACTCGCGGGCGACCGGGTCCACCTCGCGCAGGCCGTACAGGGTGTTGACGAGCACCGGCCAGCAGGACGCGTAGACGACGATCGTCGTCTTCAGGTCCAGCGCGTCCGGGAACAGGAGCATGGCCAGCGGGATGATGGCGACGGCCGGGATCGGGCGGAGGAACTCCAGGACCGGGCGGACGACCGCCTCCAGGCGCGGCAGGGAGCCGAGGAGGAGGCCGAGCGGGACGGCGAGCGCCACCGCCTCCGCCAGGCCGAGCAGCCAGGCGGTGACGGTGGCGCGCAGGTCGGTTCGGAACGCGACGTCCCCGGCGAGGCGTCCGGCCTCGGTCAGGACGGACGAGACGGGCGGCAGGACGTCCCGGTCCACCAGGCCGGTCCGGGACGCCAGCTCGGCGAGGAGGAGGAACGCCGCGACGCCCTGGACGCCGCGCCTCGTCCGGGTCCACGCGGTTCTCCGGGGCGACCGCCGAGGCGGGGCGGCCTTGCGGGGGACTCCTGCCGCGGGGGTCACTTCGGCGAGGCCACGATCAGTTTTCGGACGTCCGGGGCCTTCTGGAGGTAGCCGTACTGTTCCATGAGGCCGGCGACCTTCTGCAGTTTCGCGGCGTCCAGGCTGGTGGGGTACGCGCCGAGGGAGATCTTGCCGGCGGTGGCGGCGGGGATCTGGGTGTAGGTCGGGATGACCTCGGTGACGGCGCCGCGGTCGGAGGCGACCTTGGTCGCGCGGATGATGGCGCGCTGGAAGGCGGCGATGGTCTTCGGGTGCTTCTCGGCGAACTTGGCCGTGCCGCCCCAGCCGGAGACCGGGAAGTCCTCGGTCGGGCCGGTGACCAGGTCGGAGAGCAGGTTTCCGCCCTGGCCGGTCTGGATGTCGGTGACGAACGGCTCGACGGCGGCGACCGCGTCGACGGTGCCCTGCTTGAGGGCCGCGCCCATGAGGGGCAGCGGGACGGGCACGACCGTCACGTCCTTGTCGGGGTCGAGGCCCGCGTTCTTCAGCTGGACGGCCAGCAGCAGGTCGGTGATGCTCTTCAGGGCCGGGACGGCGACCTTGCGGCCCTTCAGCCCGGCGAGGCCCTGCACGCCCGAGTCCTTGCCGGTGAGCACGGCGAACGAGCCGTTGGAGCCCTGGTAGGAGTCGGCGACCAGGCGGAAGTCGACGGCGCCCTTGTCCTGCGCGGTGAACGTGGAGACGTAGTTCAGCAGCGCGAGGTCCATGGACCCGTTGAGCAGCAGCGGCGTGGCCTCGGGCGACGCCTTGATCGGCTTGGTCCGGACGGTCAGGCCCTCGTCCTTGAAGAAGCCCCTCCGCTGCGCGATGGCGAGCGGCGCCGAGTCGGGGACGGGCACGACGCCCACGTTCAGGACGGGTTTCTCGAGCCCTTGCGGGTTGTCCGCGCCGGATCCGGACCCGGATCCGCAGGCGGAGGCGGACAGCATGAGGCTCGCGGCGATCGCCGCGAGCCCGAGGAGGGAGCGCTTCATCTGGGGGGATTTCCTCGTCAGGGGGCTGCGAAGAGGCGTCAGTGTACGGAAGATCATCTCTCCGTGACGGAGGGCGCTGAAACGTCCGATCCGGCGTCTGTGGGGGCGTCTCCGCCGGGCCTGCTGAAACGTGTCCGGGGGGTCGTGAAAATGGGGTGACGGCCCACCGAAACCACCCTCAAGGGGCCCACCGAAACGGCCTCCGGACGGCCTCCGGACGGTCTCCGGACGGCCTCCGGGACGCCTGCCGCGAGGCGCGGAAGCCCCGCCGCGCGGGCGCTCCGGGTGTTCCGCCCTGAAATCGGGGGAGAAAGATCCACGCCAGGTAACGGGCCGGTAGCGGTCGGATACCGGGTTTGGTGCGGAGTATGGCGCTTAAAGCACGTTGTTCGCTTTTGTAACCTTCTGCACCAGCTCCCGTCGTGGCGCGTCGCTCCACCGGGCGCGTCCGGAAAGAGAAAGGCGGCTCATGGCTGAATCTGAATCCACCCCCGCTGAGGGGTATCAGAGGGGGCTCGGGACCCGGCAGATCCAGATGCTCGCCATCGGCGGGACGATCGGCACGGGCCTGTTCCTCGGCGCCGGCAAGAACATCGCCAAGGCCGGGCCGGGCCTGATCGTCACCTACCTCGTCGCCGGGATCATGCTGTTCTTCGTCGTCCGGGCGCTGGGCGAGCTGCTCATGTACCGCCGGGCCGAGGGCGGCTTCGCCGGGTACGCGCGCGAGTTCCTCGGGCCGTTCTGGGGCTACGCGACGACCTGGACGTACTGGATCATCTGGGTCACCACCGGCATGGCCGAGCTGACCGCCGCCGGCAAGTACATCCAGAAGTGGTTCCCGCACGTCGCGCAGTGGAAGACGGCGCTGATCGCGCTGATCATCCTGTTCGTGGTCAACCTGATCTCGGTGAAGCTCTTCGGCGAGCTGGAGTTCTGGTTCGCGATGATCAAGGTCGTCGCGATCGTCGCGATGATCGCGATCGGCGTCGCGGTGCTCGCGTTCGGGTTCGGCGACGCGGGCAAGACCGCGTCCGTCGACAACCTCTGGTCGCACGGCGGGTTCTTCCCCGAGGGTGCGACGCCGGTCATCATGACGCTCCAGATGGTGCTGTTCGCCTACCTCGGCGTGGAGCTGGTCGGCGTGACCGCGGCCGAGGCCAAGGACCCGGAGAAGAACATCCCGCGCGCGATCAACGCGCTGCCGATCCGGTTCGCCCTGTTCTACCTCGGGTCGCTGCTGGTCATCCTGTCGGTGGTGCCGTGGACGGTGTTCTCCCCGGACTCCAGCCCGTTCGTGCTCGCCTTCGACAAGGTCGGCATCGCGCACGGCGGCGACATCGTCAACTTCGTCGTGCTGACCTCGGCGCTGTCGTCCTGCAACGCGGGCGGGCTGTACTCCACGTCCAGGATGCTGCGGACGGCGGGCGTGAACGGCGACGGCCCGGCGATCCTGAGCCGGCTGAACGGACGCGGCGTGCCGGTGCTGACCGTCGTGATCTCCGCGCTGGTCATGTGCATCGGCGTGGTCGTGAACGCGATCGCGCCGGGCAAGGCGTTCGACTACATCACCTCGGTCTCGACCGGTGGCGCCCTGATGGTCTGGAGCATCATCGTCATCTCGCACCTGATCTACCGGCGGAAGGTCGCGCGCGGTGAGCTGCCCGGGTCGTCCTACCGGATGCCGGGGGCGCCCTACACCAGCTACCTGGTGCTGGCGTTCTTCGCCTTCGTCGTCGTGACGATCGCGTGGGAGGCCGACACCCGCATCGCCCTGTGGGTGATGCTCGGCTGGGCCGCGATCATGCTGATCGGCTGGCAGTTCGTGCGGCGCGCCTCGGTGCGCGCCGCCGAGACGCCCGAAGAGGCTCCGGCCACGGTCTGACGACCGCTTTCCCCGGACGGGGGCTTCCAGCATCCGCTGGGAGCCCCCGTCCTGGTTTCGGGGCGTTCGGCCAGGTCTGGTCGTCGCGGCGGGTGCAAGTGCGGGTGAACACTGCCATTGCGGGGTGAGTCGGACTGGGCCCCCGGGCGGGTGCCGATCTATCGTGGACGCACCCGACGGGGGAGGGACCGGTGACCGGCAGGACCGTGAAGCGCGGCCTGGCCGCGCGACTCGATCTCATCCCCATCGCGCCCCGGACGATGCTGGAGCTGCGCGTCCGCTGGGTGCTGCTGATCGTGGTCGCGACGGCGAACCTGGGTGGCGCGATCGTGGTGCTGCTGTTCGCCACCTTCGTCATCCCGGACCCGCCGATCCACGGGATCGAGCACGTCCGGCTCGTGAACACGGTCGCGTTCTTCAGCTATCCGGTCGTCGCCGGGCCGGTCGCGATGGCCACCGGCCTGGCCCTGTGGCGCCCGGTGATCCGGCTGGCCCGCGACGGCGGCGTCCCGGACGCGGCGCAGCGGCGGGCCGTCCTGCTCGGGCCGCTCCGGCTGACCCTCCTGGTCGGGATGCTGTGGGCGGTCGGCGCGATCGGCTGGGCCGCGCTGGACGCGGCGCTGTTCAACGCGCGGATGGCCACCAAGGTCGGATCCACCTGCCTGCTCGGCGCGATCACCACCTGCACGACGGTCTACCTGCTGTCCGAACGGCTGCTGCGCCCCGCCGCCGCCCTCGCGCTGGAGAGCCGGTCGGCCCAGAACGTCCGGCTGCCCGGGGTGACGACGCGGGTGATGCTCGCGTGGGCGCTCGGCACGGCCGTCCCGGTGTTCGGGCTGCTGGGCGTGGGCGTCGCCGCGTTGGTCACGCCCGGCATCCGCACCACCCAGCTCGCGCTGACCATCCTGGCGCTCGGCGCGACCGCGATCGGCGTCGGGACGGGCGTGACGTTCCTGGCCGTCCGGGCGATCGCCGACCCGATCAAGGCGGTGCGCGGCGGGATGACCCGGGTCGCGCTCGGCGACCTGACCGGCGAGGTGGAGGTGTACGACGCGAGCGAGGTCGGGCAGCTCCAGGCCGGGTTCAACGACATGGTCGCCGGGCTGCGCGAGCACGAGCGGCTGCGCGACCTGTTCGGACGGCACGTCGGCGAGGAGGTCGCGGGCCTGGCGTTCGAGCGCGACATCGAGCTCGGCGGCGAGACCCGGGACGTCGCGGTGCTGTTCGTCGACCTCACCGGCTCCACCCGGCTCGCCGAGACCCGCTCCCCGGACCAGGTCGTCGTGCTGCTCAACGCGTTCTTCGCCGTGGTCGTCCGGGTGGTCGCCGCGCACGCGGGCTGGATCAACAAGTTCGAGGGGGACGCGGCGCTGGCGATCTTCGGCGCGCCGTCCGGGATGGACGACGCCGCCGGGGCGGCCCTCGGCGCGGCCCGCGAGCTGGGCGACCGGCTGCGCGAGGAGGTCCCCGAGGTGGACGCGGGGATCGGCGTGTCCGCGGGGCCGGTCGTCGCCGGCTACATCGGGGCCGAGCAGCGCTTCGAGTACACCGTGATCGGCGACCCGGTGAACGAGGCCGCGCGGCTCAGCGACCTCGCCAAGACCTACGACGAGCGGGTGCTGGCGTCCGGGATCGTCCTCGAGCGCGCCGGGGAGGCCGAGGCCGGGCGGTGGCGGTTCGGCGAGACGATCCACCTGCGCGGACGCAACCGCGCGACCCGCCTCGCCCTCCCGGGACCGCCCGACCGGGCCCCGGACGCCGCCGGGACCGAGGCCGCGGAGCAGGACGAGCAGCGCGACTCCCGCCGCTTCCCGAGGCTGCCGAGGCCGCGCGTCCCGATCCGCCGCCGCCCCGCGCACGACGGCGAACCGGACGTCGCCGGCTGATCTCCCAAGACGCCGGCTGACCTTCCGGGACGTCGCAGTCCGACCTCCCGGGACGCCGCGACCGGGTTTTTGCGCCCTCTTGTCGTGGAGCGAGCCGTCCTGAGGGGGAAACGGGACGGGCGGGATGATTACCTCCCCACGGGAGGTCGGTTGACCAGACTGCGGGCTTTGCCGATACGTGTGCGCATGCCGCTGCTCGCCGCGGCTGTGGCGGCGCTGGCCTGCGTGGTCATCAGCGTGCTCCTGGTCGCCGGCGTGCACGGCCGGGTGTCCGGCTACGACCGGGAGCGGATCACGGCCGCGGCCATGACCCTCGTCCAGATGACCGAGCGGCACCGGCTGCCCGTCCGGCTGCCGGACGTGGACCGCGTCGAGGCCGCGGAGGTGCTGGACGCGCACAGCCGGGTGGTGTCCGGGACGCCCGGCCTGGTCGGACGCCCGCCCATCGCCTCGTTCCAGCCGGGTGAGGAGACCGTCAGCGCCTCCCGCGTGCTCTGCCCGCCGCGCGGGCTGCGCGGCTGCATGACCGTGGTCGCCTTCCGGGTGTTCCAGCCCGGCGGCGACTGGACGGTGTACGCGGCCGACCCGGTCGGGCCCTGGTACGCGAGCGGGGCCCTGCTGGCGTTCGTGATCGGGGCGACGCTGGCGCTCACGCTGCTGACCGCGCTCCTCACCCGCCGGACGATCGGCCGCACGCTCGCTCCGGTGGACGCGATCCGCTACGAGCTCGCCGAGATCACCGCGACCGAGTCCGGCCGCCGGGTGCCGGTGCCGCCCGTCGGGGACGAGATCCGGCGACTCGCCGAGACCGCCAACGCGACCCTGGACCGGCTGGACGCCGCTCTGGAGCGGCAGCGCCGGTTCACCTCCGACGCGTCCCACGACCTGCGCAGTCCGATCACCGGCGCGCGCACGGGGCTGGAGGAGGCGCTGCTGTACCCCGACCAGGCCGACTGGCCGCGGGTCGCGCAGAACGTCCTGGTGTCCCTGGACCGCCTGCAGGCGATCGTCGCCGACCTGCTCGCGCTCGCCAGCCTGGACGCCTCCGCGGACGCCGGTGACGAGGAGGTGGACCTCGCGCGGCTGGTCTCCACCGAGCTCGCCCGCGCCGTCCAGGACACCCACACCTCGGTGGACCTCGACCGGGGCGTCGTCGTGCGCGGCGACCGGCTCCAGCTCGCCCGGCTGCTGACCAACCTGCTCACCAACGCCGAACGGCACGCCGCGTCCCGGATCTCGGTGTCGGTCGCCGGCGAGGGCGACGAGGCCGTCCTGACCGTCGCCGACGACGGCGCGGGCGTCCCGCCGGAGGACCGCGAGCTGGTCTTCCAGCGGTTCGTCCGGCTCCGGGAGAGCCGCGACCGCGACCCGACCGGCACCGGCCTCGGCCTGCCGATCGCGCGCGAGATCGCGCGGGCCCACGGCGGGACGTTGACCATCGCCGACAGCGAGACGGGCGCCTGCTTCGTCCTGCGCCTCCCGCGCGCTCCCCGCACCGGACCCGAGCCGCGCTCCCCGGGCCGTGCCGAGCCGGGCGGCTCCACCCGCTGAGCCGCGCTCCCCGGGCCTGGCCCGAGCTGCGCTCCCCGGGCCGGGCGTTCACCCGCTGAGCCGCGCTCTCGGCCCGTGCGGGTCGACCCGCTGAGCCGTGCTCCCGGGCCGGGCCCGAGCTGCGCTCCCCGGGCCGGGCGTTCGCCCGCTGAGCCGCGCTCCCCGGGCTGGGCGGATCCATCTCTGAGTCGCGTCCTCGGGGCCCCTGAACGCGCTGACCCCCGCGCGGTGGAGGGTCCGCGCGGGGGGTGGTCCGCGAACCGGCCGGCGTGCTCCCGTGCCGCCGTCCGGCGGGGTCGATCGCGGTGGGGACGGTCAGAAGGTGCCCTGGGACAGGTGCATCCACCCGGTGTAGGCCGCGTCCTTCGCGCGGAAGCGGATGCGCTGGAAGGACCGCGGGTTGATGTACCCGGGCCCCGCCGCCAGGACGTACTGGTACACGTGGTCGGACGCGATGAAACCGACGTCCGCGTCGGTGTCGGCCATGCGCCGCCGCAGCTCCGGCGCGTCCAGCAGGCGGGCGGCCTGGATGATCGCCACGCCGTTCACGCCCTCCCGGTCCGGCATCACCGGGCCGATGTTCAGCGACAGCCGGACGCGCAGCCGCATCGCCTCGCTGGCGGCGTGGTTGTGGCGGCGCAACCGGGCGGTGAGCAGTGACAGCATCGGGTCGACGACCCGCGCGGGCGGGGCCTGCGGCGGGACGACGATGAGCATGCCGTCGCCGCGGTCCTCGTGGTAGCAGGCCGCCCAGGGGACGCTCGACCCCTCCAGCGCCTCCGGGACGGCCTCGTACAGGATGCGTCGCAGTTCCATCCGGTCGGTGTCGTTGCGGTGCTCGGCCGAGAACCCCACGACGTCGACGAAGATGATGGAGCAGACCGTCCCGGCCCAGTCGAGTGTGGTCGTCGGACGCCGCCGCACCGGCGGCGGAGCCGATCCGCGCGGCAGGGGCACCGGCACCGTCGCGGCCGTGACCGTCGAGCGCCGCTCCTCCCGCACCGGGGGCTGCGTGAGGCGCGCGTACATCTGCTGGTCCAGGATGGTCAGCACGCGCGGGTACGCGGTGAGGAAGGCGGCGAACTCGCTCACCGGCATCCGCAGCACGGTCAGCCGGTCGAGCGCGACGACCGTCGCCGACCGCGTCCGCACGAGCAGCGCGGCCCGCTCGCCGATCAGGTCGCCCGGCCCCCGTACCGCGACGATCCGCTCACCGCCCTTCTCCCGGACCCGGATCGTGACCTTCCCGCTCCAGATGACCGCCACATGGTCGGCGTGCTCGTGCTGCCGCCACAGGACGTGCCCGGCGGGCAGCACCTCGGGCTCGGAGTACCGCAGGAAGCGCATCCGCTCGACCGAGGTCAGCGCGGACCAGAAGTCCGCCGAACCGGCCGTCCAGCCCACGGGCTCGGGCAGCGTGGGCTCCTCGAACGGGTTCGGCAGGCGGGCGCCGTCGTGTCCCCCGTGACGCGCCGGAACCCCTGATCCGTGCATGGCGGCCGGAACGGCGGGGACGCCGGGCCGGGCCGCCCCCTCGACGGCTCGGCCCGGCACGTGGTCGAGCTCGGCCGCGGGCACCGGCGGACGGTCGTGCCGTCCGGTCTCGTCCAGTTGCGGACGGCGTCCACTCGTGGACACCGAAGGACGCGTGGGGGCCGCCACGTCGTCCTCGCCCAGGGGCCAGAGCATCGGCTGGGTCGGGGCGAACAACCCGCCGTCACTGTGCGCGCCCGAGCGCGCCGGCCCGGAGCGGGGGCGTTCGCCGGCCGGACGGTCCCGTCGGGTGACCTCGTCGGGAGGCCGGTCGATGTCGCCGGAATCGGGAGTTTCGTCGGGATCGAAGGGAAGGTGCCGATCTGGGGGATAACTGGTCATCACGACCCTCATAGGGGGGAGGGGGCGGGACGAGCCGCCGGAAATCGAAGCGCTGGGGCGGGTGCGGCGGGGGTGCCGACCCGCGGTGCCGGCCTCCGCGACCTCTCCCGCGCCGCCGTGGCGTCGCGGGAACGGAATGCCGGTCCGGCCCTGGTGAGAACCGGTCGAGCGTGCTTTGATTGACGGAGACCATCATCGTTTCCGCTGGTCAACGAGCCCACGCCCCGATGATCGGGTGCGGGCCACCGGGCCGGCGGCGACCTGGCGGTCCCCTGCGGAGCCGCCCCCGTCCCCTCTCGATCCCCTGGCTGGCAACCGGTGTCGAGACGGATCCGGGGCGGCTCTGTTCGTGTCCCTGCGGGGCGCTTGATCCGTCGTCACTGCCTCCCGAGCGTCGGCGCGGTGTCGATCGGCGCGCTCCCGCTACCACGGACGATGCCGCAAACCCCTCACGCGCGGTAAAGGACGGTCTAGGCTTCTACCATCCACCTTGGTGTGGAGCATCTGAGCGTCTACCGATTTGCTACATTGCATCCTAGCACCTGCCTTATCGCAAGGAAGAGGATTGAAACCATGACAGAGGTGGACGTGGGGCCACTTCTTCGGTGGACCGCCCGGTCGGCGGGGAGTGCGGGTGCGCCCGGTGGCGAGATGCCTCCCGCCGAGCAGCCGGGTGCCGTCACGGTTGATGTCTCCTCGACGGCCAGCAATGTGTCTTGTTACGTGTTGCCAGGTAGCAACCGGCTATATGATTTCAGTTACGCAAAGTGAGAACGAGCGGATAAGCGGGTGAAGGTGCCGCTCGTTCGGGCTCGGACGCCGGACGCGCCCACCTGCGCCCGTTCCTAGTGAGGATGAGGCTGAGATGGCCACGGACCAGGGTCCTGTAGTCGACAGCGCGTTGCTGCGCAGCGAGCTCGTCAGACTCCGGAAAGAGAAGAGCCTGACCCAGGAGCAGGTGGCGCGCACCCTGGAGTGGTCGCCTTCCAAGCTGATCAGGGTCGAGGGCGGCAAGAGTTCGATCACTCGTACCGACCTCCAGGCGCTCCTCATGACGTACGACGTGACGTCCGAGAGTCGTCAGGAGCGTCTGCAGACGCTCGCCCGAGGGGCCCGCGAGACCCCCTGGTGGAACAAGTACCGGACCCTGGTCGGTGACGACCTGCTGAGCCTGACCGGATATACGGCCGGGGCGTCCTACATCAGGCAGTTCCACAACGCGCTGATCCCGGGTCTCCTGCAGACTTCGGAGTACGCGCAGGTGATCACCTCCGACCTGGCCAACCCGACCGCCCAGCAGATGGCGATCGAGCTCCGGCTGGAGCGCCAGCGCCGGCTCCGCGAGCGCGCGAACCCGCCGCGCCAGTTCTACCTTCTGGACGAAGCCGTCATCCGTCGCCACGTCGGGGTGAGTCGGGACCCCGGCATCATGCCCGCGCAGCTCAAGCACATCGTCGACCGGGTGGAGAACGAAGACCAGCTCAGCGTGCGGGTCATCCCGTTCCGGGCCGGATACCACCAGGGCGTCTACGGTCCGTTCGTCCTGCTGGAGTTCGACGGCGAGCTGTCCGACGTGCTCCACCTGGAGGGCAGGCCGGGCACTGCCGCGACGATCACGGGCGACGACCCGCAGGTCGCCGAGTACCGGGACATTTTCGAACGCATGCTCGAGGCCGCGCTCCCGGCCGACCAGACCATCGAACTCATCCGGCAGGTCGCCGAGGAGTTGGAGGGGTGAGGGAGGGATAACTCGAATCGCACACCTATCGGGCCACCAGGCCATATAGGGCGACCCGTGATCTTGTGGCGGAGTGTAGGCGGGAAAAGGACAAACGTTTACACTCATGGGCGGAGAGGCCACAAGGTCGTGGTGAGTTGTGCCCAACTCGACCCTGGCTCGGTGGGTGCGCCGGTCCGATTTCGGGCGAGGTGGCCCCCGCCAGCAATGTATGGAGGGTTGCTGGATGGTCGTTCGGACGGACCGGGGGAATGCGCTGAACTGGCGCAAAAGCAGCGCGAGTGGCGCCGGGCAGGAGTGCGTCGAGGTCGCGCCCTGGCGCGCGCTGGTGCTCGTGCGGGATTCTCACGCGCCCGAGTACGGAGAGATGGAGCTGAGTCACGATCGGTGGCGCGGACTTCTGACAAGCATTCGCGCCGGACGATGTGACGTCGTGCCAAGGCCCGGCTGATTTTCGTCCTGCGGAATTCCGTGTGTTCGAGTGTGGGTTGTGGGGGCACGGCGCTCGGGCGAGGGACGGTCGCCGCGGGGTGAGCGGAGCGCGTGCGCTCCGCGAGGCCGACGGGGCCGCGGCGGCGACGTCCCGAGGCGGCACGTCGGCCTGTCCTGTGGCGGTGTCGTCCCGTGCCGGTCGTCGGTCCGCCGGGCGGACCTGGTTACCGTGAGGGAATGGTCGGGTCACTTGCCGGGGAGCTTTCTGGGATCGTCCGCACCGACCTGACGGCGCGGACGGCCTACTCCTCGGACGCGTCCCTGTACCGGCGTGTTCCGGTCGCGGTGGCGGAGCCGCGCTCGGTCGAGGACCTCGAACGGATCCGGCGGGTGGCGGTCGAGGCCGGGGTGCCGGTGACCGTGCGAGGCGGCGGGACGTCCGTGGCGGGGAACGCGATCGGGGACGGGCTCGTCGTCGACGTCTCGCGGCACCTGACGGCGATCAGGGCGATCGACGCCGAGGCGCGGACGGCCGTGGTCGAGCCCGGGGTCGTCCTGGACGATCTGCGGGCCGCGGCGGCGTCGCACGGGCTGACGTTCGGGCCCGATCCGTCCACGCATTCGCGGTGCACGCTCGGCGGGATGATCGGCAACAACGCGTGCGGATCGCACAGCGTCGCCTACGGGACGACGGCCGCGAACGTCCTGGAGCTGCGGCTTCTGCTCGCGGACGGGCGCCATGTCACCGCGCGGCGCGGCGGTGTCGACGACCCTGAGCTCGAACGAGGTCTGCGGGCGCTGCGGGACGCGCATCTCGGGTCGCTGCGCACCGAACTCGGACGGTTCGAGCGGCAGGGGTCCGGCTACGGGCTGCATCATCTGCTGCGCGAGAACGGGTTCGACGTGGCGAAGGCGCTGGTCGGAGCCGAGGGGACGTGCGGGATCGTCACCGAGGCGACCGTCCGGCTGGTGGAGCCGCCGAAGGCGCGGGCGCTGGCGGTGCTCGGTTTTCCGGACGTGTACGAAGCGGCGGAGGCGGCGCCCGCGATCGCGGCGTCCGGGACGGTGCTGACCGTCGAGGGCATGGCGTCCGATCTGCTCGCGGCGCTGCGCACCCGGCCGGGGCGCCGGGACGCGGGATCCGACCTCCCTCCCGGCGGCGGCTGGCTGTACTGCGAGGTCGGCGGGGAGAGCCGGGAGGCGGCGCGCGAGGCCGCGCGGGCGATCGCCCGGGTGAGCGAGCACTCCGTCGTCGTGGACGATCCGCGACGTATGCGGGAGTTGTGGTGGATTCGGGAGGCGGGCGCGGGCATCGTGACGCGCCTTCCGGACGGCGGCGAGGCGTGGCCCGGCTGGGAGGACTCGGCCGTCCCGCCCGACCGGCTGGCGTCGTACCTGCGGGAACTGTACGCATTGATGCGGACGCACGGGTTGCGAGGCGTGCCGTTCGGGCATTTCGGCGAGGGCTGCCTGCATGTGCGGCTCGACTTTCCGCTGGCGACGCGTCCGGGGGTGTACCGGGCGTTCGCCGAGGACGCGGCCGATCTCGTCGTCGCGCACGGCGGTTCGGTGTCGGGGGAGCACGGCGACGGCCGCGCCCGGTCCGAACTGCTCGACCGCATGTACTCGCCGGAGCTGCGGGCGGCGTTCGCCGCGTTCAAGCACCTCTTCGATCCGGGCCGCACGTTCAATCCGGGTGTGGTCGCCGATCCGGAGCCGCTGGACGATCGGCTGCGTCCCGGGCCGGGGGCGGACCGCCTCACGATCACTCCGGTGCACGCGCTGGCGCGCGACGGCGGGTCGTTCGCGGCGGCCGTGCAGCGATGCGTGGGCGTCGGCGCGTGCCGGGCGGTGGACGCCGGGACGTCCATGTGCCCCTCGTTCAAGGTCACCCGGGACGAGGTCCACTCGACGCGGGGGCGGGCCCGGGTGCTGGCCGAGCTGCTGCGGGGAGACTCGCTGCGGGACGGGTGGCGCTCGACCGAGGCGCGGGACGCGCTCGACCTGTGCCTCTCGTGCAAGGCGTGTGCGAGTGACTGCCCGGTCAACGTCGACATGGCCACGTACAAGGCCGAGTTCCTGCACCGCCATTACGCGCGGCGCGTCCGGCCGATGGCGCACTACTCGATGGGGTGGCTGCCGCTGTGGTCGCGCCTCGCGACGGCCGTCCCGGGAGCGGCGGGGGTGGCGAACGCGGCGTTGCGATGGCCCGGGGTCGCGAAGGCGGTGAAGCTCGCGGCGGGGATCGAACCGCGCCGTGACCTGCCGCCCTTCGCCGTCCGTCCGCTGCGGGACGGCCTGCCCGGACGGTCCGGTGGACGGCCCGTCGTGCTGTGGCCGGACACGTTCACCGCCTTCCACACGCCCGAGGTCGGACGCGCCGCCGTGACCGTCCTGTCTGCGACCGGGCATCGGGCCGTCCTGCCGCCGCGCGCGGTCTGCTGCGGCCTGACCTGGCATTCCACCGGGCAGCTCGGGATCGCGAAGCGTGTGCTGCGGCGGACGCTGGACGTGCTCGAACCCGCGCTCGACGCCGGGCTGCCGGTCGTCGGGCTCGAACCGTCCTGCACGGTCATGTTGCGGGACGAGGCGCCCGAGCTGCTGCCGGACGATCCGCGCGCGCACCGCCTCGCCGCGTGCGTGGTCACGCTCGCCGAGCTTGTCGCGGACGCCGATCCGTGGCCGTTCGGGACGGTCGACCGGGACGCCGTCGCGCAGGTGCACTGCCATCAGGAGGCCAAGGGGTCATATGACCCTGACCTGCGGGTTCTTGAACGGCTCGGGGTGCGGACGGACGTGGTCGGGGCGGGGTGCTGCGGCCTGGCGGGCGACTTCGGGTTCGCGCGCGGGCACTGGGAGGTGTCGCAGGGCTGCGCCGAACGCGAGCTGTACCCGAAGGCGCGCGAGGCCCCGCTCGTCCTGGCGGACGGGTTCTCGTGCCGCGTCCAGATCATCCAGGGGACGGGGCGACGCGCCGTCCACCTGGCCGAACTCCTGGCGGACGCGCTCTAGCCGATCACCTTCAGAAGGTCGTCGACGTCCTCGTCCGCGGGGACGATCCCGAGGTCCGCGAGTTCTTTGAGGAACTCGGACCGGTCCAGCTCGCGGGTCTCGCGCGTGCCGTCGGGCCAGGTGGTGGTCAGGGTCAGGTTGTCCAGCTGCCGGAGGGCGTCCGCGGCGAATCGCTGCGCGTACACGCGTTCGACGAACGGCGAGTGGGAGTTGGTGGCGACGTAGTGGCTGCCCAGGGCGAAGTCGATCGGGAACGCGCGGACCTGCGTGAACACGTGCCGCCGCGTCCAGCCCTCGGGGCCGTCCTGCTGGAGCGTCCAGTTCCGCACGCCGAACTCGTCGTCGTCGAGCCGGACGAGCCGGAACCGCCAGCCGTCCTGGTCGGACTCGACGCCGTCCTCGAGCGGCAGCGGCTCCAGCGGTCCGCCGCCGAACCCGACGTCGCACAGCCACTCGCGGTCGTCGTCCTGGGGCCGGACCACCAGCAGCGCGTGCGTCGCGGGACGGATCGCCCCCTCCGGCGCGCCGACGACGACGCGTCCAACGACGCCGGTGAAGTCGAAACCGAGCCGTTCCAACGCGGCCGCGAACAGCGCGGCGTGTTCGAAGCAGTAGCCGCCGCGGGCGGAACGCACCATCTTGTCCTGAAGGGACGGCACGTCCAGCAGGACGGGCCGGCGGAGCGCGGGCTCAAGGTTCTCGAACGGGATCGACGTGGTGTGGCCACGGTGTAGCGCGCGGAGCGTCGCGAGCGTGGGGACCCGGTCGCCGTCGTAGCCGATGCGGTCCAGAAACGCGTCGAGATCCAGGTCGTCGCCGTGCCAAATGTCGCTCATGCCGAGAACGCTACGACCTCAACCGCTCTTCAGGTCAAGGCCGCCGTCCACCTGCGCCTTCTCGGCAGGGCGGTCCAGCGGGATGAGGTCCACGCCGGTGAGATCCACGCCGGTGAGATCCACGTTGGGGAGGTTCAAGGCGGGGTCGGGCGGGCTCGCGAGGATGGCGCGGAGTGTCAGTTCCTCCTCGCGGCTCAGCGTCGCGACGAAGCGGGCCAGCACCTCGGGCGGGTCGCTGGCGACCCGGAGCCGGTCGTGCATCTGGTCGGCGACGAGCCGGGACTCGTCCACCGCCAGCTTGTAGAGGAAGTGGCGGCCCTCCCGCATCCGGCTGACCAGGCCCTTGCCCAGCAGCCGGAACAGGATCGTGTTCACCGTGGTGTAGGCGGGCGCGCCGATCAGCGCGTCGCGCAGTTCCGCGGTCGCGACCGGCCGCTCCGCGGCGGCGAGCGCCGCGAGCACCTCAGCCTCCAGTTGCCCCAGCCGTCTGCGCGTCACCGGATCCGTCCCCGCTCCGTCCGACGTTTGCATGATGGGGCAATCGTAGTCCGCGCCGTCCGGTCTGGGGCGCCTCGTCCCTCCCGGTTCTCCCGTTCGTTTCAGGAGATTCCCATCGCACGGTTAGCGATCATGCTCGAGGGTAATGAAGAGGCTGCGGAGAGTAATCAATCTCTCCCGCAAGGACGCCCACCACGCCGGGCCACACCGACCGGAGCCCGTCACCGACCCCCGGGCCCCCGGATCGGCCCGGCGCGGTGGGCGACCCGCCCACCGCGCCTCCTGGCGGGTCAGCGCACGTAGACGGCGGTGCCCACCGGCACGAGCCGGAACAGCAGGTCGGCCGTGTGGTACATCGGGATGCGCGCGCAGCCGTGCGACGCCGGGTACAGCGGGACGCTCGGCTCCCCATGCAGCGCGTAACCGCCGTGGAAGTACATCGGCTTGTAGAGGCCGCCCAGCGGCGCGTGCCGCCAGCCGTTGATCTTCCGCAGAACGTGGAAGTTCCCGGACGGCGTCCGCGCGTACTCGCACTTGCCCTGCGAGCAGTACCGCTTGCCGGAGCCCGTGGACGTGATGGTGATCAGCTGGACCCTGTTGTTCTTGTAGAGCACGACGAGCTGGTGCTTCTTGGAGATCTCGACGCGGTTCGCCGCCCCGCCCTTGATGATGCGCGGCGGCTGCGCCGGGTGCGCGAGGGCCTTCCAGGTCCTCGAGCCCACGGTGCTGCTCGGGGTGATCTTGTTGACGCGCTGGAAGGCGTAGACCGCGTACCGCAGGTCCTTGCCGTACCGGCCGTCGACCGTGCCCGGGTCGTAGTGCAGCGCCCGCAGGCGGGTCTGGAGGTACTTCACCGACGCGCCCTTGTCGCCGTAGTGCAGCGTCTTGGCCTGGGCCGAGACGTCACCCCGCGCGGCCGCGACGGTCCGCGGGGCGAGGCCCGCCGTGTCCGGTGCCCGGTGCACGGCGGCCTCGGCGGTGCCGGGCAGTGCCGCCGAGATCGCCCCGGCGATCGCCAGCGGGACGAGACCAAGCAGGAGTCGGCGCATTCATTTCTCCTCGGGGGTTCGGGGGGAAGGATCTCCTTCTTTGAGTAGTCCTCCCGGGCCTGAGGGACAAGTGGGGTGAAGGGTGTGAATGCCCACGAGAAGACGGCCGAACCCGAAGGGTCCGGCCGTCGTCAAACCACGCGTGTGCGGTCGGTCTCAGCGGACGCGGAGCTTGGGACCGTTGAGCGAGGTGTAGAAGACGTGCTTCTTGCTGTCCAGGCGGCCGACGGCCGCGTAGACGCGGAAGTGTTCGGTGCCTTCGAGCGGGCCGGAGATCCGGCGGACCGCCCCGTTGCCGCCGTGGGTGACGAAGCACATGTCGTGGATCGCGTCGTGGCCCTTGCCGCCCCACAGGTCGTAGCAGAACCCGGCGCTCTTGCCGTCGCCGCGGGTGTCCTTGACCTTGGTCACCATGAAGACGAAGGCGGGACCGGTCCCCTTGCGGGCCCAGTACCAGTGGCCCCAGACCTTCGCGCCGCGGATCTCCTTGGCCTTGTAGTAGTGGATCTTGCCGGTGCGCACCATCGCGGCGCTGGACGAGACGTCCGAGCCGGTCCGGAACGACGAGCCGGAGGCGGCCCGGTGACCGGCGTCCGCGGACGCCGGGAGCGCCGTGGCGAGAGCGGTCGCCAGCGCCGCGCCGCCGACGACGACTGCGGTGAGTTTGCGCATGCTGACACCTTTTGTGCGGGGGTGTGATGTGAGTGGTGGGATGGTATCCCGCCGAACCCCCATCCTGATCATCTTTTCTCGCAGCCTGATGCGACGAAGGACGCGGCACGGTGCCGGTGCGTCAGCGCAGGGGGATCAGGCCCGTCTGGTAGGCGATGATGACGAGCTGTACGCGGTCGCGCGCGTCGAGTTTGGCGAGCAGGCGGCGGACGTGGGTCTTGGCCGTGCCGGGGCCGATGTACAGCCGCTGGGCGATCTCGGCGTTGGTCAGGCCCTTGGCCACCAGGACGAGGACCTCGCGTTCGCGGTCGGTGACGGCGTCGAGCGCCGCTGGGGTCGCCGGGAAGGGGTCGGGTTCCGGCCGGGCCGCGAACTCCTCGATCAGTCTCCGGGTGATGCCGGGGGCCAGCAGCGCGTCACCGGCCGCGATCACTCGGACGGCGGCCAGCAGGTCCAGGGGCGGAGTGTCCTTGAGGAGAAAGCCGCTGGCTCCGCCGCGCAGCGCCCCGAAGACGTATTCGTCCAGGTTGAAGGTGGTCAGGATCAGGACGCGCACCTCCGTGGACGACGTGATGAGCCGGGTCGCCTCGATGCCGTCCATTTCGGGCATGCGCACGTCCATGAGCACGACGTCGGGCCGTTCCCGGCGGGCCCGCTCGACGGCGTGGAGTCCGTTGGCCGCCTCGCCCACCACGGTCAGGTCGGCCGCCGATTCGACGATGCCCGCCAGCCCCGCCCGTACCAGGGCCTGATCGTCGGCGACCACCACGCGGATCACGCGGGATCCTCGGCCAGGGGGAGCCGGGCGGCCACCTGGAAGCCCCGGCCGGGCAGGGGGCCCGCGTGGAACCGGCCGCCGTAGAGGTTGACCCGTTCCCGCATGCCGTCCAGGCCGTGCCCGTGGACCGGGGGCGCGGTGCCGCCGCTGCCGTCGTCGGTCACCTCGATGGCCAGCTCGCCGGCCCGGTAGTCGATGACGGCGCGGGCCGCCGTGGTTCCGGAGTGCCTCACCACGTTGGTCAGGGCCTCCTGGACGATTCGGTAGGCCGACAGGTCGATCCCGGCGGGCAGGTCGCGCGGCCGTCCGCTGATGGCGAGTTCGACCCGGACGCCCGCTTGGGCGGTCTGCGTCACGAGCCGTTCCAGATCCGCCAGCCCTGGGGCGGGGGCGCGGATGGAGACGTCCGCCGGGCCGCCCGGGCCGCCCGGGTCGTCCTCGCGGAGCAGTCCGAGTAGCCGGCGCATCTCGCCCAGCGTCTCCCGGCCGGTGGACTCGATGATGCCCAGCGCGGTGCGGGCCTCGGCCGGCCGATCGTCGATCACGAGATGCCCGAAGCCGGCCTGGACGGTGATCACGCTCATGCTGTGCGCGACCACGTCGTGCAGCTCGCGGGCGATCCGAATCCGTTCCTCGGTGACCTGGCGCCGGGCCTTGTGCCGTTCGGCCTCGGCCCGCTCGGCCTGGCGCACGATCTGCTCCGCCTGCCGCGCGGCCTGCTGCCGGAGCAGGTTCTCGGTGTAGGCGCGGTGCTGTCCCACCGCGAAGCCGACCGTCCACACGGTGACGAAGAGGAAGACGAACATGACCATGCCCCGGCTGGGCGAGGTCGCGATCGCCAGTACCGGCGCCAGCGCCACGGCGAGCGCGACGACCGCGGTGCGGGGGCGGCAGAGGGACGCCGCCGAGTAGAGGACGTAGGGCATCGCCATGACCGGCGGACCCGCACCCCCGCCGCCGTGGACGGGAAGCACGGTCAGGATCGAGGCGGTCATCGCGAGCACCGCCCCCAGCGGGTACCGCCGCCGCAGCGCCACCGCCGCGACGACCAGCGCCGTCCCGGAGAGCACCAGTAGGGCGACGCCCGGCGTGCGCATGTACTTCCACAACGACATCGGCATCATCAGGGCGCATGCCGCGGCGGCGAGATGGTCCAGCGCCCGCCAGTGCCCGGCGCGCACCCACCCGAACAGCGGCGGGCGGAGCTCGGAATGCATGCCCCGACCGTAGGTGCGCGTTCCGGGATACCGCATCGCCCTGTGGACGTATCCCCGCAGGCGTACGCGCACCGATGATCGCGCCGCTCGTATGCCCCCGTGCAGAGCCGAGAAAGGGCCCGCCGGGGGACGAACCGCCACCGCCCGGACCGCCACCGTGGAACGCGGAATGAAGGACACCCCTGGTCAAGGAGACCTGATGATCGAAGTCCACGAGCTCACCAAACGCCACGGCTCTGTCACGGCCGTCGACCGCCTGTCCTTCGTGGTTCGCCCCGGCCAGGTCACCGGCTTCCTGGGGCCCAACGGCGCGGGCAAGTCCACGACGATGCGGGCGATCCTCGGACTGGACACCCCCACGTCCGGACGGGCCCTGGTCAACGGCGTCGCCTACCGGACGATCGACAAGCCGCTGCGCGTCGTGGGGTCCCTGCTGGACGCGGGTGCGGTGCACGGCGGACGGAGCGCCGGGAACCACCTGGAATGGCTGGCGGCCGCCAACGACCTGCCGCGTTCTCGCGTCGGTGAGGTCCTGGAGCGGACCGGCCTGTCCGGCGTGGCCCGCAAGCGCGTCCGCGGCTTCTCGCTGGGGATGCGGCAGCGGCTCGGGATCGCCGTGGCCCTGCTCGGCGACCCGCCGATCCTGATGTTCGACGAGCCGGTCAACGGGCTCGACCCCGAGGGCATCGTCTGGATCCGCACCCTCATGAGGTCGCTGGCGTCCGAGGGCCGCACGGTCTTCGTGTCCAGCCACCTGATGAGCGAGACGGCCCTCACCGCCGACCACCTGATCGTGATCGGACGAGGGGCCCTGATCGCCGACACCGGAATGGCCGACTTCATCCGGTCGAGCTCGCTGAACGACGTCCTCGTCCGGACGCCGCGGACCCGGCGTCTCGCCGATCTGCTCACCGCCAAGGGCGCCCGGGTCGCCGCCGAACCGGACGGCGGGCTCGCGGTCACCGGCCTGACCACCGAGGCCATCAGCGAGGTGGCCGCCGCCCACGGCGTCGAGGTCTACGAACTGGCCAGGCGGCAGGCCTCACTGGAGGAGGCGTACATGAAGCTCACCGACGCGTCCGTGCAGTACCGCGCGAAGGGCGGCAGCCGATGACCGCGCCGTCCCTCCTGCCCGGGCGCGGGGTGCTGCGCTCGGAGTGGATCAAGCTGCGTTCGGTCCGCTCCACCACCGTGACGGTACTGTTCGCGACGCTCGTCGCCGTCGTCCTCGGCGTCCTGGCCACCTCGTCGGACGCGAGCGACGCGGCCACGATGACCGCCCAGGACAAGGCGCGGCTCGATCCGCTGGGGGACTCGTTCATCGGGCTGATCTTCGGCGAGCTGGCGTTCGGCGTCCTCGGGGTGCTCGCGGTCAGCTCCGAATACCGGACGGGCATGATCCGCACGACGTTCTCGGCGGTACCCCGGCGGGGGCGTGTCTACGCCGCCAAGGCGCTGGTGGCCGGGACGGTCTCGCTGGTCCTCGGGATGCTGCTCGCCTTCGGCTCGTTCCTTCTGGGGCAGGCGATGCTGTCGCCCGAGCACCTCGAGGTCCATCTGGGAGATCCCGGCGTTCTGCGGGCCGTCCTCTCCGCCGGTCTGTACCTGTTCGTGGTGACGATGATCGGGGTCGGGCTCGGCGCGATCCTGCGGCACGGCGCCGCCGCGATCGCGGTCCTGGTGGCGCTCCTCTGGCTCGCCTACCCGGTCGGAAGGATCCTCGACCACCTTTCCTACCTGCCGTCCCGGATGCTCCTGTTCAACATCGCGGACGCCATCACCCGGGCGCACCCGGCCACAGGGAGACCTGCGCTGCGGATCCCGTCCCTCGAACTCGCCTACTCCGGCCTCGCGCTCTACCTGCTCGTGTTCTTGGCGCTCGGCGCCTGGAGGGTCTCCCGTGACGCCTGAACCCGTCCTGACCTCGGGCCTCCTCGTCACGCGGGGAATGCTCACCGCCGAGTGGATCAAGCTGCGCTCGGTCCGCTCCACCTGGCTGACCCTGCTCTGCGCGCTGCTGTTCGTGCTCGCCTTCGGCCTGTTCGACACCTTGTCGATCACCGAGTCCTGGAACACCATGTCCGCGGACGACAAGGCGTCCTTCGACCCGCTGGCGGAGACCTTCGCCGGAATGCCGATCGGCGAGCTCGCCTTCGGTGTGCTCGGGGTCCTCGCCGTCAGCGTGGAGTACGAGACGGGGACGATCCGGACCGCGTTCTCCGCCGTTCCGAGGCGCGGAAAGGTCTTCGCGGCCAAGGCCGTGGTGGCGGGCGGCGTCATGCTCACCGCCGGCCTGGCCCTCGCCTTCGTCACCTTCCTCGGCGGCCAGTGGATGCTCTCGTCGAAGCACCTCGACGTCCACCTGACCGACCCCGGCGTCCTGCGGTCCGTGGCCTGCACCGGCCTCTACCTCGCCGTGGTCGGCCTGATCGGCTACGGCCTGGGCGCCCTCATCCGGCACACCGCCGGCGCGATCTCGGTCATGTTCGCCGTCGTCTGGCTCACCTACGGCGCCACGCACGCCGTCGAGAAATGGACCTACGCACCCGACCGCTGGCTCCTCGTCAGCGCCTACCAGGCCCTCTCCAGAGTCCACCCGCAATCGGGCACCAGTGCCCTGCGAGCCCCCACGACCACCATGGCCCTCACAGAACTGGCCACCTACCTGCTCGTCTTCCTGTCTATCGGCGCCCACCGCATGTCCCGAGACGCCTAGGAACGCGCCCGGCAAACCACCACAAAATGACAACGCCGGACCAGAACCTGGTCCGGCGAAGCAAGAAGGCGAAGAAGGGCCCGAACGCCCGTTCCCTCTTTGGAAGTACCCCCTACCGGATTCGAACCGGCGCTACCGCCTTGAAAGGGCGGCGTCCTAGGCCGCTAGACGAAGGGGGCCTAAGGCGGGCTGGGCCCACCGTTGTGCCCAGCATAGGGGACAACGTCGTGGGAAGCACAAACGGTTATGGACGGGACGGAGGTGTCGTAGGCCACTGGGACGCGGGCAGGGACGGGAACGGGGACGACGGGGTGGGGGCCGGGGACGGGGCGGGCGGGGTGACCGGGTGGTCGGGCTTGGGCTCGAGGTGGCGCTCGATCTGGGCGGACGTCAGGCCGAGCCCGCCGAGGCGCAGGTCGTCCCAGCCCTGGAGGCGGTGGGTGGCGCGGCTGAAGTAGAGGACGGAGAGCTCGATCGGGGTGGGCTCCTCGTGTTCGAGGCCGCGCAGGCCCGCGCCGCCGGTGGAGCCCTGGACGAACAGGCGGGTGCCGGTGGGCAGCAGGCTGGTCTCCCGCTTGTGCGTGTGGCCGGACAGGATGAGCGGGGTAAGGCCGGAGAACGCGGCGCCCTCGGCGGGGTCGTGGACGATCACGATGTCCGGGTGGGCCCCGGACGCCCTGAGCCTCTCGGCCTTGCGGAGGCCCTCAGCGCGCATCTGGGCGTCGCCGACGTTGTCGCCTCGGGTGGATTTGTCCGGGGTGTAGCGGGGGTCGCCGACGCCGTAGATCCGCAGGTTCTCGATCTGGCGGGTGGTGTCGTCCAGGACGACGCCGTTCTTCTGCCGGGCGACGGCCTTCTGGGTGCCGCGTGAGTCGTGGTTGCCGCGGACGTAGACGTAGGGGACGCGGAAGGTCGAGATGTCGCCGGCGAACTTGTCCTCGGCGCGGGTGCCGTGGTCCATGAGGTCGCCGCTGTCGATGATCAGGTCGGCCTGGAACTGGTCGGCGACCGAGCGGATCACGTCCCAGGCGGCCGGGTTCAGGTGGATGTCGGAGACGTGCACGATCCGCAGCGTGGACGGGTCGGGCTCGTAGGTCGGGAGGGTGGACGTCGCCGCGTACAGCCGGGACATGTTGCCGACCAGACGGGCGAGCTGCGCCCGGTAGGACGTGAAGCGCTCGACCAAGTTGCGGGCGTCGCCGACGACGCGGGGCGCGTTCGCGAGCAGGCCGGTGTAGCGGGGTTCGGCCAGGGACGACGGGCTGAAGGACAGCCAGGCGGCCAGGGAGACGGCGAGCATCCCGGTGAGCGCCGCGCCGGAACCCGCCAGGGCCCGCCGCCACGAACGGAAGACCAGGAGGCCGGAGAGGAACGCACCCGCCAGGGCGGCGAGGACGGCCTTGAGCAGCATGATCCAGACGCCGTGCCAGAGCTGCCCGGCGATCCGGTCGGTCATCTGCTGGTCGGACACGCCGGGGCTCTCGATGAACGCGCGGGCGTCGGCCAGGCGCAGCTGGGTCACCTGGGCGCGCAGCGCGACCGGGCCCCAGTGGGTGTCGAGGTGGAGGTCGCCGAGCGGCGGGATCGCGATGGTCGTCCCGCCGTGCAAGGACGCCTGGAGGGTGAGTGAGACGTCCGTGGGGCCGATCGGGGTGGCGACGCGTCCGCCGAGGAGCAGGCCGGCGAGCCCTCCCGCCAGGCCGACGATGATCACTGCCAGGACGCCTCCGGCGCGGCGGGTGCGGGGCGTCCGCAGGCGGGACGTCACCGGCCTCAGCCCGTCCGCCGCGTGGGCGCGGGCGGCCCTCAGGCCCGTGCGGACGGACGTCAGGCTTACGCGGGAGGCCAGACTTCCGGGCTTTGGGGTACTGCGCGGCAAGGCGTCTCCCTTCGTGGAGCAGAATGGGCGATGTGATCGAGATGTCGCGAGAGGCGTTCGAGGACCTGGTCGCCGAGGCCCTCGACTCCATCCCGGCCGAGCTGACCGCGCACATGCGCAACGTCGTCATCGTCGTCGAGGACGTCGCGCCCGCGCCAGGGCTGCTCGGCCTCTACCACGGGGTGCCTCTCACCGAGCGCGGCGACTGGTACGCCGGTGTCCTGCCCGATCACATCGCGATCTACCGTGACCAGATCCTCCGGGTCTGTTCGACCGCCGAACAGGTCGTCGAGGAGGTCCGGATCACCGTGGTGCACGAGATCGCCCATCATTTCGGCATCGGCGACGCCCGGCTGCACGAGCTCGGCTACTGACCGCGTGAGCGGATAAGCGCAGATCACGGGCGGGTCAAGGCGTCCGTCCGGCAATGTGTTCCATGAATTGGGCACGGTAGGTCACATAACTGCCACGCAGCGTGAGTTAATGGGAGGAGGGAGAGCGGAGTGGAGAGCGCGTGGCTGGACGGCAGAGCGGACGGCACCGGCGGCCGGCGGAGGCGCAGGCCACCTATCGCGAGGTGTTCGCGGTGGGCGAGTTCCGAGCGCTGTGGCTGGCGCAGGCGCTGTCGTTCATCGGCGACCAGCTCGCGCAGGTGGCGCTGGCCGTGCTGGTCTTCCAGCGCACCGGATCGGCGCTCTACACCGCCCTCACCTACGCGCTGACCTACCTGCCGCCGATCGTCGGCGGGCCGGTGCTGTCCGGGCTGGCCGACCTGTTCCCGCGCCGCACGGTGATGGTCATGTGCGACGTGGCGCGGACGGTCCTGCTCGCGCTGATGGCGTTGCGGGCGCTCCCGTTCTGGGTGCTGTGCGCGCTGGTCTTCCTCAGCGTCCTGCTCGGCGCGCCCTTCACCGCCGCGCGCGCGGCCCTGCTCCCGGACGTCCTGGAGGGGGACAGGTACGTCGCCGGGTCGGCCATCAACAACATCACCCACCAGGCCACCCAGATGCTCGGGTTCGTCGCGGGCGGCGCGATCGTGGCCATGGTCGGCACCTACCAGGCGCTCGGGCTGGACGCCCTCACGTTCGCGGCGTCCGCGCTGATCCTGGTGGTGGGGATGCGCCGCAGACCCGCGCCGCGCGAGCACGAGCGGGCGTCGCGGAGCCTGTGGCGCGGCACCCGGGACGGCGCGCGCCTGGTGTTCGGCGACCCGGTCCTGCGGGCGCTGGTCTCGTTCGCGTGGCTGTGCGCGTTCTACGTCCTGCCGGAGGGGATCGCCGCGCCCTACGCCGCCACCTTCGACCGGAACCCGCTGACGGTCGGGCTGCTGATGTCGGCGATGCCGACCGGAATGGTGTTCGGCGCGTTCGTCTTCAGCCGGTTCGTCCGGCCGACGAACCGGCTGCGGTCGATGGGCTGGATGGCGATGCTCGCCTGCGCGCCGCTGATCGTCGCGGGCGCGCACCCGCCGCTGTGGGGCGTGGTGGCGATCTACGCGCTGTCCGGGGTGGGCAGCGCCTACCAGCTCGCCGCGAACGCCGCGTTCGTCGCGGCCGTCCCGGCGGACGGCCGGGCGCAGGCGTTCGGGCTCGCCCAGTCGGGCATCCTCGCCGGCCAGGGGATCGGCATCCTGGCGGGCGGCGCGGCCGCGCAGTACCTCGGTCCGGAGACCGTCGTCGCGTTCGCGGGCGTCCTCGGCCTGTCGGTCGCCGCGATGCTCACCCTCACCTGGAACCAGCTGCGCGGCTCGCTGATCTCGACGGCCCGGGAGCGTCTCGGCATCCGCGAACCGCGGGAACCCTCCGAGGCCCAGCAGGAGATCCTCGCCGTCCACGAGCCGTCCGAGCCGTCCGAGCCGTCCGAGGTGCCCGAACTGTCTGAGGTGTCCGGAGTATCCGGGGTGTCGCACGAGCCGCTGGGCGGGCTCGCCGGGCGGGACGGGCACGCGGTGCCCGAGGAGCTCGCGGGGAGCGGGGCGTGGGCGGTGCCCGAGGCGGCCGCGTGCGCCGGGGCGCCCGTGGCGTGTGACGGGCACGCCGGAGGTGAGGCGTGCGACGAGTGTGAGGGGCCCGTTCAGCGGCAGGCCGAGGAGGCCATCGCCGAGGAGGCCGCCGCCGGGGCGGGGGTGGAGGCGCCCGGCGGCGCTGAGGCGCCCGCGGCTCCCGAGGCGTCCGCGGGCGCGGAGGTGCCCGCGGAGGCGCGGCCCGGGGAGACCCGGGCGGGCGAGACCCGGGCCGGTGGGACTCGGCCGGGACGAGCCGGGGGCGTCCGGCCGTCCGCTTCGCCGTCCTGACGCGGTCGCGCCGGCCGCGCGGACCGCGCGGTCACTTACCGGGCTTGTCGGAGTTGGCGAAGGTCTCCCTGGCCTTGTCCTTGGCCTTCTGCGTCGCGTCCTGGACGGTGGGGTTCTCCTTGGCCTTCTGGAACAGGTCCTCGGCGACCGACGACTCGGCGCCGTCCTCCGGCATGACCAGCCAGGCGATGACGTAGAGCGCGATGCCCGCGCCGCCGAACAGGGTGAAGACGCCCAGGCCCAGCCGGACCAGGTTGGGGTCGATGCCCAGGTAGCGGCCGACGCCGGAGCACACCCCGGCGATCATCTTGCCGTCGCGGGTCCGGCGGAGCTGCTTGGTGCTGTTCTGCATGTCCATACCCAGAGTCTCCCTCTCCTGATATGCGAGCGACATCGGGATTCGCCCTGAAGTGACCCTGAGAACGTCCCCGATAAAGGGGCCGTCGTACCCTGGCCGCGTCGTTCTGCCCCCGAGGGATGGGATGCCCGGATGGACGTGCTTCGCGTGGACGACGGCCTTTCCGGCGAGGAGCGGATGGTGCGGGACACCGTCCGCGCGTTCGTCGCCGAGAAGATCACCCCGCATCTGGCGGAGTGGTTCGAGGACGGCGTGTTCCCCGCTCGCGATCTTGCCCCTGAGCTGGGGAAACTCGGCCTGCTCGGGATGCATCTGGACGGCTACGGGTGCACCGGGGCGAGCGCCGTCGCGTACGGGGTGGCGTGCCGGGAGCTGGAGGCGGCGGACTCGGGGCTGCGCAGCTTCGTGTCCGTGCAGGGCTCGCTGGCGATGGCGGCGATCCACAAGTTCGGCTCGGAGGAGCAGAGGACCGCGTGGCTGCCCCGGATGGCGGCGGGCGAGGCGATCGGCTGCTTCGGCCTCACCGAGCCCGACCGCGGCTCCGACCCCGGCGACATGCGGACCCGGGCGCGCCGGGACGGCCCGGACTGGGTCCTTTCCGGCGCGAAGATGTGGATCACCAACGGCTCGGTCGCGGACGTCGCGGTCGTCTGGGCCAAGGTCGAGGGCGAGGGGATCCGCGGGTTCCTCGTCCCGGCGGGGACGCCGGGGTTCGGCGCGTCCGACATCCACCGGAAGCTCTCGCTGCGCGCGTCGGTGACGTCCGAGCTGATCCTGGACGGGGTGCGGCTGCCGGGCGACGCCGTCCTGCCGGGCGTGACCGGGCTGAAGGGGCCGCTGAGCTGCCTGTCCGAGGCGCGCTACGGGATCCTGTGGGGCGCCGTCGGCGCGGGACGCGCCTGCTACGAGGCGGCCGTCGGCTACGCGCGCACGCGCGAGCAGTTCGGCAAGCCCATCGGGGCGTTCCAGCTCACGCAGGAGAAACTGGCCTGGATGGAGGTCGCGCTGGGGCAGGCCGGGCTGGTCGCCCTGCACATCGGCCGCGCCAAGGACGCCGGGACGGTCACCCCGCAGCAGGTCTCGTTCGGCAAGCTCGCGAACGTCCGCGCCGCGATCGACGTCGCCCGCGAGGCCCGGACGATCCTCGGCGCGAACGGGATCACACTCGAATACCCGGTGATCAGGCATATGAACAACCTCGAGTCCGTTCTCACCTACGAGGGGACGCAGGAGGTGCATCTGCTGACCCTCGGGAAGGCGATCACCGGGCTGGACGCCTTCCGCTGACGCCCGCGAGGGCCTGCCGATCTCCCGCGTGAGCGCGATCACTGTGTAGCGATGCTTAAAGTCGTCCTGAAGGGTAACTTGCTGGACGACCCGGACGCGGGCTCGGCAGACTGAATCACCCCAGGTCACGGCATGAGCGTAGGGATAGGGAGCGGCATGAGAATCGGGATCGTCGGCGCCACCGGACAGGTCGGCGGGGTCATGCGCAAGATCCTCGCCGAGCGGGACTTCCCGGTGGACGAGCTCCGGCTGTTCGCCTCGGCGCGGTCGGCCGGACGCACGATCCCGTGGGGCGACGGGGAGATCACCGTTGAGGACGCCGCGTCCGCCGACTTCAGCGGCCTGGACATCGCGCTCTTCTCGGCCGGCAAGACCACCTCGGTCGCGCTCGCGCCGAAGGTCGCCGAGGCCGGGGCGGTCGTGATCGACAACTCGTCCGGCTGGCGGATGGACCCGGACGTCCCGCTCGTCGTCTCCGAGGTGAACCCCGAGGCCGCCCGCGTGCGGCCCAAGGGGATCATCGCGAACCCGAACTGCACCACCATGGCCGCGATGCCCGTGCTGCGCCCGCTGCACGAGGAGGCCGGGCTGTCCGCGCTGGTCGTGGCCACCTACCAGGCGGTGTCCGGCAGCGGCCTGGCCGGCGTGGACGAGCTGCACCAGCAGGCGCTGAAGGTCGCCCCGGGCGCGGACGCGCTCACCCACGACGGCTCGGCCGTGGCCTTCCCCGAGCCGAACGTGTACGTCCGGCCGATCGCGTTCAACGTGCTGCCGATGGCGGGCTCGATCGTGGACGACGGCCTGGCCGAGACCGACGAGGAGCAGAAGCTCCGCAACGAGAGCCGCAAGATCCTCGGGATTCCGGGGCTGAAGGTCTCCGGGACCTGCGTCCGGGTGCCGGTGTTCACCGGGCACTCGCTGCAGATCAACGCGCGGTTCGACCGTCCGGTCAGCCCGGAGCGGGCCGCGGAGCTGCTCGCGGGCGCGCCGGGCGTCGTGCTCAGCGACGTCCCGACCCCGCTGGAGGCCGCCGGGCGGGACGCGACCTATGTCGGCCGCATCCGCCGCGACGAGACCGTCGAGAACGGCCTCGCGCTGTTCGCCGCGGGCGACAACCTGCGCAAGGGCGCGGCGCTCAACGCCGTCCAGATCGCCGAGCTGGTCGCCGCCGAGCTCGCTCGCTAGGCCCGCCGGGGCAGAAGCACGAGCGCACAGGCCGGTCCGCCCTCCGCGGCGGGCCGGTCAGGTCAGGTCTTGGCGCCGCGGACCTCCAGGGTGTCGAGCAGGGCGGCGCTGGCGCGGGTGATCTCATCGACGGCGCGGTCGAACGCCTCGGCGTTGTGCGCGGCGGGTGCGCGGAAGCCCGAGATCTTCCGGACGAACTGGAGCGCGGCCGCGCGCACGTCGTCCTCGGTGACGTCCTCGGCGTACGGCGGGCGGAGCGTCTTGATGCTGCGGCACATACCTCCATGGTGCCTCCCGCCTCTGACATTCGCTTTCGTGGGGTTTTGCCGAAGCCCGCCAGGCAAGATGATCTTTAGATTGTCGGCATGAGAACGCGCCGGATGTCCCCCGTCCTGACCGCCACCGCCGTCGCCGCCCTCGCCGGAGCGGCCGCGGTCGTCCCGTCCGCGGCCGCGAACGCCGCGGCCCCGGCGTCCGCGTCGGTGTCCGCGTCGAGTGCGCGCACGGCCCACTGCGTCTTCACCCCGACGCCCGACAACCCGGCGGCCAAGCCCGTCCACCCGCCGAAGGCGAAGACCCGCGCGCACGGCACCGTGGACGTCCGGATCGTCACCAACCACGGCGAGGTCCGGATCCGCATGGACCGTCAGAACGCCCCCTGCGCGGTCGAGAACTTCGCGAGCCTGACGAGGCAGAAGTTCTACGACCACACGCAGTGCTGGCGGCTGACGAACTCCGAGCGCCTCGGCGTCCTGCAGTGCGGCGACATCTACCGCGCCGAGGAGGGCGGGCCGGGCTACAAGTTCGACGACGAGCTGACCGGCAAGGAGACCTACCCGCGCGGCACGGTCGCGATGGGCAACTGGGGGCCGGACACCAACGGCAGCCAGTTCTTCATCGTCCACACGCACGCGAACATCCCGGCCGCGTACACGGTCCTCGGGAAGGTCACCCGGGGCATGAACGTCCTGGACGAGATCGCCGCGGGCGGCATCATCCCGGGATCCGGCCCGCAGGACGGCCTGCCGAAGCACCCGGTGAAGATCATCCGGGTGACCGCGCACGGCTGATCGACGTCTTCGTGAGGCGGGCCGGGATGTGTCACGTCCCGGCCCGCTTCGGCGTCTCTACTGTGGACGCGAGACTCGATCACGAGGAGCCGAGATGACCGCTCACAACGACAGGGCCGCACGGCTGCGCGAGCTGCACCGGCCGGGCGACCCGCTGATCCTGCCCAACGTGTGGGACGCCGCCAGCGCGCGGGTCGTCGCGGACGCCGGGTACCCGGCGCTCGCGACCGCCAGCGCCGCGGTGTCCGCGATGCTCGGCTACGAGGACCACCAGGGCGCTCCGATGGAGGAGATGTTCGCGGCGGCCGCCCGGGTCGTCCGGGTCGCGGGGGATCTGCCCGTCACCGTGGACGCCGAGGCCGGGTACGGCCTCCCGGCGGCCGACCTGGTCGCGCGGCTGGCCGGGATCGGCGCGGTCGGCTGCAACCTGGAGGACACCGACCCCGCCGCGGGCGGCCTGGTCGACGCGTCCGCCCAGGCCGAGTACCTGGCGGCGGTCCGCGAGGCGGCCCGCGCGAACGGCACCGACCTGGTGATCAACGCCCGGGTGGACGTGTTCCTCGGCGCGTCGGGGGCGACCCCGGACGTCATCGACGCCGCGCTCGACCGCGGCCGCCGCTACCTTGCGGCCGGGGCCGACGCGATCTACCCGATCCTCGTCCAGGACGAGACGGCGATCGCGACCCTCGCCAAGGAGCTCCCGGGCCCGGTCAACATCCTGTGCCTGCCCGGCCTGGAGGTCTCGCGCCTCGCCGAACTGGGCGTCGCGCGCATCTCCTGGGGGCCGCAGCCGCACCGCCACGCCATGGCCGCCCTCAAGGACTACGCCACCGCCCTGCGCCCCTGACGGCTCACGGTCGGCGGACGGTGAGCCAGAGGCCCGTGACCGAGGCGTCGCGGTGGAACTTGAGGTGCCAGCAGCCCGCGCTCGGGAAGCGGTACAGCAGTGTCCACTCGTCGCCCGGACGGTCGTAGGGGACGCCGCCCGGGGACGGTCCGGAGACCGGCGGGAGGTCGGACTCTCCCGGGCCGCGCGTGCGGAGCCGCAGGCTGCCGTGTCCCGTCACGCGCAGGGTGAGGCGGATGACCCGGCCCGCCTTGAAGGGGGTCTGGTCGGCCAGGGCCCAGAGGGTCGCGTTGCGGCCCGCCCCCTCGATCTCGGGCCGGCCCTGCCAGACGCCGACCCGGGACCCGGGTTTGCAGCCGCGATGCGAGTCGACGGTCACGACCCCGATCGGTTTGATGGACGGGGCGGCCGCCCCGTGGGCGCACGCGCTGAGCGGCGCGACCGAGCATGCCAGGCCCGCGGCCGCCGCGACGACGGTGCTCCTCATCACGTCTCGCCCCCGCTCGACGCCGTGTGACCCCGTTCACATTACTCTCCGCCACGAAGGCGCGTCCGTCCACCCTCCGGTCAACGCGGTGTACCCGTCCGGCCACACCGGGCCGAACCGGGAACCGCGCGCGGGCGTCGAACGGACGTGGCCTGTGGATGGCCTGACGATCGCCTCACGATGAGCGCCCCCTGAGGGCTGGGGGCGCTCATCCTGTGTCTAGGCGGAGACCTCCTCGATCACCGAGACGCCTCGGGAGGCGTGGGGGCCGTAGCGTTCCCATTCCTCGCGGAGGCGGACGCGGCCGTCCGGGAGGAGTTCGGGGACGGAGCGGACCCGGCCGCTGACGACCGTCGCGTCCGCGAGGACCTGGCAGTACGCGAGGTCCAGGCTGTCGTCGCCGGTGCGGCGGCCGACCAGGTAGCCGCGGACGACGCGGCCGCCGTCGAAGTCGGCCCAGACGGTGTCGCCGTCCTGGTGGTAGCGGCCGACCGGGACGTCCCCGGCGGACGCCGTCTCGGTCGCGGACGAGCGGAACACCCGGCCGTCGTAGTCGATCGGCACGGCCCTCAGCCCCAGACCACGCTGGGCGCCGCGTCGCGGACGGTGTAGACCTCCCGCTCGAACAGCGAGTTGATGATGGTCGCGGCCCGGACCGGGAGCAGCGTCAGGTTCGCGTCCGCGACGCCGTGCGTGTACCGGGCCCGGTTCTGCACGAAGATCTTGTTGCGGTCGGCGCCCTTCCAGCGCAGCGAGTAGTCCGAGTCGACGATCATCTCGCCGGCGTCGTCGTGGTCGATGAGCTCGGTCAGGGACGGCGCGAGCGGCGGCGGGGTGTTGGCGCGGCCGGTGGCGAGGACGACGTACCGGGCGGACACCTTCTCGTGCCCGGTCGGGGACGTCGCCGACAGGACGAACCCGTCGCCGTCGCGTTCGGCGGACGTGACGTCCCGGCCGGGCCGCATGGTCAGCGGGTACCGGTCGAGCCGCAGCATGCCGTCGTAGTTGGCCTGGTAGATGGACTGGAGCGCGCCGGGCGTGATCGCGTCGCCGGTGAGCGTCTGGCCCTCGATGAGCCGCCGCCGGGTTTCCCGCGTGACCTGCTGGAGGAACTCGACGTAGGCGGGACGGTAGAAGTCGTTGGCGGGCGGCGAGTCGTCCATCGGCTGGAACCAGGGCCGCCGGCCGAGCCAGGTGACGTCGGTGAAGCCGTGGCCGAGCAGTTCGAGCACGCACTCGGCGCCGGTCTGGCCGCCGCCGACGACCGAGACGGGGGCGTCGCGGTCCATGGCGGGCAGCCGCGCGGTCAGCTCCTCGGGGACGAACGCGTCGTCCCCGACGATTCCGGACAGCTCGGGCGGGACGTGGGGGAGGCTGCCCAGTCCGAGGACGAGGTGGTCGGAGCGGGCGACCGTCCGCCCGTCGCTCACGTAGGAGAAGCCGACCCCCTCCTCGAAGCCGATCTCCTCGACGGGGACGCCGTACCGGATCCCGTCGATCTGCTCGCTCGCCCACGCCAGGTAGCGCTGGTACTCGCGCCGCGGGATGACGTTGAACTGGGCGTTGATGAGCGCGTAGATCCGTCCGGACGAGACGAGGTAGTTGACGAACGACAGCCGGTGGGTGGGGTCGACGAGCGAGACCAGGTCCTTGAGCCAGGAGGTCTGCATCCGGACGCCCGACAGCAGCAGCCGCGGGTGCCAGGTCGGGACCGGACGCCGCTCCAGCAGGACGAGCCGGTGCGGGGCGACGGCCTCGAACAGCGCGGCCAGGCTCAGGTTCGCCGGGCCCGCGCCGATGCCGACGGTGTGGTGGTGGGGGATGTCGAACTCGGACATGGGCAGGGCCTCCAAGAGGGTCATGCGGGGGTGCGGAGCCGCAGCAGCTCCTCGGCGGCGGTTCGGGAGGCGGCCAGCGCCGTCTTCGCCGCGCCGCCGCTGCCGCCGGTGAAGGTCGACAGCCGCGCGGACGCGCCGGAGACCGGCCGGAGCCGCAGGCCGGGGTCGGGGTGGTAGCAGTCGGCGGCGACGACGGTCCGGACGGCCCGTCCGAGCCGCAGGTCCGAGAAGGTGGCGCGGGCCAGCGCGGACGCGGCGTGCGCGAGCGCCGGTTCGGGACGCCGGTCGTCGGGGTCCACGTCGTAGCGGTCGCTGGGCACGCCGAGCAGCACGCCGTCGCGGTGGGGACGTCCGTAGAGGCTGGTCGTCTCGTCCACGAACACCCGTCCGGGCGGGTTCCCGGCGGGGTGCACCCGGTACTGGACGCGTTTGGTGCGCAGGCCGTCGCGCGGCAGGCCGAGCCGGGTGAGCAGGCCCGGCGTCCACGGCCCGGCGGCGAGGACGACCTGGTCGAACGTGGTCTCGGACGCGCCGTGCCGCAGGGTGAGCGCGCCGTCCGGCTCCTCGGTGAGGCCCGTGACGGGCGCGGTCGTGCGGCGTCCGCCGATCCGCAGCAGGTCGGTGACGATCTCGCGGCGCAGCGCTCCCGGCGAGATGTGCCCGGCGCGGCGTTCGACGACGGCGGGCGGACGGTCCGGGAAGCCGGGCGCGTCGGCGAGGACGGCCGATCCGGGCAGCGCGGCGCAGATCGCGGCCAGGTCGGACGGCAGCGGCGGCGGCCCGGCCTGGATGTACACCGAGCCGGTCTCCCGGTAGTCGGCCCAGCCGCGCAGCAGGCGGCTGCCGTACAGCTCGGCGAGCGACGCGGTGGCCTCGGCCCGCAGCGCGGCGTCGGCCTCGAAGCCGCGGACGATCCCGCCGGACGCGGCGGTCGCGTCGGCGTGCTCGCGCGGGCCCGCGAGTTCGACCTCGGCGGTCCGGTCCTCGAGCCGGATCCGCCAGGCGAGCAGCGCGCCGGCGAGTCCCGCGCCGACCACGCAGATCCTCATGAGCCGTCCCCGGACGGTGTCCCGGTGATCAGGGCGAGGAGGCCGCGCGCCCTCGGGTCGTCCCGCATCGGGAGGAGCAGGCGCGCGGCGAGCGCCGGGTCGAACCCGGACGGCCTCAGCGCGCGGCGGGCGCGTTCGAGGTCGGCCTCGGCGGACGGCGCGCCCGTCTTGAACGCGTCGAGCGTGAAGTCGCTCTCGTACCGGTCGGGACGGTCCTGCGCGAGGAACAGCCGGACGTCGCCCGGGTCCTGCTCGGCGAGGATGTCCAGCGCCCAGACGGCGTGGTTCCGGCTGGTCGAGAACTTCAGGCCGTCCAGCCGGTAGAACTCGTTGACCACGAGCCCGCGCAGGACGCCCGGCTTCACGCCCGCCGCCGCGAACACCGCCGGGATCAGCACGCCGTAGTAGAAGGCGTTGTCGACGCCGAGGAAGTGCCACAGCTCGTCCACGCCGTTCCAGGCGGCGACGCAGTCGGCGAGGGTCCGCACGGACGGGTCCAGGGCCCGCGCGATCTTGTAGAGGTAGCCGAACGCCATCTCGACCCACACGTCGAGGCGCAGGCCGTCGGGGTACGGGTCGTCCGGGTGCGGGTCGTCCGGGGGCGGGCTGTCGGGATGCGTGCTGTCGGGGTGCGGGCTGTAGGGATGCGCGTCCAGCTCGATGCCCCAGTTGGACGGGTAGGCGGCGGGGACGGCGGGCAGGCCGTCCGCGAGCAGCCGCCGGACGAGGTCGACCACGCGTGGGTGCGTCTCGGCCCCGGCCCACGTGCGGGTGAGCTGGTCGCGGTACTCCTCCAGGCGCAGCACGGGGACGCGCGCGGTGAACTCCTCCGGGACGGCGTCGCAGCAGGTGGAACGGGCGTCGCGGAGCGTCCCGGCGGTGTTGTAACCCATGCACGCCTCGCACGCGCCGCCCGCCGCGCCCGCCCCGCACGTTCCGCAGAGACCGGCGACGTAGGCGTGGTGCGCCGTCCGGCCGCAGCTCGGGCACCGGTGGAGGACGGTCTCCTCGGCGTTCTGGGCGTCCTCGAACAGCTCCCCGGCGAGCCGCCCCACGGCCTCGCGGTAGTCGGCGTCCTGGGCGGGGTCGAGGAGGACGTCGTACTCGATCCGGGCCTTCGCGAACGCCGTCCGGATCCGGTCCGAGTAGTCGCGCATGGTCTCGTCCACCGGACGGCCCAGCGCCTCGGCCTTGGCCAGGACGTAGTTCTGGTTGGCGTCCAGTCCGGACATGGTCAGCACGTCCGCGCCGGACGCGCGCAGCGCCCGCGCCGCGATGTCGCCCGCGACGTACGGGCCGCTCAGGTGCCCGACGTGCAGGGGGCCGTTCGGCGTGGGCGGCGGGGTCGTGACGACGATCTTCCTTCGGCGGGCCGTCGGGCGGGTCATTCGGCGGCCTCCTCGGGCATCCAGTAGATGCTCAGCAGCACCAGCGGCTCGCTGTCCGAGCGGTTGTGGATCACGTGCGGCTCCCGGCTGCGCAGCAGGACCGCCGCGCCCTGCGCCGCCTCCGTCCGCTCCCCGGACTCCGGCGCCTCGTAGTCGGCGTGCCCGGACGCCACCACGGAGAGCTCCACCTCCGGGTGCCGGTCGCGGTCGCTGGACCCGCCGGGCGGGATCACGCACCACATGGCGTCGAACGGCAGCTCGCGATCGGCCGCGTACTGCGTCCACCGGCCGATACGGATTCCGTATTCCTCGGTCAAGCGGGCAGAGGAATATTGCAACTTCTCCATGCGATCTCCCGTCGAACGTCTCCGAATCGAGGCGGTCGCCACGGAAGGGATTGTGGCCCGGATAAGCCGCTTTCCCGGTGGCAGGAAGTTGACAGGGCCCCGGTGCGGCAGGCGTTCGGAGATTCCCGCCCGAGCTGAACTGCCGCCATTCGCTTTCCGTGATCCCGGCATTGCGAACCGCGACGGGAAAGGAACATTGACGATCTTGTGACGCCGGGGGACCATGCGGCGCAGTGCCCGGCGAGAGGCAGCTGAACGAGTCGCCGAGGACGCGTCGTTGATGACCGAGTCGAAGGGGACCTGGAATGGATGTCCGTCCGCACCGCGACCGGCGGCGAACCCCGCATCTGGCACTGATCGCCACCGGCATGCAGGCGTGGCGCGAGTACCTCGTCGAGTCGATCGCGCGGGAGTACCGGATCCACCTGTTCGCCAAGTCCGAGCCGTCCTGGGAACTCGCGTACGTGGACGGCGTGACCGTGGTGAACACGCTGGAGCCCGACCTCGCGATCTCCGCCGCCCGCGCGGTGCACGACACCGACCCGTTCGACGGCGTCCTCTGCTGGGACGAGGCGCGGATCTGGCCCACCGCCTGCGTCGCCGAGGCGCTCGGGTTGCCCGGCGTGTCCCCGGACGTGGTCGAGCGCTGCCGCGACAAGCACCTGTCCCGCGTCGCGCTCGACGCCGCCGGGGTGCCGCAGCCCGCGTCCGTCGCGGTCGCGTCGTTCGAGGAGGCCGCGCGGGAGGCCGGCCGGATCGGCTACCCGGTCGTGGTGAAGCCGCGCGCCCTCGCGGCGAGCGTCGCGGTGATCGTGGTCGAGTCCGCGGACGCGCTCGAGGAGGCGTACGAGCGGGTGCGCGGCACGACGCTGCCGGAGGTCGAGGAGTACGAGTACGGCGTGCTCGTCGAGGAGTGCCTGCGCGGCGAGGAGATCAGCGTCGACTCGGCCGTGTTCGAGGGGAAGGTCGTCCCGCTGTACCTGGCGCACAAGCGGAAGGGCTACGAGCCGTTCTGCGAGGAGATCGGGCACGTCCTGGTCGCGGACGACCCGCTTCTCGACGACCCCGCGCTGGTCAAGGTGCTCGAGGACACGCACGCCGCGCTCGGCTTCCACACCGGCCTGACCCACACCGAGGTCTTCCTCACCGAGACCGGCCCCCGGGTCGTCGAGCTGAACGGCCGGCTCGGCGGCGACTTCATCCCCTACCTGGGCGGACGTGTCACCGGCATCGACGCGGGGCTCGCCGCCGCGGCCGTCGCCGTCGGCCGGACGCCCGCCGTGGAGCGCACCCGGACCGGCGCCGCCGCCGTCGAGTTCTTCTACCCCGAGGTCGCCACGGTGTTCGGCGCGCTCCGCGTGGACGAGTCGCTCCTGCACCCCGCCACAGACAAGGTCGTCCCCATCGCGCAGCCCGGTGAGCTGGTCGAACGCGCCGAGGACGGGTACATGTGGGCGCGCTACGCCGCCGCCCTCGCGATCGCCGGCACCGAGGAGGAGTGCCGCGAGGCGCTGGACGCGGCGGCCAAGGCGATCACGCTGGAGCCCGCGCCGCCCGGCACCGCGTCCGTCCCGGCGGGGCCCGCGATGTCCGGGCCGCCGTCCGAGCCGACCCCGATGGCGTCCTGGCGCGCGGCCTCGGAGGCGGGTTCGGGGGGCGCCGCGGGGAGCGCGGGGTGAGTTCGGGCGGCGCGCGCTCCGCGGGCGTCTGGGAGACCTGGCGGGAGGCGCCGGTCCCGGTCCGGGCGGTCATCGCCGGGCTGCTCGTCAACCGGCTCGGCACGTTCGTGCAGGTCTTCCTCGTCCTGTACCTGACGCACCGGGGCTTCTCGACGACCGAGGCCGGGATCGGGCTCGGCGTGTACGGGGCCGGGACGGTGCTCGGGCTGCTGGCCGGCGGCGGCCTCACCGACCGGGTCGGCAGCCGCCGGACGATCGTGCTGTCGATGGCCGGATCGGCGGTGCTCACGCTGGCCGTCCTGTACGCGCCGCAGTTCTGGGCGATCCTCGCCGCCCTGGCGCTGCTCGGCGCGTTCGCCCAGGTCTACCGTCCGGCCTCGGCGAACCTGCTCGCCGAGATGGTGCCGGACGAGCGGCAGGTCATGGTGTTCGCGATGCTGCGGCTCGCGCAGAACGTCGGCGCGACCGCCGCGCCGCTGTTCGGGTCGCTGCTGCTCGCCGCGTCCTACTCCCTGCTGTTCTGGGGCGAGGCGATCGCGGCGCTGGTCTACGCGGTGATCGCCTACATGACCCTGCCCGGCGGACGATCGGGCGCGGCGGCCTCGGAGCCGGACGTCGTCGCGGAGGCGCCGTCCGGCGGCTACAAGGACGTGCTCGCGGACGGCCGCTACCTGCTGTTCCTGCTCGCGTTCCTGCTGAACTCGCTCATCTACGTCCAGTACCTCGCGGTGCTGCCGCTCTCGGTGAAGGCGGCCGGGCATCCGACCGTCGTGTACGGCGCGCTCGTCGCACTGAACGGTTTCATCGTCATCGCGTGCGAGCTGCCGCTGACGAAGAAGACGCAGGGCTGGCCCGCTCGCGCCGTCGGCGTCGCCGGGCTCGCGCTGCTCGCGGGCGGCCTCGCGCTGTACTGGGTGCCACTCGGCGTCGCCGCGCTCGTCCTGGCCACGGTCGTGTGGTCGCTCGGCGAGATCGTCGGCGGACCGACCATGTTCGCCTACCCGGCCAAGGCCGCCCCGGACGGCCTGCGCGGCCGCTACCTGGGCTCGGCCCACGCCATGTTCGGCCTGGGCTCGGCCCTCGGCCCGGTGCTCGGCGTCGAGCTGTGGCACGCTGTCGGACGGCCGGTCTGGCTGTTCTGCGGCGCGATCGGGCTGGTCGCGGTCCTCGCCGCCCGCGGCGGGATAGTGGAAAAATCAACGGCCTTGGCCGAGGCCGACAACAAACCTTCGCCGGGCCATTCGGAAAATGAAGGTACCCCTGTTATGTCTACGGGCGGCGACGCCCCGGTCGCGGCAGAGGACAATGCATAGAGAAGTGAGTGTCCGTAGCCAAGGCGGACGGAAATTGTGTCTTATTGAGGGCATGGCAACCCCACCGCACCACGTGGCCGAGGCGCCCACCGGCGCTGAGGCCGGGACGCCCGGCTCCGGCGTCCCAGGCGATTGCCGGGTCGAATACTTCGCTGCCCGGCCCACCGGACCGCCCGACGGCGAATCCGCGCGCCGCGAACTGGCTCTGCTGGACGGCGGTATCCGGGTCCGGCTCCTGTTCCCGCACTCCGTCCGGATCGACCCCGCCTTCCTCGGCTACGCGAGCATGCTCAGCGAGGCCGGGGGAGAGATCCGCACCGTCGACCGGCTGCCCGCCCCGGTCACCGTCCTCGACCGCTCGCTCGCACTGCTTCCCGTCGGCCCGCCGGACTCCGAGCCGGTCGAGATCACCGCCACGCCGGTGGTGGACCAGCTGCTCTGGACCCTCGCCTACACCTGGGACCACGGCTGGCGCTGCCCCGACGCCGGCGAGCCCGCGGAACTGCGCACCGCGATCCTCTACATGCTGGCCAACGGCGACAAGGACGAGACGGTCGCGCGCCGGCTCGGGATGTCCGTCCGGACCTGCCGCCGCCACGTCGCGTCCATCATGGCCGACCTCAACGCGGCGAGCCGGTTCCAGGCGGGACTGCTCGCCGCCCGAGGCGGACTCCTCGGCCCTCCACCGGAACCCTGACCGTCCACCGCCCGCGGTCGCCGTCGGCGGCCCTGTCTGATGCCGGACGAAGCGGAACTCGCGCCCATCTCGCGGACACCCGCCCGTGAGGGGCCGCCCGTCCGACCGCCTCCCGCCGGCGGTGACCACCCTGTTGCCTCGTGGCCACCGTCCCTCACCCGCAACCCGCTCACCGGAGAACGCCCTCGCGGCATTGCCGTGAGGGCGTTCTCGTCAGTGGGCTCCTAGTACTTGGTGGAGACGGTCACGCCGTTGAAGTCGGTGTTGGCGTAGAGGCTGACGTAGTTGTAGCCACCGGCCTTCAGGCCGGTGACGGTCAGGGACTCGGAGTTGCCCGAGTTCGTGGACCGGGAGGTGTAGGCGCTGGTCGTGGCCCAGGAGTTCGGGCTGAAGTAGAGGTCGGCGTTCCCGCTGCCTCCGGACGTGGTGATGGTCAGGCTGCTCGTTCCGGCCAGGACGTACAGGTAGAAGTACGCGTAGTTGCCCGCCGTCGCGGAGATGCCGGTCCGCTGGCAGTCCTTCCCGAGGGTGCGGGTGTCGGTTCCGTCGCAGGTCGTGCCACCACCGGGAGGGTTGCCGCCGCCACCGGAAAGGGCGTCCAGCCAGGAGTTGAACTCGCTGTCGTAGTTGAGGGACTTGGCGAAGGTGTAGGCGGCGTCGTAGTTACCGGCGCGGTAGTAGCCGAGCAGTTTCGTGACGTCCGCCGGGTGCTTCTCGAACATGAACCGGACCGCCAGGTAGCCCCAGTGGTAGGTGCGGTTCACATTGGTGTTGTCATAGGTCGTGTCGAAGAGCGTGCTCAGCGAGTAGGTGTGGTTCTTGGCCTCGTTGAGCGCGTCGGTGTAGGCCAGGTTGCGGTACGAGTAGGACACGTACTCCGCGACGCCCTCGACCCACCAGATGTCGGGCCGGACGGTGGACGCGTTGAAGTCGCCGTACTGGTCGTAGCGTCCGTCGAGGTAGTGCGTGTACTCGTGGTTCAGGTTCCAGATGCGGGCGGCGAAGCCGTTGTCGTCGGGCCGCTGGTAGGCGATGAACCGCGGGGTGTTCGTCGTGGACGACGGGTCGCCCTCGAGGTACATGCCGCCGTTGTTGGTGTCGATGCCGAAGATGACGCCGGCGTAGGTCTGGTAGTCGCCCGGCGAATGGAAGACGACCACTTCCATGTTGGAGTTGTTGTCGTTCGCGACCGGCTTTCCACCGTCGTTCACGAGGTTGTGGAAGTAGGCGTTCTGGTTGAGCATGCTCGTGCAGGCCGCGTTCGCCTCGTCCGAGGTGAGGGCCTGCGCGATGATGTGCAGGACGTTCGCGCTGCACGTGTAGCTCTGCGTGAGCACGGCCTGCTTGACCCGGTTGGGCAGGTCGCACGTGCCGTAGGACGAGCAGTTCGCCGCGTCGTAGCCGTTGGCCACGTCCGCTACCCGCACCCAGAGCGCCGCGGTGGCGCCGGTGATGGAGCTGCTGTCGAGCAGGCTCTTGATCAGCGGCCGCACCTTGCTCTGCAACCCCGCGTACTGGACGAACCGGGCGGTCTCGCCACCCGCGTTCGAGACCAGGAACGCGTTGTCGGTGCCGAGCATGTTCATGTGGTTGCGGGCGAAGTTGTAGACCGCGTCCACGATGCTCGGGTCGGCCTGGACGGCCGCCGGGTAACCGGTGACCCACTCGCCCCGGAACAGCACGGTGTACACGTTGTTCACCGCGTTCAGCATGTACCAGGACGCGTCGTACGAGCTGTTGTAGGCGCTGAGCAGGCGCTTCACCACGTACAGGTAGCGGGCGTTCTCCGACGAGGAGTCGATCAGGATGACCGCCTCGCCCAGGATCTCGCCGTTCGCGTCGCTGACCGTGCTCGACGCCGGGTTGGCGTAGAAGGCGTCGAGCGCGCCCTCGGTGGCCGTGGCCAGCGTCTTGGTGTACTGGCCGACCGTGCCGGGGTTGTAGTACTGCACGTAGTAGCCCGCCCGCAGGAACAGGACGAGCTGCTCGGTGCTCGTCGAGTTCGTCCCGTTGTAGGACGCGGCGTCGGTGCGCAGCGCGTTCGCGATCGTGACCATCTGCGCCTCACGGAAGGCGCCGTACTGGTCCTGGCCGGTGATCGAGAACAGGGTGTCGACGCAGTCGACCGACGCCGCCTTCACGGCGTTGACCAGCGCGGTTCCGGTGTTGCCGGTGAAGTCCGACACCGAGCAGGACGCCGCGGCGGCCGAGAGCGCGGCCGGTTTGAGGAGCTTCTTGGGGGCCTTCTTGAGGGACGGTGTGAGCGGGTCGCGGAGCTTGGCGCCCTTCTTGGCGTTCAGCTCGTCCGGCTTGACCAGCCTGGTCGGGCCGGTGATCTCGCGGTCGTGGCGGGTGGGGGCGGGCTTGGCGGGTGTGGGCTGGGACGGGGCGGCGAGGGCGGGAGCGCCCGTGCCTCCGGCCGCGAGGGCGGCGGCGACCAAGAGCGTGGTCGCCCATCGGCGAGGGGACATTGGCCAGCTTCTCCTCTGAACGGGGGGAGTGAAGAGAGTCGGGCGAGACCGGCCGGTCTGTGTGGACGGCTGTAAAATGTCACATGCGACATGTCCTAACAAGGCCCAATTCACGGGCCGTTCACGGACATGCGTTCTCGTGCCCGGTCATGCACCGGCACTCAGGGTGATCATCCCGGCGCGGCGCGCGATCACGTCATGACGCGTTCCGCGCCATTTCGCGAGAAGGTCCGGAGGCGGCCTCCGGTCAATGGCGAATCTCGCCGAAAAGCGCGCACTTTTTGACTGGGACTGTAATTAGCAACGCGATGTATAAGTGAGGTGATCAAAACCCCCCGTTCCAGGAGTGCCCCATGCGCGTCCCCCGCCTGCTCGCGTTCTCCGCCGGTACCGCCGTCATTCTCGGCGGCGCCCTGCTCACCACCGGGACGGCCGAAGCCGCCGGCCAGAACTACGTCGCGCTCGGCGACTCCTACTCGGCCGGCGTCGGCGCCGGCTCCTACGACTCCTCAAGCGGCTCCTGCTCCCGCAGCACCAAGGCGTATCCGCAGCTCTGGGCCAATGCGAACGCCCCGTCGTCGTTCAAGTTCGTCGCCTGCTCCGGCGCCACGACCGGCTCGGTGACCAGCGGCCAGCTGAGCGCCCTGAGCTCCTCGACCACCCTCGCCAGCATCACCGTCGGCGGCAACGACGCCGGGTTCGCCGACGTCATGCAGACCTGTGTGCTCAGCTCGGACTCGACCTGTCTGACGGCGGTCAATAACGCGAAGTCGTACGCGCAGAACACGCTTCCCGGACAGCTCGACACGCTCTACTCGGCGATGAAGTCCAAGGCTCCGTCCGCGAAATTCGTGACGCTCGGATACCCGCACCTCTATTACATGAACAGCGGTATCTGCATCGGCCTGAGCAACACCAAGCGGAGCGCCCTGAACTCCGCCGCCGACGCCCTCGACAGCACGATCTCAGCCGCCTCGTCCCGGGCCGGGTTCAAGTTCTCCGACGTCAGGCCCATCTTCAACACCCACGAGCTCTGCTCGGGCGACGACTGGCTGAACTCGGTGACCATCCCGATCGGGAACTCCTACCACCCCACCGCGCTCGGCCAGTCCAGCGGCTACCTGCCCGGATTCAAGAACGGCGTCGCGGCGGCGCTCAAGTAAGAAACGTCGAAAATCGGTGTATTTCGGTCATGTGATGAAGGGGCGACCTGACGTCCGGAATTGGCGTCCGGTGTTCGGCCCCTGAAAATGACCACACGGTCAGCCCCTCGGGTCCCCCGAGGGGCTGACGGCTTCCCGGCGGCGCCCTGACGAAAGTCGGGTACGGCCGGTGCCGATCGTCCGATCCGCCCGGCCGGGCCCGGTTCCTAGCGTGGACCGCATGATCACGATGCGGGACCTGACCAAGCGGTTCGGGGAGCGGACGGCCGTGGACGGCCTCACGCTGGACATCGCGTCCGGCAAGGTCACCGGCTTCCTCGGCCCCAACGGCGCCGGGAAGTCCACGACGATGCGGATGGTCCTCGGCCTGGACCGGCCGAGCGCGGGAACGGCGCTGGTGAACGGCCGTCCGTTCGCCGAGCTGCGGCATCCGCTCCGCGAGGTGGGCGCGCTGCTCGACGCCAAGGCCGTCCACCCCGGACGGTCCGTCCGGGCGCACCTGCTGGCGGCGGCGCGCAGCAACGGCCTGCCCGGACGGCGCGTCGACGAGGTGCTGGACCTCGTCGGCCTGGAGGCGGTCGCCCGCCGCCGCGCCGGGACGCTGTCCCTCGGCATGGGCCAGCGGCTCGGCATCGCCGGGGCGCTGCTCGGCGACCCGGCGGTGCTGATGTTCGACGAGCCGGTGAACGGCCTCGACCCGGACGGCGTGCTGTGGATGCGGCGGCTCATGCGGTCGCTCGCCGCCGAGGGGCGCACGGTGTTCGTGTCCAGCCACCTGATGAGCGAGATGCAGCTGACCGCCGACCGGCTGGTGGTGATCGGACGCGGACGGCTCCTCGCGGACGCCCCGATGGCTGAGGTCGTCGCGTCCGGAACCCGGGTCCGGGTGCGCAGTCCGCGCGCCCGCGAGCTGGCCGCCCGCCTGACCTCCGCCGGTCTGGACGTGGCGATCGGGCCCGACGACGAGCTGACCGTGTCCGACGCGTCCGCCGAACAGGTCGGGACGCTCGCGCACGAGGCCGGGGTGCCGCTGTTCGAGCTGACCGCCCGGCAGCGGTCGTTGGAGGAGGCGTACATGGAGCTGACCAGCACGAGCGTCGAGTTCGGCGTCGCCGAGCCGCGCGTGGAGGTGCGGGCATGAACGCGGGGACGGCGACGGGTGTGAGCGCGGGGACGGCAACGGGTGTGAGCGCGGGGGCGGGGTTGAGGAACGCGTTCGCGGCGGAGTGGACGAAGGTCTGGTCGCTGCGCTCCACGTGGTGGTCGCTGGCGATCTCGATGGGACTGATGGTGGTGATCGCGTTCAGCGTCGGGCAGTCGGTCGTCGATGACAACACCAATGCGCAGCGCGGCGACGACCAGGGGATCGTCTCGGTCAGCGGCACCGCGATCGGGACGGTCGATCTGATCCAGTTCGTCCCGATCGCGCTGGCGATTTTGGTGATGACGGGCGAGTACGCGTCCGGGACGATCCGTCCGACGTTCACCTGGGTGCCGCCGCGCGGACGCGTCCTCACGGCGAAGGCGCTGGTCGTGGCGTCCGTGGTGGTCCCGCTCGGCGTGCTGCTCGGAGTGGCCGGCACGGCCGCGGCGGGATTCGCGCTGGGCGACTGGGGCCGCTTCACCTGGGCGGACGCGATGTCCGACATCCTGGCGTTCGCCCTCTACCTGGGCCTGATCTGCGTCTTCGTGCTCGGCCTCGCGACGCTGCTGCGCAGCACGGCGGGCACGCTGACCACGGCGTTCCTCGGCCTGATGGCACTGCCGATGCTGCTCACCGGCCCGGCGGTGTCGCGTCCGCTGGCCGAGAGCCTGCCGAGCAGCGCCGGACGCACCTTCATGGGGATCGCCGAGGACGCCCCCTACCGGGGCTCGATCGGACTGGCCGTCCTGGTGGCATGGACGGCGGCGGCCATGCTGTTCGGCCGTTTCAGCCTGGTTCGCCGGGACGCGTGACCGCGGCTCAGCGCGGCCCGTCGAACCGGTGCGGCCCGTCCGGGGCGTCCACCATGCCGGCCTCGTAGGCGATGATCGCCGCCTGCACCCGGTTCCGGACGTCCAGGCGGGCCAGCACCGAGCTCACGTACGCCTTGACGGTCCCCTCGACGACGTGCAGCCGCGCGGCGATCTCCGCGTTGGACAGACCGGCCCCCACCAGCGCCAGCACCTCGGTCTCGCGCGGCGACAGGACGGCGGTCCGCCGCCGCGCCGCCGCCCGGCGGGTCAGCCGCCCGCCGCCGAGCTCGCTGATCAGCCGCTGCGCCACCCGCGGCGACAGGTACGCCGCCCCGTCCGCGACGGCCCGGACGCCCGCGATCAGCTCGTGCGGATCCCCGGATTTCAGCAGGAACCCGGCGGCGCCGTCCGCCAGCGCCCGCTCGATGTACTCGTCCTCGCCGAACGTCGTGAGCATGACGACGGCCGTGCCCGGAACGGCGCGGCGCAGCTCGGCCGCCGCGGACAGGCCGTCCAGCCTGGGCATCCGGATGTCGAGGAGCACCACGTCCGGGCGGTGCGCGCGGGCCATCTCGATCGCCGCCCGCCCGTCCCCGGCCTCGGCGACCACCTCGACGCCGGTGTCGGCGGACAGGATCGCCCGCACCCCCGCCCGGATCATGGCCTCGTCGTCGGCGAGCAGCACGCGGATCACGGCGCCGACCTCGCGTCCTTCGCGGCCAGCCTGTCGTTCTGGAAGCACAGCCGGTAAACCTCTCCGAGCCCCAGCAGGTTCCCGTCCGCCCGGAAATACCGGCACCGGGCCCCGGCGGGCGCCTCCGGGAACGACCTCACCCGATCGGCGTCCGGGCTGATCAGCTCCATTCGGGGCAGGACCCGCTCCACGTCGCTCTGCGCCTGTCCGACCCGCAGCGCCGCGAAGTCGCCGGGCCGCAACACCGAGTTCAGCGTCGCGTAGGCGTAGTAACCGACCATCACCACCGACAACGCGGCGACGAGCCCCGCCGGGACCGCGAACGTCACGACGAGCCCCCGCCGCATCTGCCGCCTGTGCCGCGTCAGCTCGTCCTGCGTCCCGTTCTCCGGCCGGGCCAGGACGGCCCGCACCTCGAACCCGCCGTCCGGCATGGCCCCGGCATGCAGCTCACGAACCCGCCCGGCCAACCCGTCCAGCCCATGCCCACCCCCGGTGAGCTGCGACGTTTCCTCCGAGGGGCCATTGGTCACGGTCACGGACGTCCCGTCGACCCGCACCACGACGGCCGCCCCCGGCGCATGCTTGGCCGCGTTCGTCAGCCCTTCCTGGACGACCCGGTACGCCGTCCGCGCGTCCACCGGAACCCCGTCCTCGACCAGCCGGACGTCCATCCCCGACGAGGCCGCCCGGCGCACGAGCCCCGCTACCGACCCGTCGGCGTCGTCCCGCAACAGCCCGATGATCTCGTGCAGCCGGTCGGTCGCGTCCGCCGCGCCCGCGCGCAGCTCGGCCGCCGCCTTCCGGTGATGCTCCGGCAGATCCGCCGCGACCTGCAACGCTCCCGCCCTTACGGCAAGAAGTGCCAACTCGTGCCCGAGCGAATCGTGCATGTCCTGAGCGATCCGAGCCCGCTCCCGGAGCCGCTCCCGCTCGGCGACGATCCGCTGCTCCCGCTCCAACTGCTCGACCCGCTCCCACCCCGCGCGCACGAGCGCCTGATACTGCTGCCGGTACCGCCCCACAAGCCAAGGCAAAACCCCTAGCAGCACCAGCCAGATCGTCAGTGGAAACCACTCGGTCACGTCGTTCCCACGGGCGAGGTTGAAGACCGTCCCGCCGACGCACACCGCCGAGAACAGCCACACCACCGGACGAGCCTGTCCGGCCCGCCGTCCGGTCAGATAGGCCACGACCGGAATCGCGAACGCGAAGTTCCCCTGAACCGTCGTGAGCCCGATGACCAGCAACAACCCAACTTGGGGCCTCACCCACCCGGCCACGGCCGCCCCGATGACCCCGACCCCGGCGACCGCGCCCCACCACCGCCAGTCCGTCCCCTGAACCGGGATCAACCCACCAACGACCACCGGCATGGCCACAACAGCCCAAACCAGCCCGACCCTGACAACCCGCACCACCCCGGCCACGCTACAAGCCGCCCCCCAGCAGGATTACTGCCAAAAGTAAGCAACCTCAGCGTCGGAACAGCGGGCCGCCGACCCGGTGGCCTTGGCGGCGAACGCCTTGCCTCCGGGTCGGCGGCCCGCTTTGGAATGCACCAGAGCCGGCGCGTCCCGAGGTCAGGGAGCGGTGGAGTGGGGGCGGGTGGTTTGCCAGGTGGTGGTGGCGGCGGTGGCCAGGGCTATGAGGGTGCAGAGGGCGATGGCCGCGGTGATCTGGGGCCAGGGGATGACGGTGGGGGCGTCGGCGGCGAGTTTGGCCAGCGAGACGTGTTGGGTGACGGCCGCCAGGACGGTTGCGACGCCGGCGAGGATGGTGCCCACGACCACTGCGATGGCGGATTCGGCGGCGGAGATCCGGATCAGCTGGGCGCGGGTGGCTCCGGCCAGTCCCAGGCCGGTGAACTCGCGGCGGCGTGCGGACATGGCCATGACCAGGGTGTTGGCGATCGCGATCAGCGAGTAGGCCAGGGCGATTCCCAGGATCACCACTGCGGCGTTGTTCGTCTGCTGTTCGAAGTGTGCGCGTTCGGCCGCGAGGTAGGCGTCGTAGGTCATGAGGTGGGCGCCGGTGCCCGCCAGGGCCCGGGTCACCGCGGGGGTGTCGAGGGGGCCGGTGGAGTTCAGGTAGACCTGGGTGGCCGTGGTCTCGTCCGTGAGTGAGGACGAGATGTAGGTGTCGTCGCCGTGTGGGCCGCGGCCGACGACGGCCGAGATGACGGTCGGGATCCGCTTGCCGGACGGCAGGAGGGCGATCACGTGGTCGCCGGGTGCGAGGTCGTCGGATTCGGCCGCGTGCTCGTCGATGACCAGGAAGTTCTCGGGGAGCGCGGCGAGGGAACCGGCGTGGACGGGCGGCCGGATGGTGTCGTTCAGCGCCTGGGTGGGCACCGCGTTCGTGGTCAGCGAGTCGATCTGCTTGCCGTGGGCGGTTCCGATCCGGACGTTCATCGTGGTGACCGGGGTGACCTGGACACCGGGGACGGCCTTGAGGCGGGCGAGCGTCCCGGCGTCGATCCGTGTGCCGCCGTCCGGCATGACCACGGCGGACGCGCGGATCTCCTGGCGCTGCCGGACGAGCGTCGCGGCGTCGCTGGACTTCTGCAGCGTCATCAGGGTGCCGACCAGGCCGACGGCCAGGACGATCGGCGTCACGATGGCGGCCGTCCGGCGCCTGGAGGTGAGGATGTTCTGGCGGACCAGCAAGGGTCCGGCCTTCGCGGAGCGGCGCAACGGCGCGATCAGCAGCCGGGTGACGGGACGCAGGAGGAGCGGCGACAGCAGGGCGAGCGCGCCGACGTAGAGCACCGGGACCGCCTCGTACTTGCGGACGGACGTCGCGAGGTACGGCTCGGTCCGGGCGATCTGGACGCCGGCGATGACCGCACCGGCCAGCATCGCCGTCCCCAGCAGGAGGCGGATCGGCGTCAGCGCGCGGCGCTCCACCACGCTCTCGCGCAGCACCTCGATCGGACGGATCAGGGAGACGCGCAGGAGCGTCGCGCCCGCTCCGGCCAGCGCGGCGCCCACGCCGAGGACGAAGGCGATCAGCAGCGGCACGATGTTGAACGGGATGGTGAACCAGGACGGGGCCACGCCGTGGTCGAGCATCCAGGAGTGCAGCGGGATGGTGGCGAACGGCGCGAGCACGCATCCGACGACCGCCGCGGCCACGCCGATCAGCAGGGCCTCGCCGAGCACCATGCGCCGCACCTGCCGGGGAGCGGCGCCGACCAGCCGCAGGAGCGCCAGCTCGCGGCGGCGCTGCTCGGCGGCGAAGGCGAAGGTCGCGACGACCACGAACACGGCGACGCTCACGGCGAGCCCGGTCGTGCTGCCCGCCATGCCCTGCGCGTTGGCCAGTTCGGCGGATCCTCCGGTGTCGTCCGGGTCCGCCTGGACCCGGTCGTCGCCCGCGAGGACGGCCGCCCGGTCGCCCACGAGCTTGGACAGCCGGGCCGGATCCTGGTCGCTGACCAGCGCGTTCACACCGGGGGAGAGGCGCGCCGCCTCCGCGTCGCCGAAGAACACGGCGTTCTCGAACCACAGCGCGCCGGTGACGCCGACCACCCGGTACGGGCGGACGCCGTCGGGCGTGGCCACCGGGACCTGGCGTCCGATCGACGCCGCGGAGCCGCCGCCGATGGCGATCTCGTCCGCGGACGCCGGGGCGCGTCCGGCCGTGAGGCGGTAGCGCGCGAACGCGGCCGACGACCAGGGATGCCCGGTGACCTTCGACGGCCCGCTGGTGAGCCGGACGGGGAAGCCGCGGTCGGCCGTGGCGTGCCCGGCCGCGGTCACCTTCGCGACCACGTCCGCCGGGAGGACGGCGGGGGACTTCAGCGGATTCCCCTCGAAGCCCAGCGGCGCGACCACGACCGGGGCGTTCTTGAAACGCTGCGGGCCCGGATGCGGTGTGCCGATGGTGGCCGCGAGGGTCAGCGCCATCATGCCGATCATCGTCGTCCCGAGTGCGAGCGCGATGAAGGCGCCCACGAAGCCCGTCAGGCGGTGGCGCAGGGTGGCGACGGAGATCCTCAGCACGCGTCCGCCTCGGCGGGCTCCAGGGCGGCCATCCGCAGGGCGACGGTCTCGGCCGTCGGGTCGGACAGTTCGCCGGTGACCTGGCCGTCGGCGAGGAAGACCACGCGCTGCGCGCGGGACGCGGCCACCGGATCGTGCGTCACCATGACCACCGTCTGGCCGTGGTCCGCCACGATGCCGCGCAGCAGCGCCAGGACGTCGCGCGCGGCGCGGGAGTCCAGCGCGCCGGTCGGCTCGTCCGCGAAGAGCACCTTGGGCCTGGTCACCAGGGCCCGCGCGATGGCGACCCGCTGCTGCTGACCGCCCGACAACTCCGCCGGACGGTGTTCGCTCCGCTCGGAGAGCCCGACGGCGGCCAGCCCCTGGTCGATGGCCGCCGGGTCGATCCTGCGTCCGGCCAGCCGCAGCGGCAGTTCCACGTTCTGCCGGGCCGTCAGCGCCGCGACCAGGTTGAAGGACTGGAAGATGAAGCCCATCCGGTCCCGGCGCAACTCGGTCAGCGCCCGCTCGGAGAGCCGGTGCAGCGGCGCCCCGTCCAGGAGGACCCTTCCGGAGTCCACGCGGTCGAGCCCCGCCGCGCACTGCAGCAGCGTCGACTTCCCCGAGCCGGACGGGCCCATGATCGCCGTGAACGTCCCGGCGTGGAACGCCAGGCTGACCCCGTCCAGGGCGGCGATCTCGCCGTCGCCGCCTCCGTAGGTCTTGCGGACGTCGACCAGGCGGACGACCGCCTGGTCGTCCGCCACGTCGGTGACGTCGGCGGGCTCCGGCGAGGACGCCGCCGAAGAGAATCTCCAGAACATGCTTCTACTTTCAGGGGAACGAACGAGGCGCTCCGGCCTCGACGCACTGAAGACTAGGGCCGCGCCCGACCTGGCGCCTCCGGGCTCATCCCTGAGATCACCCCTGAGTAATCCCCGAAGATCGCCCTCGAAGCGGAGCGGGCGGACGCGTGGTGTTCGCGTCCGCCCGGAGCAGATGGTGGTTCCGATGTCGGTCAGGGGCCATGGAAGGTGACCTCGGGGTCAGGGATCCCGGCGGTGCGCGTCGGACGCCGCCGCCCGCGGTTCGCGTTCAGGGTCGCCGGGCCGCCCACCAGGGGGTCGTGCCGCGCAGGTCGCGGTCGACGTTCGTGACGCAGTGGATGTCGCCGCCGGCGGTGCCGACGTGGTGGGCGTAGTCCCAGTCCTCGATCCAGCGGACGTGGACGCCGACGTTCCGCAGCGCGCTCTCGGTGGCCTGCTCGAACAGGTCCTTCCCGTTCCGGCGCGGACCGTGCTGGGCAGGGGCGAGGTAGCCGCGCGCGCGTGTGCCGGTGGCGATGCCGTTGGCGGCGTCCGGCAGGTACGCGACGGTCAGATCGGTGCGCGGGTAGCCCTTGGGCAGAGCGAGCTTGGTGAACAGCGCCGGGACGCGGACGATGTCCTTCTCGGTGATGCCCGCCTGGTCGCGCAGTTGCCGCAGGGCCTTGTCGACTCCCCGGCCCGCGATGCGGGTGCCGTCCACCAGCGCCGGATCGCGCAGGGCCTGCGCCACGGTCATGCCGGGATTGTCGGTCTTCGACGGGGCGACGCCTTCGACCAGGCGTTGGGATCCGCCGCCGCTCCCGGCGAGGTTCTTCAGGATGTTCAGGCCCAGGCGCGGATCGGCGACCACCATGGCCCAGCCCCGGCTGTTGCGCGCGGGGACGAAGTGCATGAACTCGTCGATGTGCCCGACCCCGAGCCAGGTCGTGTCCACGACGACCGGGGCCTGGTAGCCCTGCGCGGCGAGCATCTTGGTGAACGTCGGGTCGGGCACGAACTTGCCCTCACCGCCGTACACGATCCGTCCGGTGGGGTAACCGGGGGACGGCGGGATCGTCCCGAAGTTGCCGGTCGAACTGGCGGAGCCGTAGTAGAGGTTGTCGTCCGGACGGTCGACGCGTGTGGCGTCGAACTGCTGGATCCCTGCCACGCCCGGCCCGCGCAGCATCGTGAACACCGGACGGGACGCGTCGCGCAGCGGACGGTCACGGGCGGGGAAGTCCGGCGTGACGGCGGGCGACCGGAGGTTCACCACAATGCGATGCTCTGTCCCGCCCGGACCCGGCATCGAGGCGTAGGCGGTCTTGTACATGTCGCCCATCCACCGGTCGCCGCCCGCCGGCGACTCGACGAACGGCTTGCGCAGACCGTCCGCGTCCAGGGCCTTCCGCAGGTCACGCCGGTACTCGTCCGCTCCCGCGAGCGGCCTGCGCGGGGCCTTTCGTCCTTCGAGGGTCTCGGGCGCCTTGGGGTTCGCCACGACCACCCGGTTCAACGGCATGAGGTCGTTCTGGAAGAGCACCGGCGCGACGCGCATCCGCACCCGGTCGGTCTGCGTGGCGCCCCGGTCGGCGACGGTCAGGGTGAGGTCGGTGAACCCCGACCAGACGGCGGGATCGCGGACGACGTCGCGCGCCTCGATCGCGAGCCGGACCCCGCGGCGCAGCTCGTCCGCGCGCACGGCGCCGTCCGCCCCGAGCGCGACGAACGCGCCTCCACGCTCGATGAAGACCCGGACCTTGGCACGCGAGCGGGCGTCCGGCAGCAGCGTCGCCCTCGCGTCGGACGAAACGTCCCGCATCGCCGGGATCTCCAGCCGCGCGAGGTCCGCGAGGTCGGACGCGCCGTTCACCACATCGTCGGACGCGTCGTCGCACGCGGCCAGCGCGGCGTCGGTGAGCCGCGCTCCGGCCGTGGCCGCCGTCGGGCAGCGGGACTGGTCGTCGTCCAGGTTCGGCAGCATGATCGCGCCGCGCGTCGCGGTCCAGGCGCCGCGTCCGGCGTCGTCGGCGGGCGTCAGGCGGCCGTCGCGATCGGTGTCGGCGCGCAGCATGGCCCGCGACGGCGCGTTCGCCGTCGCGGGGGCCGCCAGGCCGGCGAGCACGGCGGCCGAGGCGATCGCCGCCATGCCGATGTTGACGATGCGTGAGTGATCGTTCATGAGGACAGCCTCGGCTCCGGAGCCTCCGCCGGACATCGGCCGTTCGATGGATCATCCGGACGGTCGCATCGGCCGTCGGCATGGTCCGAAAGCCGCGCCGCCGCGTTCTGTGGTGTGTCGCGGGCCTCGCCGCGACGGCCCTGCCGGCCGTCGCGGACACCTCTCGCGTCGGCCTCCCGATCACCGGCGCGGCCTGGCTCGCGGGTGCCGCCGCACTGGCCCTACTGACATTTCCGCACGTCAGGCGGGGTGTGGTAGTGCCCCTGGCGGCCATCGTATCGATGGCGGTGACCCTCCTCTACGAGGGACCCGCCGACAACCGGACGGCACTGTGGTGGCTGGCCGAACTGGGCATATCGGCCCTGACACTCAGGCTGACGGTACGGCGAGCGCCCGGCCGCGCCGCCGCGCTCGGCGGAACGGCCATGGCCGCCGCGATCACCGTCCTTCCGCTGAGACTGACCCTGCACGTCGTCCCGCCCGCGACCTGCACGACTTCGTCGCGCACGACGTCAGCGGCATGATCGTCCAAGCGCAGGCGGCCCAGGTCGGCCCCGATCCCGAGGTGGCGCGCGCCGCGCTCAAGCGCATCGAGGACGCCGGGCTGCGCGCGATGGCGTCCATGGACCGCACCGTCCACATGCTCCACGAAGACGACGGCCCTGCGCGCCGGCGCCTGCGGCTTCCTGCTGAAACGGTCCGGACCCACCCTGCTCGTCGAGGGCGTCCGCGCCGCGGCGGCCGGCGACGCGCTCATCAGCCCGGCGATCACCGCGCGCCTCCTCGACCACTTCCGGACCGGCCCCACCGCCCCGGACGAGCCGGACCCGCGTCTCACCGAGCGCGAGGCGCAGGTCGCGAGCCTGGTCGCCCGGGGACACACCAACGCCGAGATCGCGGCCGAGTTGTTCATCTCACCCGGCACCGCCAAGACCCACGTGGCGCACATCCATCGCAAACTCGGCGTCCGCAACCGCGTCGAGATCGCCGCCTGGGCCTGGGAGAACGGCCACGTCGGCTAGCGGCGGCACGTCCCGGCGCCTCGGGAAAGGGCCGACCCGACCGGCAATGCCCCGCCCAAATCTCCGCCAAATCAGATTCCCCTCCTCCGCGATTCCGGTTTCCGAAATCGGTGGATCGGGGACTTTTCGGGGCGAGATTATTCTCGATTTCACCACCTGGGGCTGGATTCCACTGATCCTCGGCGTGGTCCAGGTGGTCACCGGCGACGGGACATCCGGCGGCCTCTCGTTCGCCGCCCGATCGGCAGGCCCGTCCACGCCAGGGCCGCGAGAAAGCGAGGTCATCATGACCACCGCTCCAGCACCGCGCACCTCCTATTCCGGATGGCTCGGATTCGCCGGGGTGCTCGCCACTCTGCTCGGATTCTTCAACGTCATCGACGGCCTGGTGGCTCTGTTCAACCATCACTACTTCGTCACCAACAGCGGCCACCTCCTGCTCTTCAACTACACCGCCTGGGGCTGGATCTGGCTGATCATCGGGATCATCCAGATCGCCGTCGGCATCGGCATCCTGGCCGGGCAGACCTGGGCGCGCGCCGCGGGAGTCTTCCTCGCCGCGCTCGTGATGATCGGCCAGTTCGCGTTCCTGGCCGCCTATCCGGTCTGGTCGGTGATCAACATCGTCCTGGCGATCCTGGTCATCTACGGCCTGATCAGCGCTCCGCACGGAGCCCGGGCCTGACCCGGGCCGGCGGAGGCACCACCACCGCGCGCCCCCTCGACAGCGTCAGCACGCGCCGTCCCGGGGGCGCCGGGTCGTGACCGCCCCCGGGGACACGACCCGACGAAATCAGCCGGGGGTGACTCGGTGGCTCGGAGCCAGTCCGGCGGTTCGGAATCAGAAGGACGCGGCGGCGTCGCGGGCGGCGGCGAGCGCCTTCTCGCGGGCCGAGTCGGCGTCGGCGGTGACGAGGTTGGGCTGGAAGCGGACGCTGGTGACGTCGGTGATCCCGGCCCAGTTCAGCCAGTCCTCGAAGAACGGCTTCTGGAAGTCGCTGCCGAACGCGGGACCGCGGTCCTCGCCCCAGACCGCGCCGGTGTAGAGCACCGCGGCCTTCTTGCCCGTCATCAGGCCCGAGTAGCCGGTCGCAGGGTCGAAACCGAACAGCATGCCGGGCTGGGAGACGACGTCGATGAACTGCTTGAGGATGTAGGGCACCCCGGCGTTCCACATGGGCACCGAGAACAGGTAGCGGTCGGCCGCGTCGAAGCGGGCGAACGTCGACGCGGCGGCCTCCCAGGCGGCGGCGCCCTCGCCGGACGGCTCGACGCCGGCGAACACGTCCATCTTCGCGGCGGCGGCGGCCGGGCCGAACTCGGGCAGGGATCCGTCCCAGAGGTCGAAGTGCTCGACCTTGTCCTCGGGGTGGGCCTGCCGGTAGGTGTCGAGGAAGGCGTCCGCCAGCTTCAGGGACTCCGAGGCGGCGCCGCGGGGCGAGGCGCTGATGTGCAACAGACGTGACATGGTCGATCTCCGCAGTTCAGGTGGACAGCTCAACCGAAACGGAATAGGTTCCGTTTCATGGAGGAAGATAACGGAATGGATTCCGTTTCGTCAAGGCGCCCGTCCCTGCCGCTCGCCGCCGGCGAACCCGCGGTCGGACGCGGACGCACACGCGCGGACGCGACGCGCAACCGGGGCAAGGTTCTGGACGCGGCCGAGCGTCTGTTCGCGCGGGACGGCGTGGACAAGGTCACGATGCAGGCCGTCGCCAAGGAGGCCGGAGTGGGCGTCGGGACCCTCTACCGCGGCTTCACCGACAAGGCCGGTCTCGCGATGGCCCTCCTGGACGAGCGCGAACGCGAGTTCCAGGGGCGGATGCTCTCCGGCCCCCCGCCGCTCGGCCCGGGGGCCGACCCGGTCGACCGGCTGGCCGCCTTCGTCTCGGGCTATGTGGAACTGGTCGCCGAGCAGCTGGAGCTCGTCCTGCTGTCGCAGACCGCCGCTCCGGGCGCCCGCTTCCGCAGCGGTGCGCACGTGCTGTGGCGGACGCACTGCCGCCACCTGCTGGAGTCGGCCGGAGCCCCCGCCCCGGAGCTCCGCGCCGAAGCGCTCCTCGCGGCGCTCTCCGGCGAGATGATCGCCCACTGGCTCACCGAGCGGAACCGGGACCTGGCCGGGATCTCGGCCGAGCTGGCCGGCCTTGCCCGCTCCCTCGCCGCACCCGGCTGACCCCTCCTCCGTTCCTCCTGGCGCATGCCGTCCCCGGCCGGGGCGGCATGCCCGAAAGCCCTATGGCGTAAGGGTTGTTCGGCTTTGAGGGGCTCCGTGTGGGTACGATGCGGATGATCACTCCCTGAGCCCTGAGGTGCACATGGCCGAGTCCCCGCAGATCCCCATCGGCGTTCCGACGGCGGCGCGCGTCTACGACGTGATGCTGGGCGGCAAGGACAACTACGCGGTGGACCGGGCCGTGGCCGAGGGCAGCCTCGCGATCATGCCGGAGCTGCGCGAGATCGCCCTGCACAACCGCGCGATCCTGCACCGGGTCGTCCGCCACCTCGCCGCGGAGAAGGGGATCACGCAGTTCCTGGACCTCGGATCGGGCCTGCCGACCGTCCGCAACACGCACGAGGTCGCCCAGGAGGTCAACCCGGACGCGCACGTCGTGTACGTGGACATCGACCCCATCGTGCTGGCGCACGGCCGGGCGATCCTGGCCAACAACGCCAACACCGCGGTGGTGACCGCCGACATCCGCGAGCCGGCCGACCTCCTCGACCGTCCCGAGGTCCGCGCGCTCATCGACTTCGACAAGCCCGTCTGCGTGATGCTCGTCGGCATCCTGCACCACCTCGGCGACGACGAGAACCCCGGCGAGATCGTCCGGGTCCTGCGGGACGCCGTGCCGAGCGGCTCGTACTTCTTCATCACCAACTTCACCCGCCTCGGCGACGCCCCCGAGTCCGTCGCCCTGGAGAAGCAGCTCCTGGAGCAGCTCGGCACCGGCCGCGTCCGCACGCCCGCCGAGCTGGCCGGCTTCTTCGACGGCCTCGAGGTCCTGTCGCCCGGCCTCGTCCCGCTTCCGCTGTGGCGTCCCGACGAGCCCGTCCTGGACGCCAGCACCGTCGACGTCCGCTTCATGACCGGTGGCGTGGGCCGCAAGCCCTAGCGGGACCCGTCCGGGGGTGACGGCCTCGGCGCGCCGGGAAGCCGGATCGTGACGAGGAGGCCCCCGGTGGCGCCGGGGGTCAGATCGAGGGTCCCGTCGTGCGCCCGGACGATGCTGTGCACGATGGCCAGTCCGAGCCCGACGCCGGCGTGATCGCCGCCGCGCACGCGTTCCGTCCCGCGCTGGAAGGGCTCGAGGAGGGTCGGCAGCAGGGCCGGCGGGACGGGCGGTCCGGTGTTCTCGACCCGCACCACGCTCGCGTCGTGCCGCGACTCGGTGTGGACCGTCACGGTGCCGCCGTCGGGCAGGTTGTGGACGATGGCGTTCTGGACGAGGTTCGTCACCATCCGCAGGAGGAGCGCCGCGGAGCCGGCGGCCGGCGTCGCCTCTCCGGTGACGTCGAGCGTGATCCCGCGCCGTTCGGCGAGGGGGAGCAGCGTCTCGGCGGCCTCCTCGGCGACGAGGGAGAGGTCGACGGGTTCGCGCGTGAAGCTCCTGCGTTCGCTGCGGCTGAGCAGCAGGAGGGCCTCGGTGAGGTCGATCGCCCGCGTGTTGACGGTGTGGAGGCGCTGGATGAGCTCCCCCTGGTCCCGCGCGGGATCGCCGAGCGCCACGTCGAGCAGCGCCTGCGAGATCGCCAGCGGTGTGCGCAGTTCGTGGGAGGCGTTCGCGGCGAACCGCTGCTGTTCGGTCACGTGGGACTCGAGCCGCTCGAGCATGCCGTCGAACACGTCGGAGAGCTCGCGGAACTCGTCCTTCGGGCCGTCCATGCGGATCCGGTGGGACAGCGATCCGTTCGTGGCCATCCGTGCGGCGTCCGTGATCCGCGCGAGCGGCGCGAGCATCCGGCCCGCGAGGATCCATCCTCCGAGGACGCCGAACACGAACAGGACGGCCAGCACCTCCGCCGCACGGGGCAGGAAGAGGCGCAGGAGGACCCTGCGGTTGGGGATGAAGCCGCCTGGCGCGTAGGGCGTGTGCGTGGGGACGTACCGCAGCAGGGACACCCACACCACGGCCAGCAGGAGGACACCGGCGAGGGAGATCAGCCCGGCGTAGCTGAGGGTGAGTTTCAGCCGGACGCTGAGCCCCTGCCGCCTATCCACGCGCGTCGCCGGGCTCGTCCGCGTCGGTGTCGATCCGGTAGCCGACGCCGAGCACCGTGGAGATGAGCCACGGTTCGCCGAGCCGTTTGCGCAGGGCGGAGACGGTGATGCGGACGGCGTTGGTGAACGGGTCGGTGTTCTCGTCCCAGGCCCGTTCCAGGAGTTCCTCGGCGCTGACGACACCGCCCTCGGCGGCCACGAGGACCTCGAGCACGGCGAACTGCTTGCGGGTCAGCGCGACGTAGCGTCCGTCGCGGAAGACCTCCCGGCGGAAGGGGTCCAGCCGGAGGCCCGCGATCTCCCGGACTGGCGGGCGGGCCCGCGCGCGCCTGCGGTCCAGCGCCCGCAGGCGCATGACGAGCTCCCGGAGCTCGAACGGCTTGGTGAGATAGTCGTCCGCGCCGAGCTCGAACCCGGACGCCTTGTCGTCGATCCGGTCGGCGGCGGTGAGCATGAGGATCGGGATGCCGCTGCCGGACGCGACGATCCATCGGGCGACCTCGTCGCCGGACGGCCCGGGGATGTCCCGGTCGAGGACCGCGAGGTCGTAGGAGTTGACGCTGAGCATCTCCAGGGCCGAGTCGCCGTCACCGGCGATGTCGGCGGCGATCGCCTCCAGCCGGAGCCCGTCCCGGACGGCCTCGGCCAGGTACGGCTCGTCCTCCACGATCAGCACACGCATGCCCCAAGGCTAAACAACACGGCATATCGCCGACATATGCGAGCCTCACCACCTTCACCGCCGTGACCGTGACCGATGCCGAGGTCACCATTCGGAACAGCGATGAATATGTCGGAGATTTCGTCCTCGAAGTCCTGCCGCCGGCCTCCTGAAGTCAGGGCGCGACGCCCGGATGCGGCAGCCGAACCGGCTCGACCCTCCGGTACTCGAAGTGCCACCACTCGTTGTCGTAGACGCGGTGCAGTCCGTACCGTCCGCCATTCCGTTCGAGCCACCGCGCGCCCTCGGTCGGCCGGACGTCGAGCGCGATCCCCCGCACGTGGCCCGATTCCTCCGGCGGCAGCACCCTGTGCCGCGCCGCGGACACCGATCCCGTGCGCCGCACCTCCTCGAAGAAGATCCGCTGCTGTTCCGCCGCGTCCCGATATCCCGAGGTGAGGCCGATCAGCTGTCCGTCCCGCCAGAACGCCTCAGCCCGCGCCCACGTGAACGCCGCCAGCGCCTCCGGCGCCAGCCCCCGCAGATCCTCGGCGGGAAAGCGCAGTCCCAGCGCCCATTGGCAGGCCAGAAAACGAGCACGCCCCGGCGCGCGACAAAACCCGACCGGCACCAACAACACCGCGACAACCCGAGTGACAACCGCAAGAAATGCGCTGTGATCCATGCCTTCACTGAAGACAAACCCCCGTTGCAGGGGCATACGCGCATTCCCATACGCCCGCGATACACGCCACCCCACGTGCGGGGGGTCGGACCACCGTCCGCCGCCGCCCGGTCCCGATTCCGGAACTTCTACCCCATATCGCACGTCGATCCTGGCAAGAGGGATGTCCCTCGGCTGCACCCGGCGGCCCCACGTCGGCGGTGGTCCCCGCATGGTGGCACGCGAACGGAGCAATCGATGATCGTTGGTCTCATGACCGCCCTCTCCGCCTCGGCCTGTTACGGCGTCGGGTCGGTCCTGCAGGCCATGGGATCCCGCAGGTCCGCCGAGAGGTCCGGGACGGTCACCCAGCACGGCGGCCCCAGCCTCTCCTCCACCGCGAAGGCCGCCGTGACCTGGGAGTTCATGCTGGGAACCGTGCTCGACTTCGTCGGCTTCGGGCTCGGCGCGCTGGCCGCCAGGCTGCTGCCCCTGTTCCTGTCGCAGACCGTGATCAGCGCCAACCTGGTGATCACCGCGGTGCTGGGCATCAAGCTGCTGGGCGTGAGGCTGGGCCGGCGGGAGTGGGCCTCCATCGGCGTGGTCTGCGCGGCCCTGGTGCTGCTGGCCGGCGCCGCGGGCCCCGAGGGCGGCGGCCGCACCCCGATATCCACCCACTGGTGGCTGCTGGCGGCCTCCGTCCTGCTGATCGGCGGCGGCACCCTGGCGGTGCGCTGGATGGGATCGAAAGCGGCGATCCCGGCCGGCCTGCTGTCCGGCCTGGGCTTCGGCGTGGTGGGCATCGGGGTCCGGGTGCTGAACGGCGCGGACCCGCTCGCCCCCGGCGCACTCCTGACCGACCCCGCCCTCTACGCCATCCTGGTCAGCGGCATCGGCGGCATGTACCTCCACACCGTCGCCCTGCAGATCGGCTCGATCAACGGCGCCACCGCGGCCCTGGTGGTGGGCGAGACCGTGGTCCCCGGGATCCTCGGCGTCCTCTGGCTCGGCGACGCCTCACGCCCCGGCTACGCCTGGGTGGCCGTCCTCGGCTTCGTCCTGGCCGTGATCGGCGCCGTAGCCGTCGCCTGGTACGGCGAGCCCGAGGACACCCAGACCCAGGAACCCCACCCAGAAGAAGCCGCCGCCTCAACCTGACCGCCCGCCAAGCAACCACCAGCCAACCAAGCGGGCAAAAGCACCCCGTACCTGCGCATCGGTCAGATCCAGCTGCTCTCGTATCAGCTATGGCCGGAGGCGGTGACCAACCGCGAGTTCGTCGCGCGCTTCCCCGACGCCGAGTTCCCCGCGAATGGTCGTCCGCCCGGCGATTGGGCCCGCGAGTTGCTGCTGCGCGTGGTGGAGACCGCAGCGTTCGGCCGTGGTGGTTCGGCGTGGCGGCTGATGGACGGCCAGGCGATCCACTACGGAGGTGCCCCGACCGATGACAGGTGGTCCTTCAGCGGATGGTTCACCGACCCCGCCCCGCCCCGTTCGATGGCCGACTGGACGGGTGATCACTACCGACGGCACAAGTGCCGGACGGTCGGTAGCCGATCGCCATTCGGTCATAGCCCGTGCTTGGCCGGTCGCCGGCTACGCGAGCAGGTTGTAGGTGCGGGTCACGACGGTCAGGTCGCCGTCCTCACGCGTGGAGGGCACCAGATCGCGCGGCGGCGGCACGAAGCCGGGCACGGTCGTGAGGCCGGTCGTCTCCGCGATCGCGGTGAGCCGCTGACCGCCCGGCACGCGCACGCTGATCGAGGCGCCGCCGGCGGGGAGGCCACGGAAGCGGACCTCGCCCGGCCAGGTCTTGGGTCGTGTCCCGTCGACCGCCACCCGTGCGGGCCTGGAACCCGGTATGGCCGCCGACGCCTCGGTGATCGGGCGGTCGAAGCGCAGCGTCACCGAGCGGGCGCCGCGTCCGGCGCTCACCCGCAGCCGGAGGAGGTCGCCGTCGCGGGAGACGATCCGAACGTTGGGCGCGGCAGCCCGCATCGGCTGGGCCGGACCCGTCCACCGCAGGTTGCGGGCGTATCCGGGCGGAAGCCCGCCCTGGTCGTGGCCGGACACGTACCGCCGGGTCCAGGAACCGGGATCCGCGTCACCGCTCACCCAGCGCGCGGTGCCGCTGTCGGCGTTCATCACGTAGGCCAGGTGGGTGCGGCGCGGGTGCGTCTGGTCGTAGGTGTCGACGGCCATTCCGGTCGCGGCCAGCGCGACGGCGAGCGCGAGGGCCGACGGCATGGCGAGCGCGGCCCGCTGCTCGGGGAGAACGAGCTCGGCGAGGGGAAGCAGCGCCAGCCCGAACAGCGCCAGTGCCAGCGCGGGCACGCCCGCCAGCGCGAGCCCCATGCCGTCGAAGGCCGCCTGCGCCCACGCGGGCAGCAGCAATCCGGGGACGACGAGCCCGAGCATCAGCGCCGCAAACCGCCCACGCGGCAGCAGGACGGCACCGAGAGCGCCCAGCGCGCACGCCAGAGCGGGCAGCGTGCACAGGAACGCGGCACCCGGCGCGACCCACGTGAGCAGGACGCCCAAACCCGTCGGCCAGGCGAGCGCGCCGACCGCGAGCGCAGCCGGGCCGAGCCTGCGGCGCAGCGGCACGTACCACAGCGACAGCGCGAGCACGGCCAGCGCGGCGACGGCGGCCCGGTAGGGCATCGGCCGGTGCAGCAGGCCGCCCATCGCGTCGTAGTCGGGCCGCACGCCCGCCAGGATGCTCCACAGCACCTGCGCCAGTACGGCCGTCAGCAGCAGCGGCAGCACCGCGGACACCGCGGCGATCAGCATGCGCGGCAGGCTCGCGAGCCGCCGTTTCCGCACCGTCACGATCAGCCCGCCGAACGCCAGGACCGACAGGACGGTCAGCACCGGCACCAGCGCCCCCGGATAGGTCACCATCACCCCGGGCAGCCGGAAGTAGGTCGTGTCGCCCCGACCGTCCAGATCGGCCAGATCGGTGTTCCCGAGCGTGCGGGTGAGGGCGAGCATGGTGGCGCCGTGGTGCTGGAGGCTGCCCCGATCGAGGTTGCCGATCGAGTCCGTGGCCGTGTGGTAGTGGGAACCGCGCTGGATCCAGGCGAAGTTCATACCGCGGAACCCGGCTTTGGAAAGCGGGGTGAAGTCGGTGTTGTTCGGCAGCATCCGGTAGAGCTCGACCATCGAGGAGTCACCGTGCGGCCTCGGCGCCGCGTGCGCGAACGCGCTGACCAGCCGCGCATTGTTCCGGGTCGTCTCGAACATCAGCGTGGGTCCGCCCGCCCCACGCGCCTCGAAGTTGAGGAGCACACCCTTGGCCCGGCCGAGCGGATGCTCCCGGACGAACGCCTCAGCGCCGAGCACGCCGTCCTCCTCACCATCGGACAGCAGGAGGACCAGGTCGTTGCGCAGCGGGCCGCGCTCCCGCAGCGCGCGGGCCGTCTCCAGGATCGCGGCCACGGCCGCACCGTCGTCGGACGCCCCGGGCCCCATCGCCGCGGAGTCGTAGTGGGCGGCCAGCATGATCATCCCGGTGGAGTCGCTGCCCGGCAGGGTGGCGACCACGTTCTCCACCCGCCCGAACGTCGCCAGCCCCGCCCCCGAGGAGGCTCCGACCGCACGCTGCGCCTGCACGCCGAACCCTTGGGCGCGCAGGCGCTCGACGAGGTAGTCGCGTGTCCTCGCGCTCGCCGCACTGCCGATCGGCCGCGGCTCCTTGGCGAACCGGTTGAGATGGTCGAGGGCTCGCGCGGCACTGAACTCGTCCGCCCGAGCGTCCGCGGGCGACGGGCGCGGTGGGCCGTCCGCCACCGCCCCGGCGAACATGACCACGCCGAGGGCCAGCAATCCGAGCACGCCGGCGAGCACGCGGCGTGATGAGTCGAGCAATTTCTCCTTCACGCGACCCGACGCTAGACACGCCCGCACGGGCCCGGAATGGGGCAATCAACCCGATCGGCCTGCGGTTTCCCGCACCCCCGTTCATGTTGACCATCTCAAGGTGCAGGTCAAACCCCCGGCGATGTCCACCCCTCGCCTACGAACCAATGTGCCCTTCGGACCGGCGGACGCACGCACCGCCTGCTCAGCCGCGGCACCAAACGCGGGCCGCGTCCGAGGTCCTCGCCACCGGTCGGCACGACCTGCGGGAAACGGCTCACCCATCGGCGCTGCCAGGGGCTCCCACAGCTTTGACGCTCCCGCCCCGCCGGGGTGGCACTGAACGCCTACGGCCGCCCACGATGACCCGTGAGCGCCCACGACGGCCGCTGAATCCGGGGCGTGCCCAGGAGGACGCGGATCGCCGGACGACCACGGAGCGACCATGAGGACGAACTACCCCGAAAACAACGCTGGGCAAACGCGACATTCTCGCGTTCGCCCAGGTCAGGTGGGTGGGTCGCGTGGGACTCGAACCCACAACCTACGGATTAAAAGTCCGGAGCTCTGCCAATTGAGCTAGCGACCCGACTGATCCGGTGCCTGTTCGCGGGTGGCGAGCGGGTGGACGGATCAGGTGCCCGATCCTACCGGGCCTCCGCAGAGTGTAGGCCGGGCGGTCGGCGGCCGCATCCCTGAATCCGGCCGGTGCGAGGGGGATGCCGGTGCCGGGACGTGGGGAGGAGCGGGCCGGTGTGGGACGAGCTGGAGTTCGGGGAGGTCAGGGGGTGGGGATGCCCTGGCACGCGCCGCTTGCGCGGGTGGCCGGGGGGCGTCGCGCACCTGCGTCAGCTGATCTGCGTGAAGGGTTGATGCGGGATGTCG
>NZ_JBFAUU010000005.1:266622-508273 GCF_040679435.1 Spirillospora sp. NPDC052269
CCGTGCCCGCTACCTCTCGGCCGCCGGCCCCCCCCCCCCGCCGCCCCCCCCCCCCCGCCGGGGGGGGGGGGGGGGGGGGGGGGGGGGGGGGGGGGGGGGGAAGGGGGACGCGAGTCTCGGGGCACTCGGATGGCATGATCACGGTGGAGCCGCCCGCGCCGGACGGGCAGCGGCCTGCCTGTGCGGGTGTTGGCGAGGCCGGTGATGGGGTAGCGCTTCGGGGGCTGCCGGTAGGCCCTGGCGCGCGTGGGCGTGGGTCTTGGCGCGTTCGGGCTGAAGGTGTGCTCGCGAGCGGGCTGTTAATTCCTTGTTATCAGGACGGGTAGGTGTTTCAGGCCGTTCTGGAAGTTGGAGACGAGGCGGACGGGGGCGCCGGCGGGGGTGATGTCGAGGGGGAGGAGTTCGCGGTAGATCGCGCGCATCTGGGTGCGGGCCAGGTGGGCGCCGAGGCAGATGTGGGGGCCGAAGCCGAAGCTGAGGTGGTCGTTGGGGGTGCGGGTGACGTCGAAGCGGTCCGGGTTCGGGAAGACGGCGGGGTCGCGGTTGGCGGACGCGTGGTAGACGACGACCTTCTCGCCGGCCCTGATCGCCTGGCCGCCGAGGGTGAGGTCGCGGGTGGCGGTGCGGCGGAAGTCCATGACCGGGGGCCAGAAGCGGAGGATCTCGTCGACGGCGGTGGGCAGGAGGGACGGGTCGTCGCGCAGGCGCCGGAACTCGGCGGGGTGGTCGAGGAGGGTGAGGAGGCCGCCCGGGATGCCGTTGCGGAGGGTCTCGTTCCCGGCGACGGCGAAGAGGAAGAACATGTTCTCGAACTCGGGGCGGGTCAGGCCGCCGGCGAGCATGCGGGACATGACGTCCTCGCCGGGTGAGCGGCGCTTCTCGTCCGCGAGGGCGTGGGCGTAGGCGAACATGTCGCGCAGGGCGGCCTCGGAGCGGGGGTTCATCGGACGGCCGTCCGGGCGGGTGAGGGCGGCCGGGCGCTGCGCCACCGAGGCGCGGCCCATGGGGCTGAGGGCGTCGATGTCGGCGGTGGACAGGCCCGCGTAGTCGTCGTCCTGGTAGCCGATGATGCGGGACGCCCAGTCGTAGAGCAGGCGGCGGTCGCCGTCCGGGATGCCCATGATGTGGGCGAGTGTCCAGACGGGCAGGTCGGCGGCCAGCTCGACGAAGTCGATCTCGCCGTCGGCGGACGCGACCAGGGCGCGGGCCCGCTCGCTGATCGTCTCCTCCAGGGCGCGGACGGCCCGCGGGGTGAACGCGGCGGCGACGATGCGGCGCGTCCGGGAGTGGTCCGGCGGATCCTGGTTGAGCATCATCGCCTGGACGAACCGCAGGTCCTCAGGCGTGTCGGGGTCGCGGATCTGGGTGGCGCCGAGGTGGGACGAGAAGTCGGCGGCGGTGCGCAGCACGTGCTTGACGTCCGGGTGGCGGAAGGCCGCCCAGTAGCCGGGGCCGGACGGCCAGGGGCCGACGGCGGGTTCCGGGATCCGGCAGACCGGTGATTCCGCACGAAGCCGGGCAAAGGTGTCGTAGGGCACGCCTTCGGCGTAAGTGGCGGGCAGGAAGACCTCCGCGAGCATGATCCCAGCGTGCATCATGACGGGGTGACGGTAGAAGAGGCGGAGAAGGTCCTGCGCGAGAACTTCGCGCCGTGGGTGCTCGACCTCGGGCTGCGCGTCGAGGACGTCGGGGAGGGCGCCGCGCGCGTGCGCCTGCCCTGGTCGGACCGGCTGGCGCGGGAGGGCGGCGGGCTGTCCGGGCAGGCCATGATGGCGGCGGCCGACACCGCGACGGTGATCGCGGTGTCCGGGGCGCGCGGCGGGTTCGTCCCGATGACGACCGTCCAGCTCAACACCACGTTCCAGCGTCCGGTGAAGGACGCCGACGTGCTCGTGGACGTCCGGCTGACCAAGCTAGGCCGGACGCTGGCGTTCGCCGACATCGCGATGACGGCGGACGGACGTCCGGACGACATCGTCGCGCACGCCACGACCGTTTACGCGATCATGGGGTGATGACGAAGCGCACCGAGACCGTCCGGGTGCCGGACGGCGAGTTCTCCCTGCACGTGTGGCTGCCCGAGAAGGGCACCGGCCCCGGGATCCTGCTCATCCAGGAGATCTTCGGGGTCGGCGACTACATGGCCGCCGTCGCGGAGGACCTGACCGCGCTCGGCTACGTCGTGGCCGCGCCCGACATGTTCTGGCGGCTCGAGCCCGACTGGTCGGTCGAGCAGAGCGAGACGATGATGGCCGAGGCCGGCGACAAGGTGTCCCGGTTCGACTGGGAGAAGGGGCCGGACGACCTGGAGGCCGCGCTCGACCGGATGCGCGAGCTGCCCGAGGTGACCGGCGGCGCCGGGGCGATCGGGTTCTGCTTCGGCGGGTCGCTCGCGTTCGTCCTCGCGGCCCGCGCGTCCGCCAAGCTGGACGCCGTCGTGTCGTTCTACGGCTCCCGCGTCTCGAACTTCCTCGACCGCGCCGGGGACGTCACCGCGCCGATCCAGTTCCACTTCGGCGGGTCCGACCCGTTCATCCCGCGCGAGGAGGTCGCCACGGTCGAGGCGGCGCTCGCGGGACGCGACAACGTCGAGTTCCACGTCCAGGAGGACGGCGGGCACGCCTTCCACAACCGCACCTCGCCGATGTTCCACCAGCCCGAGCCCGCCGCGCGCGCCTGGGCCCTGACCGAGGACTTCCTCGCCCGCCGCCTTCCGGTCTCCTGACCTTCCCAGCGGTCCAGCGCCGAGGCCCAGGGCTTTGACGTCAAGGCTCAGGGCTCCCGCGCCGAGGCCCAGGGCTCTGATGTCGAGGTTCAGGGCTCCTGCGCTGGGCCCCAGGGTTCTGACGTCGAGACTCAGGGCTCCAGCGCGGAGGCGATCGCGGCCAGATGGTCGTCGGAACCCGCCCGTCCGAGCAGCATCACGCCGAACGGGCGGCCGTCCACCTGGCCGTGCGGGACGGCCACGGCCGCCATGCCGAGCATGTTCGTGGAGTTCGTGAACCGTCCCAGCCGGGCGTTCGCTCCGACGGGGTCGGCCGCGACCTCGGCGATCGTGGGGTGGCCTGGGGCCGTGGGGAGCAGCAGGGCGTCCGCCTCTCCCAGGGCGCTCATGGCCTCGTCCCGCAGCTCGGCGAGGCGTTCACGGTCGCTGAACAGGCGGAACGCCGGAATGTCAGAGGTCGCTGCCACGATGGACGCGACGGTGGGATCGAGGTCGGGGGAGCCGTCGGCGATGAACGCGCCGACGGCCGTGTACCGCTCGGCGATGAATGCTCCTCCGTAGAGGAGATCGCCGGCGTCGACGAAGGGGGAGACATCGACGGGCAGCCGATCCGCTTCTAGAGCGCGCGCCGCCGAGGCGTAGGCGTCGGCCCAGCCCCGGGCCAGTTCGCCGAGGTCATCGGTGCTGTTCGGCACGGCTACACGCCATGGGCCGGGACGTCGCGGAGGGGCCGTGACCGGGCCGTCCGCCAGGTGGCCGAGCACGCGATGGGCCAGGCTCAGCGTGCGCGCGAAGACACCGACGCAGTCGAGGCTGCGGCATGCCGGGACGACGCCGTCCGTCGTGATCAGGCCGGGTGTCGGCTTGAGGCCGACGACCCCGTTGAACGCGGCGGGGACGCGCGCCGAGCCTGCCGTGTCCGTGCCCAGGGCGACGTCGGCGATGCCGAGCGCCACGGCGACCGCCGATCCTGAACTCGACCCGCCGGACACATACGCGGGATCGACCGCGTTGCGCACCACGCCGTACGGGCTGCGCGTCCCGACCAGCCCGGTCGCGAACTGGTCCATGTTCGCCGTCCCCAGGACGACCGCACCGGCCTCGCGCAGCCGCGTCACAGCGGGCGCGTCCGCCCTGGCGACCTGTCCGTAGGACGGGCACCCAGCGGTCGTCCGCAGCCCCGCCACGTCGAAGTTCCCCTTGACCGCCGCCACCATTCCGGCCAGCGGTAGTCCGGGATCGACCGCGGCCGCCTCATCCTCGACCTCCTCCTGAGGCCGCAACGCGATCCAGACCTCCGGACGGTCGACCTCGGCGATCCGAGCGAACGCCCGCCGAACCCGCCCCACCACGTCCACGGACTCCCGCGCCGCGTCCATGGCACCCAGCATCTCGCCCGCCTTCAACCCCATGCCCACCCACCTGCTCCGCGCCGCAGCCCACCGCGCCGCTCGTCCGCTCGGCGTTCCACTGCGGGGATACCCGTTCGGGCCGTTCGCTCTCAGGTCGCCCTCCTGGACGACGTCCAGCAGCGACAGAAGGCCGGGGGCGTCGGCTTGCTGGTGGGCGGGGTCAGGCGGGGGTGGGGAGGGGGAGGCGGGCGAGTTCGCGGCGGGAGGAGATGCCGAGCTTCGGATAGGCCTTGTAGAGGTGGTATTCGACCGTTCGGGGGCTGAGGAAGAGCTGGGCGGCGATCTCGCGGCTGCTGGTGCCCGCGGCGGCGAGCCTGACGACCTGGAGTTCCTGCGGGGTCAGGCGGTCCAGGAGGGTGGGGGCGGACGCGAGGGCGGGGGGCGTGCCCTCGCCGCTGGCGCGGAGTTCGGCGCGGGCGCGGTCGGTCCAGGGGACGGCGTGGAGGTACTCGAAGGTCTCCAGGGCCGAGTGCAGGCGGGCGCGGGCGTCCGAGCGGCGGCGGTGGCGGCGGAGCCACTCGCCGTAGGCCAGCTCGGTGCGGGCCTTCTCGAAGGGGCGGACGGACCGTTCGTGCAGGTCCAGGGCCTGGACGAACGGGTCCTCGGTGTCGGAGACGAGTGCTTCACAGCGGAGCGCGACGGCGCGGGCCCACGGCTGCCCGCCGGCGTCCGCCCAGCGGGAGAGGCGGGCCTGCGCGGCGGCGGCCGTTTCCGGACGGTCGATCCGCAGGGCCGCCTCGACCAGGTCGGCGGACGCCGCCATCACGGCGGCGGTGTGCCGGTGCGGGCCGTGGAAGACGTCCTCGAGTCGCCGGACGACCTCGTCGTGGCGTCCGAGGCTCAGGTCGAGGAGGGCGCGGGACGTCTCGGCGCACGCGTCGTCCGGCAGAGCGGCGCGCACGCCCGCCGCGTCGCCCGAGAGGGCCGCGAGCCGGGCCAGGACGGCGTCGCCGCGCTGCCGGAGGCCCGTGTCGCGGGCCAGGGCGCGGGCCTCGCCGGCGGACGACTCGGCGTCGGGGTGCAGGCCCATCGCGACCTGGACCTGGGCGAGCGCCTCCAGCAGGTCGGGGAGGGCGCCGATCCGTCCCAGGCGGCGGTCGCGGGAGGCGGCGGCGGTCGCGAGGCCGAGGGTCTGCTCGTCCGCGCCCAGGATGACGCCCGCCCGGACGGCGTCGGGGCCTCCGTCGCGGACGGCCTGGGCGAGCAGCGGCAGGCCGGTCGCGTAGTCCTCGGTCGTGAGGGCGGCGAGGCCCGTGACGAACGCGTCGTCGCCGAGGCGGGACGCGGCGTCCTGGACGGACGCGGTGTCGCCGCCCGTCCACGCGTAGGCGGCGGCGATGCGGAGCATGCGCCGGGTGTCGGACGGTTCGGCTTGTCCCGCGTGGGTCAACAGGAGGCCGGCGGCGCGGCGTCCGTCGCCGCGTTCGGCCTGGACGGCCGCGCGTACGCACGCGAGGCGGGCCAGCAGGACGGGGTCGGACGTCAGGGCGGCCGCCTCCTGCGCGCTGTCCTCGGCGGCCTCGGGGCTTCCGGCGGTGAGGACGGCGTCGGCGGCGGCCGTGAGGCGGGCGGCGCGGGAGTCGTCGTCCGGGCTGAGCGAGGCGGCCTGCCGGTAGAGGCGGGCGACGACGCCGATGGCCGCCTTGCCGCGGGCGCGCTCGGCGGCGGCCTGCAGGTCGGCGGCGACGTCCTCGTCGGGTCCCATGGCCGCGGCGGCGCGGTGCCGGACGCGGCACTCGGGGTCGTCGGCGGCCATGGCGAGCGCGCGGTGCACCATGATCCGGCGGGCGGTCGGAGCGCCCTGGTAGGCGGCGGCGCGGATCAGCGGGTGCCGGAACGCGATCCCGGTGCCGGTCACCTCGACCATGCGCAGCCGCTCGGCATCGGTCAGGTCGTCCAGGCCGAGGCCGAAGGACGCGGCGGCGCGCACGAGGCTCGGCAGGTGGCCCCGGCCCTCGGCCGCGGCGATCAGCAGCAGCTCGCGGGTGCGTTCGGGCAGCTCGGCGATCTGGGCGCGGAACGCGGCGAGCACGCGCTCGGTGACCGGCAGCATCCCGGGAGCGGCCGGCCCCGCCGTGCAGAACTCGAGCAGGGCGAGGGGGTTGCCCGCGGCCTCCTCCATCACCCGCTGGACGGCGTCGGCGGTGAGTCCGCGTGCTTCGAGGACGCGGACGGCGTCGCAGTTCTCGAGGCGTCCGAGGGGCGCCTCGGGCAGGCCGGAGCCGAGCAGGGCCTCGTCGCGCGCGGCGACCAGGACGACCACGCCCTCGGCGGCGAGCCGCCGGACGGCGAACAGCAGCGCGTCGACGCTCGCCGCGTCCAGCCACTGCGCGTCGTCCACCAGGCAGAGCGCGGGACCGTCGCCCGCGAGGTCGGCCAGCAGCGTCAGCAGGCCGAGCCCGACGCCGAACCGGTCGCCCTGCCCGCCGTCCGCGAGGCCGAGGGCGGTGCGCAGCGCCTCCGCCTGTGTGCCCGGCAGCGCGTCCACGCGGTCGCGGACGGGCCACAGCATCTGGTTGAGCCCGCCGAAGGCGATGCTCTGCTCGGCCTCGTATCCAGTGGCCCGCAGTACGCGCGCGTGCGCGCACGTCTGAGCGGCCCACTCCAGCAACGCCGACTTGCCGATCCCGGCCTCGCCGCGCAGCAGCAGGGCGCCGCTGCGGCCGTTGTCGCGCGCGTCGTCCAGCAGTTCCGCGATCCGCGTCTGTTCGGTGTCCCGCCCGTAAAGCACGTGACCAACTTACGGGCACGAATACCGAAGTCCTACGGATTCGCCCCGTAGTTCCCGGCTCGTACCTTCGTGACCAGTGAGAACAGCAGCATGACACGCAGGGAGTTGGACGAGATGGACGAGTTCTTCACGCCGGTGGCCGTCGGAAACCTGAAGCTGCCCAGCCGTCTGGTGATGGCCCCGATGACCCGCAGCCGCGCCGTGGACGCAGGGAAGGTGACCGAGCTGACGGCCGAGTACTACGGGCAGCGCGCCGCCGCCGGGTTGATCATCACCGAGGGCACTCAGCCGAGCGTCAAGGGCCAGGGGTACGTGTCCACGCCCGGCCTGCACGACGACGACCAGGTGGTCGCCTGGCGCGCGGTGACGGGCGCCGTCCACGCCGAGGGCGGACGGATCTTCGCGCAGATCATGCACTCGGGCCGGATCGGCCACCCCTACCTGTACCCGGACGAATCGCTGCCGCTCGGCCCGTCCCCGATCGCGTCCGGCGAGAAGCTGTACACCCCGGACCGGGGCATGCTCGAGCATCCCGCGCCCCGTGAGATGACCCTCGAGGACATCGCCGTCGCCATCGAGGAGTTCACGGCCGCCGCGCGCAACGCGATCGAGGCGGGCTTCGACGGAGTCGAGCTGCACGGCGCGAACGGCTACCTGATCCAGCAGTTCCTCGCGGACGGCAGCAACCACCGGACGGACGCGTACGGCGGCTCGATCGAGAACCGCAACCGCTTCGCCGTCGAGGTCGCGCGGGCGGTCGCGGACGCGATCGGCGCGGACCGCGTCGGGCTCCGCGTGTCGCCCGGGACGTCCGTCAACGGCATCAGCGAGAGCGACCCGGTCCCACAGTACGAGGCGCTGCTGCGCGAGCTGAACCCGCTCGGGCTCGCCTACCTGCACGTCATGGAGCTGGGCGACCGGGCGCTGACGCTCCGGCTGCGGGACGCGTGGGACGGCACGCTCCTGCTCAACCCGCACCCGACCCCGGCGGACTTCCCCGCCAGCCCCGAACGCGGCGCCGAGGCTCTGCGGGACGGCGTTGCCGACGCCATCGTGTTCGGCGAGCTGTGGCTCGCCAACCCCGACCTGCCCGAGCGCATCAAGGTGGGCGGCCCCTACAACAAGGCCGAGCAGGCGAGCTTCTTCGGCGGCGACCACCGGGGCTACACCGACTACCCGTCCCTCGGCTGAGAACCCGAACGAGAACAGAACCCCGAACGAGAGCGGAGCCTGGACGAGAACCCGGACGAGAGCGGAGCCTGGACGAGAGCGGAACCCGGACGAGGAACAAGGAAGCCGTGCACTGCCCCGAGGGGCGGCGCACGGCTTTCCTTGAGCGTGCTGCTCAGCGGTGCCTGGCAGCGATGCTCCGCAGCGGTGTCTAGTAACCGGGCCGGACGGCCCCGTTGAACACGCGCTTGTAGTAGCTGTTGAGTTTGACCTTCTTGACGTGACGGCCCGAGCCCGGCGCGTGGATCATGTAGCCGTGGCCGACGTAGATGCCCATGTGGGTGCGTCCGCCGTAGAAGAACAGCAGGTCACCCGCGACCGCGCCCTTCCACGAGACCTTGTAGTGGACGGCACGGTAGATCTGCTGCGTCGTGCGGGGCAGCTTCACCCCGGCCTTGCGCCAGGAACCGCCGGCGAGGCCGGAGCAGTCCCAGGAGCCGGGACCGGTGCCGCCGTAGCGGTACGGGTCGCCGATCTGCTTGTAGGCGTAGGCGATGGCGACCTTCGCACGGGCCTTCTGCCGGGCGGCACGCTGCTTCGCGGTGAGGGACGCGAGTGCGTTGACACTGGTGACCGGCGACGCCGGGGCCGCGTGCGCGGGGGCCGCGACGAGCGCGGATCCGCAGACGGCGGCGGCGGTGGCGACCAGGGCGGCACGCTTCAGCGGCTTGAGGTTTCGGGGGGTATGCAGAACGACTCCAGACCTAGCAGTGGGTGCCTGCCGGTGCGGCGTGGTTCGTCGTCCGCTCGCGTCAAGGGGGGCCGCGAGGGCGGCGGGCCGCGGTGCGGACCCGGGCGCGTTCCGGTCGACGCTCCAGGCGGGAGCGGTCCGGAGGGACGCCTTGGGGGCCGCGTCCGGCTCCGTGCTTCAGGCTGCACGGACTCGGCGCTCGACGTCGGCGGTGCGGAGCGGGGGATGCGCCCGCCGTGCGTCGGGTGTTCTGTTGTCGGCGGCGTCCATGCCGCGGGTGATCGGCAGGAACGTAGCCAGACTTCGCCTTTGTTGGCAAATCCCGGGAGTCGCCGGACGTGTCCGAAGGGTCGCGACGGTTCCGCTATTGGGCGTTCTGCCTGCGATTTTCCGCGCCCTATTCGTCCAATGTGATCTGCCTCACATGGCGACTCTCAGGGCGGTTTCGGGGCCCCGGAGGTCTCGGGCGACGGTGACGGTCGGTAGTGAAGGCGGGTTCATCCGTGCTCGCATGTAGTGCTCCGGTCACCCTTTGTCGGCGTCCGGGGCGATGGCCGTCGAGCGGGTCATGCCGAGGTAAAGCTCCCTGTTCACGCCTCACCGGGTGGTCGCCGTCGGAGAACGGACAAAGGTCCCAGATTGCTGTGATGGAGGGCAATGGGGAAGTTGTTCCGATCGCCGTAATGGTGATTACCCGGTGTTATCTCATCTCGTGGAACGGCCCGGTCTTAATGGTTCCGTGAACCACGTCACAAAGGGGTGACGCGTGGAGGAGGCGGCCTTTCAATGCCCCGGTGTCCGGTTCCACGGCCCCGCCGGAACGCCCCCCGGGCGAACGAGAACGGCGTCCGCGTCGAGCGCGAACGCCGTTCCGTGTCTGCTCCGTGACTGCGGCTCGCTTCGGGTCCGTCCTCCGATGCGCCCGCGGTCCGCTTCGCGCCTGCCGTGCCTGTTGTCCGCTTCGTGTCCGTCGTGCGTCTTGTGTCCGTCGTGCGCTTCGTGGCTGTCGTGCGCTTCGTGTCTGTTGTGTGCTTCGTGCCTGCCGTCCGCTTCGGGCTCGCCTCGCCGGCTCCCCGGCGGCGCGTCCGATGGCCCGTTCCGGCCATTCGCGGTTGGGTGGTGCGGGAGGTCGGCCAACGGGGCGTCGATCAACCCCAGGAGCCCGAGGCCGACTCGACGTAGGGGGCGTTCGGCGGCAGCGGCGAGCCGGGCTGGACCGGACGCGGCGCGATGCCCGCCTCCTGCCGGTCCCGCACGCACTTGGCCAGCGTGAACGTCGAGGTCGTCACGTAGAGCATGCCGAGGGCCAGGAAGCCGCGCACCCACATGGGCGCCGGCAGGTACACGATCCCGACGGTGACCGCCGCCATCGAGACCATGAAGGAGATGATCGCCTGCACGAAGAACGCCGTCGTGCTCTTGAGCTGGAGGAATCGATCCATGCCGTTCACTTTCCTCCGCGCCGGGCGGCCGCGCCTGAGTAGCAGGACGGGGAGTGCTACTCATTCCGTGCACTCGGGTGCCTAGGTAACCGGCGGTTTTCCCGCCCGTCGCGTTTCACACCGCTCTTTCCATCTGCTCTTTCGCACCGCTTCCTCCCTCTTCTTCCCCCTGGCTTTGCCGCATCCGGTCAGGCGCGCCGGTTGACGGCCGTCCCGTCCGCGCCTGTGATCGCAAGCGGGGAACCCCGGAGGGAGCCGTCGTGCCAGCAGGAACCGCATCCGGAAGAACCGAGCCGACGCCGCAGTCGACGCCGACGCCGGCACCGGCCGTGGGCCGCCGCGCCGCCGTGACCGCGCTCGCCCTGGCCGCCTCGTCCGCGCTCGTCCCGCAGAGGGCCGCGCGGGCCGAGGCCGCGAAGGCGTCGAAGGTGCCGAAGGTCCCGGCGAACTTCATGTGGGGCGTCGCCACGTCCGGCTTCCAGGCCGAGGGGAGCTTCCCGGACAGCAACTGGACGCGGTTCATCGCGCAGAAGAAGCCCGGCATCACCGACCCGTACAAGAAGTCGGTGGACTTCCTGCACCGCTACCCGGAGGACCTCGCGCGCGCACGCGCGTTGGGAGTGAACGTGTTCCGGACGTCCATCGAGTGGGCGCGGGTCGAGCCGAAGCGCGGACACCGCGATCCGGCCGCCCTCGCCTACTACGACGACCTCGTCCGGCGGATCCGCGCCCTCGGGATGCGCCCGATGCTCACGCTCGACCACTGGGTCTACCCCGGCTGGGTCGCAGACCAGGGCGGATGGGGCGACCCGAGGACGGTGGCCGACTGGCTCGACGAGGTGAGCTTCATCGTCCGGCGCTACCGGGGGATGGGCGTCATCTGGATCACCTTCAACGAGGCGAGCTTCTACCTCGTCCGCGAGCTCGCGGACGCGCCGCTCACACCCGCGCAGGCGGACGTCATGCGCGCTGGCCTGGTCAAGGCGCACCGCGCCGCGTACGACCTCATCCACAGACTCGATCCGGGCGCTCCGGTGTCGACGAACATCGCCTACGGGACGGTCCTGAACGGCTTCATGGACGGCGTCCTGTTCGACCACGTCATGGACAAGCTCGACTTCGTCGGCGTCGACTACTACTACGGCGCGAGCCTCTTCAACACGTCCGCGACGAACGCCATCACGGGCGCGCCCTGGAAGGTGGACCCGGAACCGGACGGCCTCTACTACGTCCTGCGCAACTACCAGCGCCGCCTGCCCAAGCTGCCGCTCTACGTCGTCGAGAACGGGTTCTCGACCGACGGCGGGAAGGCGCGCGCGGACGGCTACACCCGCACGGACCACCTGCGCGACCACGTCTACTGGCTGCAGCGCGCGATCGGCGACGGCGTGAAGGTCATCGGCTACAACTACTGGAGCCTGACCGACAACTACGAGTGGGGAAGCTTCCGGCCGCGCTTCGGCCTCTACACCGTGGACGCCCTGACCGACCCGAAGCTGACGCGCCGTCCGACCGACGCCGTCGCCGCCTACCGGCGGATCATCGCCGGACGCGGCGTGCCGTCCGGGTACACACCCGTGAGAAAGCCCGCCTGGTGCACGGTCGAGGACCCGTCCACCTGCCTCACCCCGACCCCGACCCCGCCGGCCCAGTGACCACAGACCCCGCCCGTCCGATGACCCGCCTGAGACCGTAATCTGACCTGTGGGTAACATCACCCCGAACCAGATTCGGTCTGACGTAAGGTGCTGCTTATGGACCTGAACGGAGTATCCGCCGTCGTCTCCGGCGGTGCGAGCGGCCTCGGCGAGGCCACCGCGCGCGAGCTGGCCGCGAACGGCGTCAAGGTGGTCGTCGCGGACCTCAACGAGGACAAGGGCAAGGCCCTCGCCGAGGAGCTCGGCGGTGTGTTCGTCAAGACCGACGTGTCCGACGCGGCGCAGGTCGAGGCGGCCGTCCAGGCCGCCGTCGACACCGGCGCCCCGCTGCGGATCATCGTGAACTCCGCGGGCATCGGCTGGGCCGAGCGCACCGTCAACCGCGACGGCTCGCCGCACAGCCTCGAGACCTACACCAAGGTCATCCAGGTCAACCTGGTCGGCACCTTCAACCTCATGCGGATCGGCGCGGCGGCCATCGCCAAGACCGAGCCCGCCGACGCGGACGGCCTGCGCGGCGTCGTCATCAACACCGCGTCCATCGCGGCGCTGGAGGGCCAGACCGGCCAGCTCGCCTACTCGGCGTCCAAGGGCGGCATCGTCGGCATGACGCTGCCCGCCGCCCGCGACCTCGCCGCGATCGGCGTCCGGGTCAACACCGTCTGCCCGGGGATCATCGACACCCCGATCTACGGCGAGGGCGAGGCGGCCGAGGCGTTCAAGGCCAAGCTGTCGGCCCCGGTGCCGTTCCCGAAGCGGATGGGCCGGCCGAGCGAGTTCGCGCACCTGGTGCGCTCGCTCATCGAGAACGACTACATGAACGGCGAGACGGTCCGGTTCGACGGCGGCATCCGCTTCCAGCCCAAGTGAGGCCCTGAATGTCCGAAGCTGTACTGGTCGAGGAGGACGGGGCCGTCCTCGTCATCACCATCAACCGCCCGGAGGCCCGCAACGCGGTCAACGGCGCGGTGGCGCAGGGCATCGCGGCGGCCCTGGACACCCTCGACTCGCGCAAGGACCTGTCCATCGGCGTCCTCACCGGCGCGGGCGGCACGTTCTGCGCGGGCATGGATCTCAAGGGCTTCCTCACCGGGGACAACCCGATGGTGGAGGGCCGCGGGTTCGCCGGGATCGTGGAGCGGCCCTCGGCCAAGCCGCTGATCGCGGCGGTCGAGGGCTACGCCTTGGCGGGCGGCTGCGAGATCGCGCTGTCCTGCGACATGGTGGTGGCGGCGAAGGACGCGCAGTTCGGGCTCCCCGAGCCCAAGCGCGGCCTGGTCGCGGCGGCCGGCGGCCTGCTCCGCCTGCCCCGCCGGATCCCGTACCACATCGCCATGGAGATGGCGCTGACCGGCGACAAGTACCCGGCGGACCGGATGGCGGAGTTCGGCTTCGTCAACCGGCTCACCGAGTCCGGCGGCGCGCTCGCCGCCGCCAAGGAGCTCGCGCTCAAGGTCGCCGAGAACGCCCCGCTGGCCCTCGCCGCCACCAAGAAGGTCATCGTCGAGTCGCCCGAGTGGACGGCCGACGAGGCGTGGGCGAAGCAGAGCGAGATCGTCATCCCGGTGTTCGGCTCCAAGGACGCCCAGGAGGGCCCGGCCGCCTTCGCCGAGAAGCGCAAGCCGGTCTGGAAGGGCGAGTGACGCTCACCTGAGCGCCGGCCCGAACAGAGATCGTCGGAACGCCCGGGGGCGCGCGCCCCCGGGCGTTTCGCTGTCCTCTGCGTGGTGTCAGCGTGGTTTGTCTTACTTCTGAGTAAGTCTTCCCGTACTCTTTTCGCGTTCTGATCGATCTCGCGGGAGTGGGTGCCCATGCGCTGGAACGCGGTTCTCAGTACGGCCGTCGCCACCACGGGCGCCGCGTCGCTCGTCCTCGCCGCCTCCCCGGCGGCGCTGGCGGCGGGCTGGCGCAACGTCAACGGCGGCGCGGCCCTCAAGTACTCCGGCAGCCTCGACCGCGTCGACTTCGCGGCCAAGGACGTCGGCTGGGCGGTCGGCTCCAAGGGGACCGTGACCTCGCCGAACCCGGTCATCGCCCGCTACACGGCCAAGGGCTGGGCCGCGCAGGCGAGCCCGGTGAAGTTCTCCCCGATGGACGTCGCCGCCGCGTCCGCCAAGAACGCCTGGGTCGTCGGCTACGGCGCGTTCATGAACCCGGTCTCGATCCACTGGAACGGCACCAAGTGGGTCAAGGCCGACTACCCGCTGGTCGGGATCCCGTTCCAGGTGGCCGCAGCGTCCGACGGGACGGCCTACTCGACCGCCGGGATCAGCTACTCGGCCGGGATCGGCGCCGTGCTCCGCTGGAACGGCAAGGCCTGGGCGGACGCCAAGGTGCCGCTCCCCAAGAACACGACGATCACCGCCGTGGACGTCCGGAACCGCGCCGACGTCTGGCTCGCCGGGACGACCACCGCCGACGGCAAGAAGATCACCGGCCTCGTCTACCACTACGACGGGAAGACCTGGAAGCGCATCGACGTGCCGGGGGAGTTCGGCGCCACGGCCTACCAGGCGATCATCTACCGGCTCGTCGCGCTGTCCCCGACCAACGTGTACGCCGTGAAGGACGCGCAGGCCGCCCAGACGACCAACGCGCTCCTGCACTGGGACGGCAAGACCTGGAAGTCGTACACGACACCGCTGAACTCGGCCGGGCTCGGCCTTTCGGCGGACGGGCGCGGCGGCGTGGTCGTCCTGCCCGCCGGGAACAACGGCAAGGCCCGTTACCTGCACTTCAACGGAAAGACGTGGAGCACGCTCTACGGGCCGTCCCGGAAGGGGACCGTGCTGGTGACCGACGCCGACCAGCGGCCCGGCACCACGGGCGTCGTGGGCGTCGGCATGGCCTCGTCCGGCAGTGCGCGCACCCCGTTCATCGAACTGTTCGGCTGACCTTTTCCCAGGCGGGAAGCGCTTCAGCCCCCGAAGCCCGGCGGCTTCGGGGGCTGAACTTTCTCTCAACGGACTCTCGGCGCGTGTTCAGACTCCCTTCAGGTTCGCGTGGAAACCTCTGGGAAGATTGGACTAGGGGGTTCTTCTCAATTGGCTGAGCGGACGGTGACCATGGCCGGCAGGACGCCGGAGGCGGTTCTGCTGGTGGTCGAGGACGAACCGAACATCCTCGAGCTGCTGGCCGGGAGCCTGCGCTTCACCGGCTTCGAGGTCGTCACCGCGACCAACGGGGCCGACGCGGTGCAGGCCGCGCGGCGGCACCGCCCCGACCTCATCGTCCTGGACGTCATGCTCCCGGACATCGACGGCTTCGACGTCGCGCGGCGGCTGCGCTCCGGCGGCGACCACACCCCGGTGCTGTTCCTGACCGCCCGGGACGCCGTCCAGGACCGGATCAAGGGCCTCACCATCGGCGGCGACGACTACGTCACCAAGCCGTTCAGCCTGGAGGAGGTCATCGCCCGGATCCGGGCCGTCCTGCGGCGGTTCCGCGGCGGCGTGACCGAGCCCCCGCCGCGGCTGGTCTTCGCCGACATCGAGCTGGACGAGGACACCCACGAGGTCTGGCGCGGCGGCAAGGTCATCCAGCTCTCGCCGACCGAGTTCAAGCTGCTGCGCTACTTCATGGCCAACGCGGGACGCGTGCTGTCCAAGGCGCAGATCCTCGACCACGTGTGGAACTACGACTTCCGCGGCGACGCCGGGATCGTCGAGTCCTACGTCTCCGCGCTGCGCCGCAAGGTCGACAACGTCGAGCCCCGCCTCATCCACACCCTGCGCGGTGTCGGCTACGTCCTGCGCGAACCACCCGACCAGGGATGACGACCCCGCCCGCCACCGGCGGCGTTCCGGCGCGGCTGCGGCGGGCGTTCCGCCGCGTGCCGCTGCGGATGAAGCTGATCGTCGGGATGCTCGTCCTGGTGGCGCTCGGGCTGACCGTGATGGGCGCGGCGGGCAGCGCCGCGCTGCGCGGCTACATGATCCAGCAGGCCGACGACCAGCTCCAGACCACCGCCAAGAAGGTCATGGTCGGGCTCGCGGGACACCGCCCCTACTACACCCTGCCGGACGTGATGTACGTGCAGGTGTGGTCGGCGGAGGCCGACGGGCAGCCCATCCTCAACAACCTCCGCGGTCTCGCCGTGGACCCGCGGACCGTCCCGGTCATCTCCCGTGACGAGGCGCTGCGCCGCCAGGACGAGATCTTCACCGTCCACGGCTCCGGCAAGGGCGGGCTGTGGCGGGTGATGGCGTTCACGACCCGCGGCGGCGACGTCGTCGTCCTCGGACGCGACCTCAGCGACGTCCGGGGCACGGTCCGGCAGCTCGTCACGATCGACATCACCGTCGGCGTCCTGGTCCTCGGCGGGCTCGGCGCGCTCGCGGCGCTCGTCGTCACGGCCAGCCTGCGCCCGCTGCGGACGATGGAGGCGACGGCGGAGGCGATCGCGCGCGGCGAGCTGTCCCGGCGCGTCCCGGACGCCGACCCGGCCACCGAGGTCGGACGGCTCGGCGCGACCTTCAACTCGATGCTCGGCCAGATCGAGGCGGCGTTCGGCGCGCAGGCGCTCTCGGAGGCCGCGGCGCGGCGCTCGGAGGAGGCGGCGCGGCACTCCGAGGAGAACGCGCTGCGCTCGGAGGAGCGGATGCGCCGGTTCGTCGCGGACGCGTCGCACGAGCTGCGCACCCCGCTGACCGCGATCCGCGGCTTCGCCGAGTTCTACCGGCAGGGCGCGGCCCGCACCCCGGCCGAGCTCGACCGGCTCATCGGGCGCATCGAGGAGACCGCGGCCCGGATGGGCCTGCTCGTGGAGGACCTGCTGCTCCTGGCCCGCCTCGACCGGCAGCGTCCGGTGGAGCGGCGTCCGGTGGACCTGCTCGCGGTCGCCGCCGAGGCCGTCCAGGAGACGCGGGTGGTCGCCCCGGACCGTTCGGTCGACCTGGACGTCGACGGCGGCATCGCCTACCAGATCCTCGGGGACGAGCCGCGGCTGCGGCAGGTGCTCGGCAACCTGCTGACGAACGCGATCGTCCACACCCCGGCGGGCACGGCGATCGAGGTGCGGCTGAGCCCCGGCACGCTCGAGGGCGCCCCGGCCGCGGTCTGCGAGGTCGCCGACCAGGGTCCCGGGCTGAGCCCCGAGCAGGCCGAGCGGGTCTTCGAACGCTTCTACCGCGCCGACAAGGCGCGCAGCCGCGAGGACGGCGGCACCGGCCTCGGCCTCGCGATCGTCGCCGCGCTGGTCGCCGCGCACGAGGGCCGCGTCGAGGTGGACGCGGGCACCGGCACCGGCGCCACCTTCCGCGTCATCCTCCCCCTCGCGCCGGACTGACCCGCCGCCCCGCCGCCTTCTGCGGGCGGCACGGTTGGCCGGAGTCCAACGACCCGTCCGCGTTCAGAAGACTTTCAGGTGCAGTGCAGGGCGGCCTCAGTCCCGGCGCGCATTCTGAAAGCGACGGAACGACAGGGGGCCTCCGGATGAGCAACGACCAGCAGGACTTCGCTCCTCGCCCGGACGGTCCGGACGCCACCAGGCGCCCGGACGCTCATCACGAGACCCCTGTCGCACCGCCCCGAGCGGCACGGCGGCACCCCGAACCGCCGTTTGCCGGAACCGGGCCGTCCGGACCAGCCGAGCCGTCCCCGTGGCAAGGCACCCCGGACGCGCCCACCTCGGTCCGGGACGGCTCGATCCCCGTCGAGCCGTCCCGGACCGGACCGGCGTCCGTTCCGTCCCCGCAGGCGGGGACGTTCCAGGGCGGGTTCCCCACCCCGATGACCTCTTCTCCAGCCATGCCCCACCCGGCCGGCCAGGTCCCTCCGACATCCACCGCTCCGTTCGGCGGAGTGCCCGGTGGACCTGGGGGTCCCGGACCGCTCGGCGGTCCTGGCGGCCCCGGTGCGGGCTGGCCGCCGCCGGGCGCTCCGGTCCCCTTCGGCGCCCCGGTGCCGCCGCGACAGAGCCTGTGGGGCTGGAGCGCGCGGCGCAGGCTCGCCCTCCTCGGCGCCGCCGCGGCGATCGCGCTCGGCGCGGGCGGCGTCGGCGCGGCGGCCACGCTCGCGATCGACGGCGGCGCCGGCTCGCTCTCGGGCCCGTCCGCGGTCGCCGGGGTCTCTACGAAGGGGGACGCCACGACCGCGCAGGTCGCCAAGGCCGTCCAGCCGTCGGTGGTGTCGGTGCAGACCGTCACCACGTCCGGCGAGGGCACCGGTTCCGGCGTCATCCTCCGCGCGGACGGGACGATCCTGACCAACGCGCACGTGGTGTCCGGCGCGCGCCAGGTGACGGTGAAGTTCAACGGCGGCAAGACCGCTCCGGCGAGGATCCTCGGGGTCGACACGGCCCACGACATCGCGGTGATCCAGGCGCCCGGCGTGTCCGGGCTGCGTCCGGCGGTCTTCGGCGACAGCTCCAAGCTGGCCGTGGGCGACCCGGTGCTCGCCGTCGGCAGCCCGCTCGGCCTGGACGGTTCGGTGACGTCCGGGATCGTCTCGGCGCTCGGCCGCAGCATCCAGGAGGGCGACGGAGGCGGCGGAGGCGGCGGAGACCAGCAGGACGTCCCGCCGTTCGCGCAGGGCCGCTTCACCGCGCAGCAGAGCACGGTGATCAAGAACGCGATCCAGACCGACGCGGCCATCAACCCGGGCAACTCCGGCGGCGCGCTGGTGAACGGCGCGGGCCAGGTCATCGGGATCAACACGGCCATCGCCACCTCCGGCGACGGCTCGGGCAGCATCGGGGTCGGGTTCGCGATCCCGGCCAACGACGCCCGGAAGGCGGTCAACCGGATCATCGGCTCCGGCTCCGTCTGAAAAGGACTCACCACGGGGCGGCGTCCGGCCTCGGGCTCTGGGGGGAGCGGGCGGACGGCACGCCGGCCCCGGCGGTGGAGAACGGGCTGTCAGGGATCACCGTCCCCGACGGCCCGAGGGAAGAGCACGGCCGCGCGGTCTTGAGGGAGACCGCGCGGCCGTGTCCCGTTTCCGGCCGCCGGAATCGGGCCGCCGGAATCGGGCCGCCGGAATCGTGCGGCCGGAATCGGGCCGCCGGGAAATGGGACGACATGATCGGGCCCCGGTGGGGATAATCGGAACATGCCCGGCATCATCAACGTCCGCGACTCGGTCTTCATCCCGGAGACCGAGCTGACCTGGCGCTTCTCGCGATCGTCCGGGCCCGGCGGGCAACACGTGAACACCAGCTCGACCGCCGCCGAACTCTCCTTCGACGTCCTGAACTCGCCGTCCCTGGCGGAGCCGCTGCGCGCCCGCGCCCTGGAACGGCTCGCCGGACGGCTCGTCCACGGCGTCCTGTCGATCCGGGCCGAGGAGCACCGGTCGCAGCTGCGCAACCGCGAGGCCGCGAAGGCGCGGCTGGCGGCCGTCCTGTCGGACGCGATCGCGCCGCCGCCGAAGAAGCGCATCCCGAAGAAATTGCCGCGCGGCATCAACGAACGGCGCCTGGAAAACAAGCGGCGCCGCTCGGACGTGAAACGCGGCCGCTCCTCCCGCTGGGGCTGACCCGCCCGCGCGCCGCTTTCCCCCGGCTGGGAACCCCCGCGCCCGCCTGCGCGCGGCGCTTTTCGTCCGGGTGGGAACCCGCGCAACCGCCTGCGCGTGCCGCTTTTCGTCCGGCCCGGGGAACCGGGCATTAATTGATCTTGTAAACGCGGTTCAGCGGAGCTCGCGCACGGCCCTCAGGGCGTCCTTGCGCGTCGGCCCTTCGAGCGTGTCGATGTAGACCTCGCCGTTCAGGTGGCCGGTCTCGTGTTGCAGGCAGCGGGCGAAATAGCCGGTGCCCTCCACCCGGACGGGCCCGCCGTTCTCGTCCTGCCCCTCGACGACCGCGCGGGCGTGGCGCGGCGTCGGGAACCGGTGGCCGGGGAACGAGAGGCAGCCCTCGTCCTCGACCAGCGGCTCGCCGTCGGCCTCGACCAGGCGCGGGTTGGCGACGTGGCCGGTGTGGCGCCGGCCCCGGTCGTCCACGCAGTCGTAGACGAACAGGCGGAGCGGGACGCCGATCTGGTTCGCCGCCAGGCCCGCGCCGTTCTGCGCGTCCAGCGTGGCGACCATGTCGGCGATCAGGCGGTGCAGGGAGTCGTCGAAGGCCCGGACGGGGTCGCAGGCGGTGCGCAGCACCGGGTCCCCGAGCAGGCGGACGGGTCGAACCGTGGCCATGACATTCGATCGTACAAAGCTGGCGCGCGAACTCCGCAACGGATCCGGCCGCGAACTCCGTAGCGGATCCGGACGCGCACTCCGCGACCGATCCGGAGACGAACGCGCCGCTGCCCCCGGATACCGGGGGCAGCGGCGCGTCGAGCGATGTCCGGCCGGTCGGGCCGTGGGGTTCCGGGTCAGTCGATGAAGTCCGCGGGCGGCTCGCCGTCCAGCCGGGGAGCGGCCGAGACGGGCTTCGCCGGGGCGGCCTTGACCTGCGGCGGGATCGGCGACACCGCGTGGTCGGCCCCCGGGACGTCGTCCAGCGCGGACGGCGCGGACGGCGCGTGCGACGGCGCGGGCGGGGCCGGCGGCGGAGGCGTCCGCGGGATGCTCGAGACGGGCTTGGCGACGACCGGCTCCGGCGGCGCGGCGGGCGCGGGGGCCGGGGCGGGCGGGGTCGGCGGCTGCGCCTGGACGCCGTTCTGGCTCGCGTGCTGGTTCGGGAGCGAGCCCTGCTGGGCCGGGGCCGGGGCCGGGCGCTTGCGTGCGGCCGGAGCCCGGACGGCGTCCTCGACCATCTTCTCCAGCGGGCCCGCCTCGTTCTCGGCGGTGAGCAGCCGGTGCAGGGTCTCGGAGATCTCGGTGAGCCGCTGCAGCGCCTGCGTGTGGTTCTTGGTGAGGTGGTTCAGGCGCTGCGTGGCGCCCTCGTTGATGACGTTCGCGCGGCGCTCGGCGGACGTGAGGGTGCGCTCGGCCTCCAGGCGCGCGCTCGTCACCGTCTGCTCGGCCTCCTGCTTGGCCGCCGTCAGGACGCTCTCGGACTCCTTCTTCGCGGCCGCGAGCACCTGGTCGGCCTTCTCGCGCGCGTGCGCGAGGTCGCGGTCGGCGTGCCCGCGGGCGTCGTCCACGATCCGCGTGGACTCGTGCTCGGCCTCCTTGCGGATCTGGGCGCCCTTGGCCTCCGCGTCGGCCACCTTGTCCTTCGCCTCGTCCTCGGCGAGATTGATGATCTGCCGGAGCCGGTCGGACAGGTCGTCGCCGGTGGGCTTGCGGGCCTCCCGGACCTCGGCCATCTCCCGGCGGGTGCGCTCGACGTCGTCGAGGGCGCGGGCGAGCCGGGCCTCCAGCTCGCGGATCTGGTTCTGGCTGCGGGCGATGAACTCGTCGACCTGGCGGCGGTTGTAGCCGCGCATGACGATCTCGAAGGATTCCTCCCGGAGGAGGTTCGGCAGGATTTCCGCGTCGTTGCTCATGATGCCTTGGGGGTCGTGGCGGGGGGTGAGGATCACCCCTTGCGGGATCAGGGACGGCTCAAGGGCGGTCGGTTGCATGAACTCGGCATCGACTGTTGTCCGGTCCACCCCATTCGCGCAACCGGAATGCCGTTCTCGCTGCCGTTTCTTAACCTGAGCCAGGAAGACAAACTATCGAATCACGGAAAATACCGGCGCCTCGACACCTGGGCCGGACGCCGCCCCTCCCGTCCCCCCGTCCTACCATCGGCCGCATGAACTTCGTGGGTGCGTTGGACGAGGACAGACCGGAGATTCACCCGGACGCGTGGATCGCCCCCGGCGCGGTCGTGGTCGGACGCGTCCGGCTCGGCCGCGCGGCGAGCGTCTGGTACGGCTCGGTCCTGCGCGGCGAGGACGAGGAGATCGTCGTCGGGGACGAGTGCAACATCCAGGACCTGAGCTGCCTGCACGCCGACCCGGGCATGCCCGCCGTCCTGGAGGACCGGGTCAGCCTCGGGCACAAGGCGATGGTGCACGGCGCCCACGTCGAGACCGGCTCGCTCATCGGCATCGGCGCGATCGTCCTGAACGGCGCGCGGATCGGCGCGCACACCCTGGTCGCGGCGGGCGCGCTCGTCCCGCCGGGCAAGAAGATCCCGTCCGGCGTGCTGGTCGCGGGGACGCCGGGAAAGGTCGTCCGGGAGTTGACCGACGACGACCGGGCCGTCCTGCAGTACACGCCGGACGTGTACATGGAAAAGGCGCGGCGTCACGCGCGCGCGACCTGGCAGAGCTGAAAGCCGGCGGCGAGGAGGGCGGAAGCCGGGCCGCCGGCGGTCAAATGCGGCCAGCGGCCGCTGGCAGGGTTGGGGATTCCTTGACACGGCTACGATGACCACGTGGTGTGGGGACCGGGACGAGGGAATGCCCCACCGCCCGGGCAGGATCCGTTCGCGGCGGCCGAGCGGGACACGAGGGCGATGGTGGCCGCGGGGTGGTGGCAGTCGGCGCCGCCGCAGCAACGCCAGCATGCCATCGCGGGCCGCATGCTCGTCCTTCCGGACGGGACGTGGTGGCTGTTCGGCGCGTGGGCGCGCTGGTACCGGCTCCAGCCGTCCGATGGGCAGTGGTACCTGTGCCCGCCGCCGCATTCACCCGTCGTCCGTGCCGGCGCACGGCCCGCGCAGTACGCGGGCGGGCAGCCGCCGCAGCTCCCTCCGCACGTGGTGCCCGCCGGGCCGGACTTCTCCTACGACCCGTCGCCGTCGCTGACGTTCGTCCGGCGCGGGTTCGCGTCCGAGCTGACCGCCCGGATGCGCAGCACCCTCGCGTCCGCCGCCGCGCTCCCGGGCGCGGAGTACCCGCACGACGGAAAGATCTTCACCGCCCGGACGCCGTCCACGGTCGTCGCCGCGTGGGGCGTGATGCTGTGGTGCGCCGCCGCGCCCGCGTTCGACGCCCGCCACGACGCCGCGATGACCGGGCTCTGGGCGCGCCACCGGGCGAACCCGCTGCCCGACGTGGACGGCCCGCGCTGGCTCACCCCGCCCCCGCTGTCGCAGCTCGTGGGCCTGTACGCCGAACGGCTGCGCGCCGGGCGCGTCGACTCCGCCGTCGTCGTCCTGCGGACGATCTGGGCGACCGCCAGCGCGCTCCGCGACGATCCGCGCTTCCAGGCGCGCAGTGACGCGCTGCTCGCGATGGCGGGCGCGACGCTCGGCAACCCGACCGTCGACTACGGCGCCCTCCCCTACGGGGACGAGGCGATCGTCCAGCAGTGGCTGACGCGCTGCCCGCCGCACCTGGTGCCCGCGCTGCGCACCGAGAGCTCGCCGGGCGACAGCTTCCGGCACGCCTTCTACACCTTCGCCGAGGCCGTCGCGGACATCACCGGCGACGCGTCCGACCCGGCCTACATCGAGCCGCGCATGGTCGCCGCCGCGCTCCTCGCCGCCGACCTGGCCGTCGTCCGCGAGGACGTCGCCTCCGCGATCGTCCCGTGGCTGGACCCGGAGATCCGCTACACGGTGCAGGCCGTGATGAGCAATCACGGGCATCCGCTTCGACGCCTCTGGCCGGACGACCTGACCCTGGCCGAGCCGCTGCGGTCGGCGGTCGCCGCGTCCGGGGAGGGCGCGGACACCCTGCTCGCCGCGATGTACGAGCTCGACCTCGCGTGGTGCCGCCTGGCCGGAGGCATGCCCGCGCGCCCGCGCGGGTTCCCGACGCCGAACGCGATCGTCGCAGGCATCATCGGCCCCGAGCGCACGCGCGCGACCTCGCGCACGAGCACCGGCATCGCCATCCCCAAGAAGAACGCGCACTCGCAGCCGCCGTCTCCGTTCGGCATGCCCGTCCAGCCCGCGCAGCCAGGACAGGCCCCGCAGCCGCCCCAGGCGCCGTACGCGCCGCCCGGCGCCCCGGACATGGCGGGAGCGCCTGGCGGCCCGCCAGGCGCTGGAGCGCCTCCTCAGCCACTCGGACAGCCTCCCGTCCCCGGCGCGTTCGGCCCGCCCGCAACGCCCGGATATCCGCCTCAGGGCGCCGCACAGGGCGCGTTCGGGCAGCCGGGGGTGCCGGGACGGCCCGCCCAGGCCGTCCAGCCGCCGGGGCAGCCGTACGTCCAGCCCCCGGCGAACCAGGAGCAGCCGTTCGTCCAGCCCGCGCAGCCGGTCGACCCGCAGTTCGGTGCGCCCGCGCAGCCGGTGGATCCGCAGTTCGGCGCGTCCGCCCAGTCGGTCGATCCGCAGTTCGGTGTGCCCGCGCAGCCGGTGGATCCGCAGTTCGGTGCGCCGGCGCAGCCCGTTCCGCATGTGCCCAAGCCGGCCACCGGGCAGGACGAGCCGCAGGAGAGCTTCGCCCCGCCCTACACGGCCCTCGGCTACCAGCCTTCGGCCGGCAATGCCGTGCCATCGCAGAACCAGCCTCCCGGCGGTTTCGTTCCGCCAGGCGCGGGCCCGGGTGGCGGAGCGCCCGCCGGGTTCAACCAGTACGGCGCGCCTGCCCAGCCGCCGCACGAGGTGGAGGAGGCGACCAAGCCGGACGGCTCGTCCTCCAAGGGCGGGTTGAACGAGCCGCAGCATCCTCCGTACGCGGCCCTTGGGTACGCGCCGTCCGGATCCGGGCCTGGGCAGCCGCCCGTCCCGTCCTATGAGCAGGGCATGCCCCAGCCCCCGAACCGTCCGGGCGGCGCGGCGGGCTACCCGGGCTCCAACGCGCCCGGCAATGGGCAGCCGGGGCAGATCGATCCGCACGGCACGCGATTCGACGAGCCCGCGGCCCTGCACCAGCAGGCACCGCCGCCGGTCATACCGCCCAAGCCCGACATGCCCCCGCCTCGCACGCGCGTGCTGGGCCCGGACGACAGCGGAGCCGCCGTCCCTGGCGCCGGTGCGCCCGGTGCCGGTGCGCCCGGTGCTGGTGGGCCCGGTGCCGGTGGGCCCGGTGCCGGTGGGCCGCCCAAGAAGCCGGACCCGCCGGGTACGCGCGTGATGTCCGAGACGATGATCGGGGGCTTCGACTTCCTCGACCAGACGCCGTCGCCCGAACGTCCCGTGCACGAGATCCCGCCGCCGAGCGACCGCACCGAGCGGCGCGTCCTGGAGCGGTACGGCATCGGGTTCGTGTCCGGCGCGCAGGACGTCGCCGAGCTGCTCGACGGGATCCGCGAGCAGGCCGAGGCGTTCAACGCGGTGCTGTCGGCCGACGACGACTCCACCCGCATCGACGAGGTGTCCGGCATCCGCCGCGGGGTGCCGAGCGTGCTGCTGGTCGGCGCGCCGCACACCGGGCAGCGGCGGCTCGCCCGGATGGTCGCGCTGACCCTGGCCGAGGCGGGCCTGGGCGACGGGACGGTCCGCGCCCACGACGCCGACGACGTGCGCGAGTCCGGCGCCCGGACGCCTTCCGGAGCCCCGCCGAAGACCATCGTGGACGGCGTGGCCCCGCCGACCGCGGCCGACCTGATGAAGCAGGTGCTCGGCCAGCGCGGCCCGGCGATCCTGTTCGAGCGGCTGGACGCGGCGCTGTTCGGCGCGTCCGACCCGGCGGCGTTCGTGACGGCGGTGCGGCGGGCGCGGCGCGATCCGTCCACCGACACCGCGCTGATCGCGACGTGCGAGCCGTCGGCGTACAAGCGGATGCTCACCGACCACCCGCGCCTGGTCGAGGCGTTCCGGGTGTACCGGCTGCCGGACCTGTCCGATCCGGGGAACCGGATGACGCTGCTGCACCTGCTCGCCGACGAGCGGCGGGTCACGGTCGGCGGCGTCGCCCTCGGGACCGCCGGCGAGGACCTCGGCCGCCTGCGCGGCCCCGGCGACCTGGTGAACGCGCGGCTGGTCGAGGCCTACCTGGACACCGCCTGCCAGCGGCACCTGGAGCGCGCGGGCGCCTCGCGCGACCGGCTCGTCCTGGACCCGCAGGACCTGCACGGCATCGCCGAGGGCCTGGAACCGGCGCTCCGCCCGCCCGGCGACATCGACGGCTACCTGCGCCAGCTCGACGCCCTGCGCGGCCTGGACGAGGTGAAGTACACCGTCCACGAGCTGGTCGAGGAGGCGCGCGTCGCCGCCGACCGCGCCCGGTACGGCGTCACCGAGCACCGGCCGCTGCACCTGCTGCTCTCGGGGCCGCACGGCACCGGGAAGTCGACCGTCGCGGCCCTGGTCGGCGGGATGTTCGCCGCGCTCGGGCTGCTCGGCTCGGGCCACGTGGTGGCGTGCCGTCCCCCCCACCTGACCGGACGCGACGGGCACGACACCGAGGCGCGGGTCCGGGGCATGGTCGACCAGGCGCTCGGCGGGGTGCTGCTGGTCCAGGAGGCCCACCTGCTCGACCGCGTCCCCGAGGTGGTCGACGAGCTGCGCACCGTCCTGCGCCGCGACGGCCACCGCCTGCTGGTGGTCTGCGCCGGGCCGCCGGACGAGCTGCACGCCTTCCTCGCCGCCAATCCGGCGCTCCGGGAGGAGTTCGGCCAGCTCATCGAGTTCGAGCCGCTCGGCGACCGGGAGCTGGTCGGGCTGTTCCAGTCCTACGCCGAACGCGACCTCTACATGCTGGACGAGGAGCTGCGCGTCGAGCTGCTCGGCCGGTTCGAGCAGATGCGCGGCGACCCGTCCTTCGGCTACGCGCGCACCGTCCGCGAGCTGTTCGAGGGGACCATCGCCCGGCAGGCCGCCCGGCTCGCGGGCGCCGACGTCGACGCCTCCACCGTCGCCCGCCTCACCGTCGGCGACCTGCCCGAATCCTCCCTGCAGCAGATGATGGGCGGCCTCCAAGAAGGCTACTGACCGTCCCTCGGCCGTCCCTCGGCCGTCCCTCGGCCGTCCCTCGGGCGTCCCTCGGGCGTCCCCGGGCGGGCTCCGGACGGGCCCAGGGCGAGCCTCGGACGGGCCTCGGACGGGCCTCGGACGTCCCCGGACGGGTTTCGGACGTCCCCCAGGCGTCCCCGGGCGGGCCTCGGACGGGGCTGGGGCTGGCGACGGGCGGGGCCAAGGCAGGCCCCGGGCGGGGCCAGGGCGGGGTGCGGCCGGGGCCTTGGCGGGGGCCATGGGGGGCCGGGCAAAACGGGCCCTGTGGGGGTGATCCGGGCGGGCGGGGCCGCATCATCCGGGCGGGCCAGGGAAGGAAGGGGGCGGGAGTGGTCCCCGAATGGCCCTCTTGGGTCATGCGTCCCGACGAACCGGGACCGTACCCTTGACGTGGGCAGTGGGTGCGGCCCGTCCCTGCGCGGAGACGGTGTCATCGCAGGTGGCGGACGCGAATCGCAACCAGGAGGTGGACGCGGTGCGCCAGCGGAATCTCGACCTGCGCGTCCATGACCGGGTCGCACTTGACGAGATCGAACTCTACGCCGAGATGCTCAGCGCGGTCGCGGCGGCCGAGCGGCCGCTCACTCTCGCCGAGATCGACATGGTGCTCGGAGTCCGGTCCGGATGCGAACCCGGTCTTCGCGAGCTGTCGTCACGCGAATAACACGGCGGCTCGTCGGCAGGCCGAACCGGTGCCGGGACGTCCCAGCGGACGCCCGGCACCCGCTTTTACCCCCCGCCTCCGGGTCTCGTTCGGCTTCGCCTCCGGGTCCCGTTCACCCGCGCCTCCGGGTCCCGCTCACTCGCGCCTCCGGGTCCCGTTTACCCGCGCCTCCGGACCCCGTTCGGCCCCTCCTCCGGGCCTCGTTCGGCCCTGCCTCCGGACCCCGTTCGCGCCGCCACCGGACCCCGTTCGGCTCGTCCCCCGGCTCCCCTCTTGGCCCTGGACGGGGCTCGCGGGGCCCCTGAAGGGCCTTCGCGCGCCTCCTGTAACGAATATCACTCCGCGTCCCAGATGACCCTCTGTAACCACCACGCCCAGGCGGTACATCCCCCTGGACAGGGCTGTGTGTCGCGGGTGTGCATGTCGTGATCTAGGGCAACCTTGTAGGTGAGAGGATGGGGGACGGCGGTCGAACCTGGGGCGAAAGTTCTTTTTACGGCCGGTTGCGCCTACGATCCACAGCGGACTGTTCCGGCATCTCAGGAGAACGACGTGCGCTTGCGTCTCACGCCGCGTGAGGACAGCTTCTACGACATGTTCGCCGATTCGGCGAAGAATCTGGTCACCGGCGCCAGGTTGCTCGTGGAGCTCATCAGCGACGGCACTGACCGGGAAGCGATCGCGGAGAAGATGCGCGCCTGCGAGCACGCAGGCGACGAGGCGACCCACGCGATCATGCGGCGGCTGAACGAAACGTTCATCACGCCGTTCGACCGCGAGGACATCTACCGGCTCGCCTCCCAGATCGATGACGTCATTGACGAGATGGAGGAAGCCGCCGACCTCGTCGTGCTCTACAAGATCGACGAGTTCCCGAAGGAGATCGTGCACCAGGTCGAGGTCCTGGAGCGCGCCGCCGAGCTCACCGCCGAGGCGATGCCGCGGCTGCGCTCGATGAAGGAGCTCAACGAGTACTGGATCGAGATCAACCGGCTGGAGAACGAGGGCGACCGGGTCTACCGGAAGCTGCTGGCCAAGCTGTTCTCGGGCGAGTACGACACCCTCACCGTGCTGAAGTTGAAGCAGATCATCGACCGGTTGGAGGAGGCGGCCGACGCGTTCGAGCACGTCGCCAACACGGTTGAGACGATCGCGGTCAAGGAATCATGAGCGCTCCCGGCGACACGGACAGCGCGGTCCTCAGCAGGGACGCGACCGTCCCGGGTGAGGAGCCGTCGCTGGCCGAACAGGTCCGCCGGGGCCCGCACCGGTTCTGGTTCGCGCTGCCGATCGGGCTGCTGGTCGTCATCCTGCTCGGCGTGACGGGGGTGCGGGCGGAGTCGCAGGTCGCGATGCTCCTGCTCGTCATCCTGGTCTCGCTGGTCTTCGACTACACCAACGGCTTCCACGACGCGGCCAACGCGATCGCCACGGCGATCTCGACGCGTGCCCTCACACCACGCGTCGCGCTGCTGATGGCGGCCGTGATGAACATGCTGGGCGCGCTGCTCGGCGTGCAGGTCGCCAAGACGGTCAGCGAGGTGATCACCCCGCCCAGCGGGCTGCACGGCCTGACCGTGGTCGCGGCGGGCGTCATCGGCGCGATCTCCTGGAACCTCATCACCTGGTACTTCGGGCTGCCCTCGTCGTCCTCGCACGCCCTCATCGGCGGCGTGGTCGGCGCCGGGCTCGCCTCGGCGTCCTCGGTCGCCTGGTCCAAGGTGGTGGACAAGGTCGCGATCCCGATGGTGATCTCGCCGATCGTCGGCTTCATCGCCGCCTACGGCGTGATGCTGGCCATCCTGTGGATCTTCCGTAAGAAGAACCCCAGCAAGGTCGGCCGGCGGTTCCGGATCGCGCAGACGCTGTCCGCCTCGTCCCTGGCCCTCGGGCACGGCCTCCAGGACGCGCAGAAGACGATGGGCATCATCGTCCTCGCGCTGGTCACCACGGGCCACTCGAACGGCAAGGGCGTCCCGTGGTGGGTCATCGTGCTGTGCGCGGGCGCGCTGTCGGCCGGGACCTACGCGGGCGGCTGGCGCATCATGCGCACGCTCGGCCGCAAGGTCATCGAGGTCGACCCGCCGAAGGGCTTCGCCGCCGAGGCGACCGCGTCGGTCATCCTGTACCTGACCGCCTACATCTGGCACGCTCCGATCTCCACCACGCACACGATCACCGCTTCGATCATGGGCGTGGGCGCGACCAAGCGGCTGTCGGCCGTGCGCTGGGGCATCGCCGGGAACATCGTGGTCGCCTGGGTGCTGACCATGCCCGCCGCGGCCATCGTGGCGGCGGTCGTGTACTACATCGTGCACTTCTTCGGGGCCTGACCCCGGGAGCGAACGAGTGAGGGCCGTCCCCGGCGGGGGACGGCCCTCTTCGTTCGTTGTGCCCTGGTCCTACTTGCCGGCGATGCGGTCCAGCGCGGGCGGGCTGATCGGCGAGTGGGAGCCGAGGTAGTTCACCAGCGCGTCCAGGTCGATCGGGCCGAGAACCTGGTCCTTGCCCTGGGTGAAGACGGAGAAGCCGTCCCCGCCGCCGAGCAGGAAGTTGTTCGCGGCGACCTTGTAGGACGCGGCCGGGTCGACGGGCTTGCCGTCGATGGTGATGGCGGAGACGCGGTCACCGATCGGCCTGGTGCGGTCGATGGTGAAGTGCAGGCCGGAGGACGGCTGCAGGATCTTCTCGCCCGCGCTCGTCCACTGCTGCTCGAGGACGTCGTCCAGCTGCTTGCCGGTCAGCGTGGTCACGCCGGTGATGTTGCTGAACGGCTGGACGGCGAAGGCGTCGCCGTAGGTGACCGTGCCGCCGTCCTTGTAGACCAGGTCGGTGCGGACGCCGCCGGGGTTGGTGACGGCGACCTGGGCGCCCTTGTCCTTGACGGACTCGAGCTGCGCGTCCGCGATCACGTCGCCGAGCGCGGTCTCACCGGCCGGGCTCTGCGCGCGGGTCAGGGCGGCGGTGATCGTGCCGATCTTCTTGTTCGCGGTCGCGGCGACCTTGTCCTTCCAGTACTGGACGAAGGCCTCGGTGCCCGGGTCCGGCTTCACGTCGCGGGTGACGACGTGGTTGACGCCCTTCATGGACGACCGGACGATGTCGTGCGTCCTGCGGTCCACCTGGAGGTCGACCTGCGTGATGACGCGGCCGAAGGACGAGCCGGAGGAGTACAGCCGCGGCTGCCCGTTCGGGTCCTTGACCGTGCAGACGTACTGCTGGTGGGTGTGCCCGGCGAGGACGACGTCGATGTCCGGGTCGGCCTCGGCGGCGATGCGGGTGCCCGCGCCCGGCACGACGCCGCAGTCGTTCGGCTTGGAACCCTGGACGACCTGGTCGCCCTCGTGGACGAGCAGGACCATCGCGTGCACGCCGCGCTTCTTGAGCTCGCGCGCGGACCGGTTGGCCGCGGCGACCTCGTCGTCGAACTTCAGGCCCTTGATGCCGTCCGCGGTGACGATGTTCGGCGTGGTCTTGGTGACGACGCCGATGATGCCGACCCGGACGCCGTTGATCTCGCGGATCGTCCAGGGCTTGAGGGCGGGCTTGTTCGTCTTCTCCCGGAGCACGTTGGCCGCGAGGTAGTCGAACTTCGCGCCCTTCCAGGGGCCCGCGGGGGAGCATCCGTCGACGGGGTGGCAGCCGCCGTTCTGGATGCGCTTGAGCTCGGTCAGCCCCTCGTCGAACTCGTGGTTGCCGACCGCCGACGCGGTCAGGCCGATGTCACCCATGAACTGGACGGATGGCTCGTCGTGGTAAGCCGCGGAGATCAGGGGGGAGGCGCCGATGAGGTCGCCCTGGGCGACCTTCAGGGTGTTGCGGTCGGTCAGCTGCTTGATGTGCGCGGCGACATAGGCGGCGCCGCCCGCGGGGACGGAGGCGCCGTTGTCGTCGACGGCCGTCCCGGAGCTGCCGGTGGGCGGCTCGAGGTTGCCGTGGAAGTCGTTGAGGGCGAGCAGCCGCACCGGAACGGTCTTTCCGTTGTCGTGCGACGGCGCCGCCCCGGCGGGCTGGGCCGCGACGGCCGTCACCGCCACCGCGGCGGTCGCCGCGGCCAGTGTGAGACGAGGTCGGATCATGGTTCGGGAACCTAACCAACCGGCGCGTCGCGATCCATACGCCCTAATGACGGTTTCGTGACGTTTTGACGGTCGGGCCGCCCTGTCGCGGCATGTCCGCATGTCCGGGGTGGAACATCCGGGGTCGCCCGGTTCCGAATCGGGGTCGCTGACCTAGGCTGTGATCATGACGGAGTCGCAGATCGTCGAGCTGATCGAGGCCGCCACCAAGACGGACGGTGTCGCGCCGCTCTCGGAGCACGCCATGCTCGCGCTGAAGGCCGGCCGCGTCGGCGTGGTCGTCCGGGAGAACGAGACGGTCGTCGGCTACGCCCACCTCGACCCGGCCACGGGCGAGGAGCCCGCGTCGGGCGAACTGGTCGTCCACCCCGGGCACCGGCAGCGCGGGTTCGGGCGGCGGCTGGTGCGGGAGCTCAAGAAGGAGGCGGACGGCCCGCTGCGCATCTGGGCCCACGGCGACCTGCCCGCCGCCGCGCGCCTGGCCGAGTCCGAGGGGATGACCCGCAGCCGCGTCCTCTTCCAGCTGCGCAAGTCGGCCGACGATCCGATGGTCGAGGTCGTCCCGCCGGCCGGGGTCACGATCCGCGCCTTCCGTCCCGACCAGGACGAGGAGGCGTGGCTCGAGGTCAACGCCCGCGCCTTCGCCTCCCACCCCGAGCAGGGGCAGTGGACGATCGACGACGTGCGCGAGCGCCAGGCCGAGTCGTGGTTCGACCCCGAGGGCTTCTTCCTGGCCGAGCGCGACGGCCGCCTGATCGGCTTCCACTGGACGAAGATCCACCCGGACGGCCTGGGCGAGGTCTACGTCATCGGCGTCGACCCGTCCGCGCAGGGGATCGGCCTCGGCCGCACCCTGACCCTCACCGGCCTCCACCACCTGCGCGACGTCGGCGTCCCGGCCATCCTGCTCTACGTGGACGAGGACAACCCGTCGGCGCTGCACCTCTACGACTCGCTCGGCTTCGCCCGCTACTCCGTGGACGTGATGTACGCGACCTGAGCCTGGAGGTACGCGACCTGGGTCCGGAACGGCTCGAAGCTGAAGAAAGGCTGACAATTGTCGGACTTGTCCCGATAGCGGCCTGTCAAGCCTGCCAGGCTCCCCGACCAAATGATCTTTTGGTCGGGACGAGGCGTCGGGGACAGGGGCCGGAGGGCGTGCGGGGACGCGGTCCGGAGAGCGCGGCATGCCGCCGGGACGGGTCTCCGGGCGGACCTGCCCTTCGCCCTCCTCCTCGCCCTCGGAACCGCGCTGCGGGCGCTCGCCATCGCGGGATACCGGCCGGTGCTGTGGTTCAACGACGCCTACGACTACGTCCGGATCGGGCTCTCGCCGTTCGCGCACCCGCTCCGTCCGCAGGGGTACGGGCTGGCGTTGTGGCTGCTCAAGCCGGTGCACAGCCTGACGACGGTCGTCGCGCTCCAGCACGTCCTGGTGCTCGTCGTCGCGATCGCCGGGTACCGGCTGACGACCCGGGGGCTGGGCGTCCGGCGCGGATGGGCGGCCCTGGCGATCGCGCCCGTCCTGCTGGATCCGTACCAGGTCCAGCTCGAGCACATGCCGATGTCGGACACGCTCTTCTTCGGGCTGGCGTTCGGCGCGGTGGCCCTCCTGGTCCGGTGCGACCCGCCCCGGGGGACGGCCGCGCGGACGCTCGGACGGGTCGCCGCGGCCGGGCTGCTGTTCGGCCTGGCGACGATCACCCGGACGGTCGGGGTGCCGCTGGTCGTCCTGGGGGTTCTGTACCTGGTCGTCCGATGCCGGGCCGCGGGGTCGCGGCGGATCCGGGTGGCGGCGCCCGTGCTGCTGGTCGCGGTCTTCGCCGTCCCGGTCGGCGCGATCCTCGTCTGGTTCCAGGCGGAGCACGGCAGGTACGCCCTCGGTGACGCCGACGGCGTCTTCCTCTGGGGGCGCACCGCCTCCTTCGCCGACTGCGACGCGCACACCCCTCCGCCGCGCCTGCGGCGCATGTGCCCGACCAAGCCGGTCGGGGAACGGTCCGCCTCGTCCACGCAGATCTGGGAGGCGGGTTCACCGACCGGCTGGCAGCACGGCCGCCCCTTCTCGCCCGAGACGAACGAGCGCGGACGCGAGTTCGCGATCTGGGCCATAGGCAACCAGCCCGGCGACTACGTCAGGACCGTTTCCTGCGACGTGTTCGTCCGTTCCTTCGCCTGGTCGAATCACGGGTACCCGCATCCGTGGACCGTGTCCTTCTACCAGTTCCCCAAGCAGCCGCGTCCGTCCCCGCACATCGCCCTGATCGGCGGCGGCACGGACGAGAGCGTCTCGCGCGCGTACGAGCACGGGCCGGCGGCGACCAGGGTCGTCGAGCCGTTCGGGGGGCTCCTGCGCGCCTACCAGGCCCATGTCCGCACGCCCGGAACCGTGCTGGGCGTCGCCGCGCTCGTGGGCGCGGTGGGCGTCTTCCGCCGCGGGAACCCCGCCGCCATGCCGGCGCTCCTGATGTGGTGCACCGGCATGGCCCTGGTGGTGACCCCTCCGGCGACGGTGGACTTCGACTCCCGCTACCTGCTCCCCGCCGCCCCGTTCCTCCTCATGGCCGCCGTGACGGCCTGGCGTCCCGCCTACACGTTGCCGCCGGACGACGGCCCGGACGGCAGCAGGGCCGCCCGGATCACCTCGAGCATCGCGGCCTCCGAGCCGTCATGGCCCGTGTCCACGATCTTGAACTCGCTGTCCGGCCAGGCCCGCGCGAGGTTCCAGGGGATGTCGGGTGAACTGCTCACGTCCAGGCGTCCGTGAACGAGGGTCCCGGGGACCCCCGCCAGCTTGGACGCGCCGAGCAGCAGCTCGTCCTCGCCCATGAACGCCGCGTTCTTCCAGTAGTGGGTGACCAGCCGCGCGAAGCACATGCGGAAGGCTGGGTCCTCGTAGCGGGGGCTCTTCCTGAAGCCCGTCGCGAAGCCCATGTGCGTGTCCTCCCACGCGCACCAGTCGCGGGACGCCTTGTCCCGCACCTCGGGGTCGGGGGAGTGGAGGAGGCGTGAGTAGGCGGCCGCCAGGTTCCCGTCGCGGTCGGCCTCGGGGACGCCGTCCCGGTAGGCCTCCCAGCGGCCGGGGAAGAGCCGTCCGACGCCGCGGGTGATCCACTCGACCTCGCGGTGGGTCGTGGTGACCACGGAGAACAGGACCAGGTCGGTCACGCGGTCCGGGTGGGCCTCGGCGTAGGCGAGGGCGAGGGTGCTGCCCCAGGAGCCGCCCAGGACCGTCCAGCGGTCGATGCCGAGGTGCTCGCGGAGCCGCTCGATGTCGGCGACCAGGTGTTGGGTGGTGTTGGCGCTGAGGTCGATCTCCGGTTCGGACGCGTGCGGCAGGCTCCGGCCGCAGTTCCGCTGGTCCAGCAGGACGACGCGGTGGACGTCCAGGTCGAAGAAGGTCAGCCAGCCCGTGTTGCAGCCCGAGCCCGGGCCGCCGTGCAGGACGATCGCGGGGCGCCCGTTGGGGGTTCCATGGGCTTCCCAGTAGAGAAGGTTTCCGTCGCTCACAGGGAGGTGCGGCATGGCGTCCATGCTGCCAGAACCCCTATGCACAAGGGGATGACCTGGGGTGTTAACCCCACGTCCATGGCCTGTCGAGGCATTCTTCCTGGTCGTTGAAGTTTGAGTTCATTCTCCGTTCACCTGGATCGGGGCGTCCGGACACTTCGCCCGAATAGCTTCACACTCGACGGTGAGCCCACTACCTGGACAAACGTCCAAAACCCTCCGGTCGGGACACCGCTGACGACGTTAGAGGAGATCTTGCGGTGAAGAACGGTTCTCGGCTGGCCGCCCTTGGCGGTGTCGTGGTCGCTGGTGCCCTGGCCCTGAGTGCCTGTGGCAGCGACAACAACTCCGGCACCAGCGCGAGCGAGGCCCCCACCGGCAACATCGACTGCGCCAAGGGCACGGTCAACGCCGCCGGCTCCAGCGCCCAGAAGAACGCCATCGAGGAGTGGACCAAGCTCTTCGCGGCCAAGTGCGCGGGCGCCAACCTGAACTACAACCCGGCCGGGTCGGGCGCGGGCATCCAGTCCTTCAACTCCGGCCAGGTCTCGTTCGCCGGCTCGGACTCGGCGCTCAAGCCGGCCGAGGCGACCGCCGCGGAGAAGCGCTGCACGGCCCCGGCCGTGAACCTGCCGATGGTCGTCGGCCCGATCGCCGTCGTCTACAACGTGGACGGCGCCGACTCCCTGAAGCTGTCCCCCGAGACGATCGCGGGGATCTTCGCGGGCAAGATCAAGACCTGGGACGACCCGGCGATCGCCAAGGAGAACTCCGGCGTCAAGCTGTCCGGCCCGATCAAGACGATCTACCGCGCGGACGAGTCCGGCACCACGGAGAACTTCACCAAGTACCTCAAGGCCACCGCCCCCGGCGCGTGGACCTGGGAGCCGGCCAAGAAGTGGCCGAACGGCGTCGGCCAGGGCGCGACCAAGTCCGACGGCGTGTCCGCGCAGGTCAAGAGCACCAAGGGCTCCATCTCCTACGTCGAGATGTCCTTCGCGACCAACAACAGCCTGAAGACCGCCGACGTCAAGAACGCCGCGGGCGAGTACGCCAAGCTGTCCCCGGAGAGCGCGTCCAAGGCCGTCGCGGGCGCCCAGGTCGTCGGCACCGGCAACGACGTCGCGCTGAAGATCGACTACACGACCAAGGAGGCCGGGGCCTACCCGATCGTCCTGGTCACCTACGAGATCGCCTGCACCAAGGGCCTGCCGGCCGACCAGTCGAAGTTCGTCAAGTCCTTCCTGACCTACACCTCCAGCGCTGACGGTCAGAAGATCCTCACCAACCTGGGCTACGCGCCGCTGCCCGACAGCGTGCTCACCAAGGTCCAGACGTCCGTCAAGGCCCTCTCCTGACACCCGAGGTCCCTGACACCGGCAGCCCCCTCGCCAGCACCACTGGCCAGGGGGCTACCCCCGGTTCACCCCATCCCACCCCACCAGGAGGGTTCCCCGTGAGCAGTCAGTCCGGCGTCGACGCCGCGGTCGGCGCGCGGCATCGCGCAGAGGGCCGGCGGATGAGCACCGGCCGGGCCGGTGACAGGATCTTCGCCGGGGCCGCCCGCGGCTCCGGGATCCTGGTGCTGGCGATCATGGCCGCGATCGCGGTCTTCCTCGTCTGGAAGGCGATCCCGGCGCTCCAGGCCAACAAGGCGAACTTCCTCACCTCGCAGGACTGGAACCCGAACGCGACGCCCGCGAAGTTCGGCATCGTCCAGCTCGCCTTCGGCACGGTCGTGTCGTCCGCGCTGGCGCTGATCATCGCCACCCCGGTCGCGCTCGGCATCGCCCTGTTCATCGCGTTCTACTCGCCGCGCAAGCTCTCGTCGGGCCTCGGCTACGTCGTGGACCTGCTCGCGGCCGTCCCGTCGATCGTGTACGGCCTGTGGGGGCTGCTCGTCCTCGCCCCGCACATGGACGGGGTCAGCAAGTTCCTCAACACCGTGCTCGGCTGGATCCCGTTCTTCGGCGGCGACAGCCCCGGCAAGAACTCGATCTTCACCGCCTCGGTGGTGCTGGCGATCATGATCCTGCCGATCATCTCGTCCATCTCCCGCGAGATCTTCCTGCAGGTCCCGCGCGCGAACGTGGAGGCCGCGCTGGCGCTCGGCGCGACCCGCTGGGAGATGATCCGGCTGTCGGTGCTGCCCTACGGCCGGTCCGGCGTGATCGGCGCGTCCATGCTCGGCCTCGGCCGCGCGATGGGCGAGACGATCGCCGTCGCGATGGTGCTGACCTTCGCGCCCGGCGTGAACGTGCACCTCCTGGAGGACGGCGGCAACACCTTCGCCGCGAACATCGCCAAGAGCTTCGGCGAGGCCACCGACACCGGACGCGGCGCGCTGATCGCCTCCGGCCTCGTCCTCTTCGTGATCACCCTCGTCGTCAACATGGCGGCCCGGGCGGTCGTCGCCCGCCGCAAGGAGTTCGTGTGAGCAGCCCGTCCACCTCGCTCGGGTCGGTCTCGGCCGGGCGCAAGATCAAGGACCGGCTCGTCCAGGGCCTGGTCTACCTGGCGTTCGCGCTCGCGGTGATCCCGCTGATCTCGCTGCTGTGGACGGTGGTCAAGCACGGCGCCAAGCGCTTCGACGCGGACTTCTTCGGCCACTCCATGAACGGCCTGGCCGGCAAGGACGCGGGTGGCGGCGCCTACCACGCGATCATCGGCACCCTCGAGCAGGTCCTGATCACCAGCGTGATCGCGGTCCCGATCGCCCTGCTCGCCGCGGTCTACCTGGTCGAGTACGGCGGCCGGAGCAAGCTGGCGAAGGCCGTCAGCTTCTTCGTGGACGTCATGACCGGCATCCCGTCCATCGTCGCGGGCCTGTTCGTCCTGGCGCTGTGGCTGCTGACCCTCAAGATGGGCTTCTCCGGCTTCGCCGGCGCGCTGTCCCTGGCCATCCTGATGATCCCGACGGTCATCCGGGCGGCCGAGGAGATGCTGAAGCTCGTCCCGAACGACCTGCGCGAGGCGTCCTTCGCGCTGGGCGTGCCGCGCTGGCGGACGATCTGCTTCGTCGTCCTGCCGACCGCGCTGCCCGGCATCATCACCGGCGTCATGCTCGCCGTCGCGCGGGTCATGGGCGAGACCGCCCCGCTGCTGCTGACGATCTTCATCACGAAGGCGATCAACACCGACCCGTTCACCGGCCCGCAGGGGTCCCTGCCCACCTTCATCTGGGACCAGGCGGCCGACCCCAACGCCAACGCGGTCGACCGGGCCTGGACCGGCGCGCTGGTGCTGATCCTGATCATCATGCTGTTCAACCTGGTGGCCCGGCTCGTCGCGCGCGCGTACAAGCCCACCGGACGCTAGTTCACCCGAGGAGTACGAAGTCTCATGGCCAAGCGGATCGAAGTCTCGGGGCTGCACGCCTACTACGGCGGCACCCACGCCATCGAGGACATCTCGATGACGGTCGAGCCGCGTTCGGTGACGGCGTTCATCGGCCCGTCCGGCTGCGGCAAGTCCACCTTCCTGCGCACCCTGAACCGGATGCACGAGGTCATCCCGGGCGCCCGTGTCGAGGGCAAGGTCATGCTGGATGACGAGGACCTCTACGGCGCGTCCGTCGACCCCGTCGCCGTCCGCCGCACCGTCGGCATGGTCTTCCAGCGCCCCAACCCGTTCCCGACGATGTCGATCTACGACAACGTCGCCGCGGGCCTGAAGCTGAACGGCGTCCGGCGCAAGTCCCAGCTGGACGAGACCGTCGAGGAGTCGCTGAAGGGCGCCAACCTCTGGGAAGAGGTCAAGGACCGCCTCGGCAAGCCCGGCGCGGGCCTGTCCGGCGGCCAGCAGCAGCGCCTCTGCATCGCCCGCGCGATCGCCGTCCAGCCCCAGGTCCTGCTGATGGACGAGCCCTGCTCGGCGCTCGACCCGATCTCCACCCTCGCCATCGAGGACCTGATCGCCAAGCTGAAGAACCAGTACACGATCGTCATCGTCACCCACAACATGCAGCAGGCCGCCCGCGTCAGCGACCGGACCGCCTTCTTCAACATCGCCGGCACCGGCAAGCCCGGCAAGCTCATCGAGATCGACGACACCTCGAAGATCTTCACCAACCCCGAGCAGAAGGCCACCGAGGACTACATCACCGGCCGCTTCGGCTAACCGCCCCGCCGCACACTCCGCACCGGTGGGGAGGTTTCGGATCCCAGCCCCCGGTTATACAATTCTTCATATAGTCGCAGAGTGAGCGAGCTGTGGCGGATCGAGATCGAGCCGGAGATCCGGGAGTGGCTGCGGGCGCTGTCCGATCGGCAGTACGACAAGGTCGAGCGGGCGGTCGACATGCTCGCGGCGCGTCCGACGACCCTCGGCGAACCGTACTCGCGGCACCTCGGGGGCAAGCTCCGGGAACTCCGCTTCACTCTGGACGGGAGCGCCGTCCGTCTGTCCTACTGGCTTGCTCCGCAGCGGCGGATCGTGCTGCTGACCGTGTTCCGCAAGTCCAGGCCTCGTGAGGAGGCGGAGGTCGAGCGGGCTCGGCTGGCGCAGAGTGCGTGTGAGGCGGGGCATGGCAGGGCCGAGCACACGTATGACCGGACCTCGGAGGACGGGCGATGAACCACGACCAGTGGAAGACCCGGAGAGCCCGGCGGCTCTTGGGGGATTCCGTCGAGGAATCCCCTGCTTACACAGAAGCGGGGTACGCGCTCGGGCTCGGGCAGGCCGTCTACGACCGCCGTACGGAGCTGGGGCTCTCCCAGGCGGAACTCGCCCGGCGTGCGGGCATGACGCAGCCCCAGATCTCCAACATCGAAGGCGGGGACTCGGTGCCCACGCTGCCGCTGCTGACCCGGCTCGCCAGTGCGCTGGACTCCGCGCTCACCATCCGCCTGGACGACGAGACGTCCACCTTCGTCTTCGCTCCCCACGGGGGGCCGCCGGCGGGTGCCGGGACTTCTGCGGCTTGAGCCGAGCGGGGGCCACAGGGGCGGGACGCCCGCACGGAGGTTTTTCGCACGGTCCTCTTCACGGGCTTGGAGGCTCGGTCAGGTCAGGGCTGTGATGGCCAGGCGGGAGGCTTCGGCCAGGAGGGGCTCGGTGGGCGGGGTGCTGTAGCCCTTGCGGTCGGAGAGGACGGCCAGGACGAGCGGGGGCTTGTTCTGGGGTGGGCGGAGGACGGCCACGTCGGTGGCGCGGCCGTAGTCGCCGGTGCCTGTCTTGTGGGCGATCGTCCAGCCTGGTGGGAGGGCGGCGCGGATTCGGTTCGGGGCGGTCATGGCCTTGTCCAGCCAGGCGGTGAGCACGGCTCGCTTGTCGGCGGGCAGGGCGTCGCCGAGGACGAGCCGCTGGAAGTCGGCGGCGATGGCCCTCGGGGTCGTGGTGTCCCTGGGGTCGCCGGGGCCGATCCGGTTCAGTTCGGGTTCGAGGTCGTCCATGCGCGTGACCGGGTCGCCGAGGCGGCGCAGGTAGGCGGTGAGCTGGGCGGGGCCGCCGATGTCCTGGACGAGCTTGTTCCCGGCCGTCCCGTCGCTGAAGCGGATCGCGGCGTCGCAGAGCTCGCGGAGGGTCATGGCGGAGCCGATGCGCTTCTGGGTGACCGGGGAGATCGAGTTCACGTCCGCCGCGTTGATGGGGACGCGCTTCTCCAGGTGGCTCAGCGGATTGCGGTCCAGAATGGCCGCCGCGGCGAGAGCCTTGAAAACCGAGCAGAACGCGAATCGCTCGTCAGGACGATAGGCGATGGTGGCTCCGGTGCCGGTCGCCAGCGCGAACAGGCCGAGGCGGGCCTTGTGCCTCCGCTCCAGGGCGGCGAACTTCGCGGGGTCGAGCGAGGCCGTGGGCGGGGACGTCGGACGTGGCGCCGAGGACGCCGTGCCGGCCGGACGACGCGGATCGCCGCAGCCCGCGAGCGGGAGCAGGGCGGTCGCCGCCAGCAGAGCTCGGCGGGACGTGCCGCGGTGATCCATCAGGCCTGCCTTCTCTCGGGTGAACGCCGAGTAGAGCAGGCCGCGTCAGGTGATGTCCAATATCGATATTGATCGCGGATCGATAGTGAACGCGATATTCATCCAGGTCAGCTGCCGAAGGTCGGATTGTAGATACAGGACGCGGTCTTGTAGCCGCCCGTGGCGCTCGACGATTTGACGACCTTGCCGTCGACGGTGATCCGGCAGTTCACGGTGCCCGACGCCGTGTCGTTCCGGATGTCGACCCGGACGACGTCCAGCCCGCTCAGATCCCGGCGCTCGCGCTTGCGCCAGGGCAGGTGCTCGTGGGTGCTGTAGCTCGTGACGTTGCCGAAGGAGTAGGTGACGTCGGCGTTCTGCAACCCGCCCGCCGCGTCGGCCTCGAGAAGGATGATCGCGTTCTTGGTCTCGTGGTTCTTGTCGACGACCTTGACGACCAGGCCGAACACGATCGCCGCCAGCAGGCCGAGGATGCCGAGGACGAGCCCCGCGATGGCCAGCCCGCGCCCGCCCTGGCCCGTCTTCTTGATGCGGAGCAGCGCCAGCACGCCGAACACGATGGCGATCACGCTGCCCACGCCGCACAGCCACAGGATGCCGAAGATCAGCGAGGTGACCGCGAACCCGCTGATCCCACCCGATCGCGGCCGTTCACCGCCGGGCGGGACGCCCTGCCCGTACGGCCCCGTCGGCCCGGACGGCCCCGATGGCCCTGACGGGCCGGGTTGGCCGGGCGGACCGGGTTGGCCTGGGTGGCCGGGCTGGCCCGGCTGGTCGGACGGCGGGTAGTGCTCGGACATGGGAACCCCCAGCGGCTGGAACCGGGGGGTCATCGAGCTTCATGCCCTCCCACCTGCGAATTCATGCCCCTGCCCGGAAATGTCCTAGGGCGCGGCTAGGGTGGCCGCACCCAACGGGGGGGGGAAGGGGCGCGGCCATGACGGAAGAGGCCAAGAGCGGTGAGCTGGCGGGGCGTGTCCGGGCCGCGCTGGCGGGGCGCGACGACGTCCGCGAGGTGCGGATGTTCGGCGGGCTGGCGTTCATGGTCGCGGAGAGACTGGCGGTCTCCGCACACCCCGACGGCCACCTCCTGGTCCACTGCGCCCCCGACCGGGCGGACGACCTGCTGGTGTGCGAAGGGGCCCACTGGGCCGAGATGCGGGGCAAGCCCATGAGTAAGGGCTGGATCTCGGTGGACGCGGAGGGCGTCGCGTCCGACGAGGCCCTGACCTTGTGGATCACCGAGGCGACGAGGGGAGGGGAGGCCTAGCGATCACACGATCGGACAAAGGCGACCGGACGGAGGCCGCTCAGGTGCGGGCGGGGGTCTTCTCCTCGGAGTCGCCCGGGCGGTGGTCGGGGACGAAGCGGTAGCCGACGTTGCGGACCGTCCCGATGAGGGACTCGTACTCGGCGCCCAGCTTGGCGCGCAGGCGGCGGACGTGGACGTCCACGGTGCGGGTGCCGCCGAAGTAGTCGTAGCCCCAGACCTCCTGGAGGAGCTGGGCGCGGGTGAAGACGCGTCCGGGGTGCTGGGCCAGGTACTTCAGGAGCTCGAACTCCTTGAAGGTGAGGTCGAGGACGCGGCCGCGCAGGCGGGCCGTGTAGGTGGCCTCGTCGATGGTGAGCTCGCCGCTGCGGATCTCGCCCGGGACCTCCTCGGCCTCGGAGACGGCGGCGCGTCCGATCGCGAGGCGCAGGCGGGCCTCCACCTCGGCCGGCCCGGCGTTCTGGAGGAGCACGTCGGAAAGGCCCCACTCGGGGCTGAGCGCGGCGAGGCCGCCCTCGGTGACGACGCCGAGCAGCGGGCAGTCGAGGCCGGTGGTGCGGAGCAGGCGGCACAGGCTCTTGGCCTGGACGAGGTCGCGGCGCGCGTCCACCAGCACGACGTCGGCGGGCGGGGCGTCGATGAGCGCGGACCCCTCGGCCGGCGCGACCCGCACCGAGTGCAGCAGCAGGCCCAGCGCGGGCAGGATCTCGTCGGACGGTTCCAACGCGTTGGTCAGCAGGAGCAAGCTGCTCAAGTGCCGCCTCCTCGCCCTGAAAAGAGGTCGAGACCCGGACGGCTCGCGTGCGAGCCCTGGTCCGTGACCGGGCTCGTCATGCGAGCTCCCTGGCCACGTCGCCCGGATCCCTTCGGCCTCGAGCATATACAACGCGTCCCGGACGGCAACGGTCGGTGCGGTGAGTGCCCGGTTTCTGGCAAGGTGAACCCTATGGCGAAGGGGATGATCCGGTACTGGGCCGCTGCCAAGGCCGCGGCGGGCGCGGCCGAGGAGGCGTACGACGCGACGACCCTCGCCGACGCGCTCGCGGCCGCCGCCGCCCACAGGGACGACGAGTTCGCGCGCGTCGTCGCGCGCAGCTCGTTCCTCATCGACGGCGACCCGGTCGGCTCCCGCCCGCACGAGGACGTCCGGCTCCCCGAGGGCGGCGTCGTCGAGGTCCTCCCGCCCTTCGCCGGAGGGTGACCGAGGTCATCATCCGACGACGCGTCCCGCGCCCCGCCCGATGAGGCGGAGCACCCCGCGACCGGCCGGACGGCGGTGGGCGGCAGATGACGGAGGTCACATGAACTCCGGGGATCACTCCCTGGGGTGACGCGGAGCCCCGCGGCGCCCGAACTACTGTGTGGCGACCACGCCGGTGTTCGCGATCCGAAGGAGAGAGATGCGCAAGTTCCTGCTGGTGGTGCTCGTCCTGCTCGTCGTGGGGCTGGTGGCCGCCGACCGGATCGGGGTGCGGGTCGCGCAGAACGAGATCGGGAAGCAGGTCGCCGCGCAGTACAACCTGTCGCGGCAGCCCGACGTGTCGATCCACGGGATCCCGTTCCTCACCCAGGCGCTCCAGGGCGACTACGACCAGATCGACGTGGGCATCGGCGACTGGACGCAGCAGGGCATCACCGTGCACGACGTCAAGGTCGAGATGCGCGGCGTGAACGCGCCGCTGGACCAGGTCGCGGCCGGGAACGCCGACAACGTGACGGCTCGCACCGCCACGGCGTCCGCGGTGCTGCCGTTCGACGTGATCAAGTCGCGGGCGCCCGAGCAGGTCAAGGCGGTCCGGGCGAAGGGCGGGAACCTCGAGGTCGACATGGCCGGGCAGGTCATGGCGTTCAGCCTGAACGGCACCGCCGAGCTGACGGTCAAGCCGTCCCGGCGGGGCATCGCGATCACGCCGGTCAAGGTCAGCACGAGCGGGATCTCCGTGCCGCTGGACACCGTCCGGGAGCGGCTGACCTGGTACGTCCCGCTCACCGACCTGCCGGTCGGGTCGCGGATCAGCCAGATCCAGGTGACCGACCAGGGGCTGAAGGTCTCGGCGAGCGCCGACAACGTGAAGCTGAGCCGGCTCCAGCAGACCGTCCGCTAGCCGGCGGCGGGCCGGAAGTGGCCCGCCGCGCGGTCTCGCCCACACGGCGGTGAACCGGACGGCTTTCCCGGACGTGTTGTCTATGTGGGTGCCACCGCGGACGAACGACTACTGCGCGCCCTGTACGCCGAGCACGGCGGTCCGCTTCTCGGATACGTCCTGCGGCTGACGGGCGGCGACCGTCCTCAGGCCGAGGACGTCGTACAGGAGACGCTGCTGCGCGCCTGGCGGCATCCCGAGGCGCTGTCCGGACGGCCCGTCCGGCCGTGGCTGTTCACCGTCGCGCGGAACCTGGTGGTGGACGCGCACCGCGCCCGCCGGGCCCGTCCGCCCGAGACCGGGATCGACGAGCAGGTGGTCGCGATGCCCGGCGTGGACGACATCGACCGGGCGCTGGAGTCCTGGACGGTCGCCGAGGCGCTGTCCGACCTGAGCCCCGTCCACAGGGCGGTGCTCGTGGAGACCTACTACCGGGGGCGGTCGGTCACCGAGGCGGCCCGCGCCCTCGGCATCCCGCCCGGGACGGTGAAGTCGCGGACGTACTACGCCCTGCGTGCGCTCCGCCTCGCGTTGGAGGAGCGGGGGCTGGCGCCATGACCGGATGTGGAGAGCTGCGGACCGCGCTGGGCGTCTACGTCCTGGGCGCGATCGACCCGGCCGAGCGGTCCCGGGTGGACGAACATCTGGCGTCCTGCCCCGCGTGCCGGGACGAGCTGGCCGCGCTGGCAGGGCTTCCCGCGCTGCTCGGCCGGGTGGACCCGGCCCAGATCGACGCGGTGTCCGAGCCCGCCCCGGCCGTCTTGGACGGCCTGCTCGCCCGCGCCGCCGCCGAGCGCCGCCGTCCCTGGTACCGGCGCCGTCCGGCGGTCGGCTGGACGCCGATGGCGGTGGCCGCAAGCGTGATCATGGTCGTCGGTTTGGTGCTCGGCGGCGTGGTCGGACACCAGGTCGCGGGCGCCCCGCAGGCCGGTCCCGGGCCGTCCGCCACCAGTGCCGCGCCGGGTGAGACGCGCACCGCGACCGACGGGTCCACACACGTCACGGCCAGTGTCCTCCTGCGTCAGAGCGCCTGGGGGACGCACGCGGAGATCACCGTGGGCGGCGTCCGGCCGGGCTCGAGCTGTCGCTGGTACGTCGTCACGCGGTCCGGCGAACGGGAGTCGCTGGGCAGCTGGTACGTCCCATATGCCGCTGACCATGCGAAATACGGCGCGACGACCATGTACTCGCGCGACCGGATCGCGTCCTTCCAGGTGGACACGCTCGACGGGCGGCATCTGGTGACCATCCCGACCTGACGGCCCCGGAATCCGGGGCGCGGGCCGTATGTTGACGCACGTGATGGGCAGCGGTGCCGCGGTGGCCGCCCTGGTGGCGGCGACCGCGTTCGGACTGGTGCGACGGTGGCGGGACGGGAGGTCGCGGGCGGTGGACGACGGGCGGCTGCGCTCTGACGATCTCGGTTCTGAGCTGGGGGAACGCGCCACGCTGGTGCAGTTCTCCACGGCGTTCTGCGCCCCCTGCCGGACGACCCGCCGGATCCTCTCCGAGGTCGCCGGGATGATCGATGGCGTCGTCCACGTCGAGGTGGACGCGGAGGCGAACCTCGGCCTCGTCCGGCGGCTGGAGATCGTCCGGACGCCGACGGTCCTGGTGCTGGACTCCGGCGGCCGGATCGTGCGGCGGGCGGCCGGCGCGCCCCGCAAGGTGGACGTGATCGCCGCGCTGGGGACCGCCGTGGGCTGATCCGCGGGGGCGTCCCGGCGGAACCGCCGGATGTCCTGGAAATTGATAATCAGGGCTCTGACCTGCGATGAGACGCCTGTCACTGTCTCGAAGGGCGAGACAGGCGTGACATTGACGCGCGCCCCGGTTTAGCATCGGAACGTGCGTTACTGGACAGAGCAGCTGCTCACGAAGCGTCGCGCGGTCGACTTCTGCCGCGTGTCCGCCTCGCTCTGTCGCCTGGTCTGAGGCATCGAGCCGCATCCGATTCCGGTGTTCCGAACACCGCTCGTACGCACGCTTCCCCGGTTCCGGGAGCCCCTGATGCAGGTCGACCCGCGAGGGCAACGGTTCGCCGCCGTCCTCACCCCGGTCGTCCTCGTCGCGGTCCTGGCCACGGGAAGCGGGGCTCTGCTCGCCGTCCAGACCCTGGTCTTCGCCCTCGGCGCACTCCTCGGCCTGCGGTTCGCTCCGTACGGGCTGGTCTTCAGGGCGCTCGTCCAGCCGCACATCACACCCCCGGAAGATCTCGAACCCGGTTCCCCGCCCCGCTTCGCGCAGGGCGTCGGACTGGTGTTCGCGCTGGTGGGGGACGGTTGGATTCGCGTTGGACATCCCCTGGATCGCGCTCGGCGCCACGGCCCTCGCGCTGGCGGCGGCGTTCCTGAACGCGGTGTTCGGGCTCTGCCTCGGCTGCGAGATGTACCCGATGATCCGCCGCCCGCTACCGAATGATCGCTCCGACAGGGAGGTTCCCGCATGAGCCGCTCAGACGTCCTGGTGGACGCAACGTGGGTCGAGGCCAACCTCGACTCCCCCGGCCTCGTCCTGGTCGAGGTGGACGAGGACGTGTCCGCCTACGACAAGGGCCACATCCGCGGCGCCGTGAAGATCGACTGGAAGACGGAGCTGCAGGACCCGGTCCGCCGCGACTTCGTCGACCGGCAGGGCTTCGAGGAGCTGCTGTCCCGCAAGGGCATCGCCAACGGCGACACCGTCATCCTCTACGGCGGCAACAACAACTGGTTCGCCGCCTACGCCTACTGGTACTTCAAGCTGTACGGCCACGGCGACGTCAAGCTCCTCGACGGCGGCCGCAAGAAGTGGGAGCTGGACTCCCGCGAGCTGGTCGTCGACGTCCCGTCCCGTCCGGCCACGCGGTACGAGGCCAAGGAGCAGGACCTGGCGATCCGCGCGTTCCGCGACGAGGTCGTCGACGCGATCGGGGCGAAGAACCTGATCGACGTCCGCTCGCCCGACGAGTTCTCCGGGAAACTGCTCGCCCCGGCGCACCTGCCGCAGGAGCAGGCGCAGCGGGCCGGGCACGTCCCGACGGCGCGCTCGATCCCGTGGTCCAAGGCGGCCGACGACGACGGCACGTTCAAGTCCGACGACGACCTGCGCGCGCTGTACACCGCGGCCGGCGTCGACCTGGGCAAGGCCACCATCGCCTACTGCCGCATCGGCGAGCGCTCGTCCCACACCTGGTTCGCCCTGCACGAGCTGCTCGGCCTGCCGGACGTGAAGAACTACGACGGCTCCTGGACCGAGTACGGCTCGCTGGTCGGCGTGCCGATCGAGCTCGGCGAAGCCAAGTAACCCCGACCCCACCTGGTAAGACACCGTCCGCCGTGCCAGGCGGAGAAGGAGGATTCCGATGACCCAGGGCTGCGCAGCGCCCGCGCAGACGGCGCACCTTCCGGCGACCGTCGACCTTGCCAACGAGGCCGTGATCCAGGGCACCGTCGTCCGCGACGGACAGCCCGTGTCCAGCGCCTACGCCCGCCTGCTCGACTCCACCGGCGAGTTCACCGCCGAGGTCGTGACCGGCGACGAGGGTGTGTTCCGCTTCTTCGCCGCCGACGGCGACTGGACGGTCCGCGTCCTCGCCGCGGGCGGCGTGAGCGTGGACCGCACCGTCTCCGCCCGCACCGGCGAGGTGGCCGCCCTCGAGGTGGCCATCTGACGACCGCGAACGGTCCGTCGCCCGGAACCCCGCCCGGCCCTGTGCCCGGCGGGGTTCCGTCGTTCCGGGCCGATGGCACCGGTGAGCGCGGCGGGACGTCCGATGATTGTCGGTAATGTACGGGTCCAGCCGGACAGCGGCGCCTTCGGGAGGACGAGGAATGCGTGTACCGGGCATGAGGCCGGGAGTGGCCGCCGGAGCCACGGGACTGGCCTTGGCGTCGATGCTGGTGGTGATACCGGCCGCCGACGCCGAGCCGCAGGCCGCGCCCAGTCCGACGCACAAGCCGACACACAAGCCCACGACGAAGCCGAGTACGAAGCCGAGCACGAAACCGTCGGGCAAGCCCTCGGACAAACCGTCCGACAAGCCGTCGGACAAACCGACGCAACCCCCGGCGAAGTGCGACAACCCGCCGGTCGGCGCCCCGGCGTCCGCGATCACCCAGCAGCCCTGGGCGCAGGCGCGACTGGACTTCGAGAAGGTGTGGGCGGCGACCAAGGGCAACGGGATCAAGGTCGCGATCGTGGACAGCGGCATCGAGACCTCGAACCCGCAGCTGCACGGCAAGGTCGTCGCGCGGTACGGCCCGGACGACGGCAGCGTGCGCGACTGCCCCGGGCACGGCACCCCGATCGCCGGGATCATCGGCGCACGGGACATGCGCAACCGGAACGTGCCGTTCTTCGGGGTCGTCCCGGACGTGCAGCTGCTGGACGCCAAGTTCACCTCGTCCGAGTCGTCCGACACCGACAAGAGCCTCGGCGAGGCGATCAAGTGGTCGGTGGACAAGGGCGCGCGCGTGATCAACGTGTCCGCGGACTCCCCGGCGACGCCCTGGCTGAGGGAGGCCGTCAAGTACGCGCAGGCCAAGGACGTCCTGATCGTCGCGGCCGCGGGCAACGCCAAGGACCAGAGCAAGGCCCTGCCCGCATATCCCGCCGACTATCCCGGGGTGCTCTCGGTCGCGGCGGTGGACGCGCAGGGCTCGATCTCGAACTTCTCCAACATCCGGTCCCGCATCGACGTCTCGGCCCCGGGGCAGAACGTCACGTCCATCTTCGGCAAGGGGTACGCGGTCGGCACCCTGAACGGCACCAGTTTCGGGGCGCCCTATGCGGCCGGGGTCGCAGCGCTCGTCCGGGCCCGGCATCCGAGGCTCAGCTACCAGCAGGTGATCAACCGTATGGAGATCACCGCCGAGGGCAGCATCGGCACGGGCAGTGGCTTCGGCATGATCAACCCGCAGCAGGCCGTCACCGGACTCGTCGACCCGAACGCCAAGCCGCAGCAGAAGCAGACGAAGAAGTCCCTGACCGGCGCGGTGAACATCGCCCCCGTCCCGCCGACCGACCACCGCACCCGGAACATCGCGATGGGCGTCGCGGGCGGCTCCATGGGCGTCGCGCTGCTGGTCGCCTTCGGCGGCGCGGTGATCCCCCTCGGCCGCAAGCGCGGCTGGCGCCCCACCAAGGCCCGCATTCCCCAGGAGGTCGCCGAGGACTGACCTCCCCTGGCGATCAAAGCGAGAGGCCCCGCACCGTCCAACGGTGCGGGGCCTCTGCCGTTGGTGCGGTCAGGACTCCCGGGGAGTCGTGGGGTGGAAGGCGGTCTGGATGAGGCGCTTGCCCGCGCGGCGGTCGACGTGGGTGCCGCGGCCCTTGGGGAGGGGCTGGGGGCGGACGTCGAACAGGTTGCCCTCGTCCTTGTTGCCGGACATGATCAGCGCCGGGCTGGCCATGTCCTTCAGGCGCTGCAGGACCGGGTCGAACATGGCGCGGCCGGATCCACCCATCGTGCGGGACAGGATCAGGTGCATGCCGATGTCGCGGGCCTGCGGCAGGAGCTCGGCGAGCCCGGCGAGCGGGTTGCCGGACGGGGTGGCGACCAGGTCGTAGTCGTCCACGATGAGGAACAGCTCCGAGCCGGACCACCAGGACCGGTTGCGCAGCTGCTCCGGCGTCAGGTCGGACGGGGGGAGCCGGTTGACCAGGGCGCCGTTGGTGTCCTTCATCAGGCCCGTCGCGGCCGTGGAGGACGCGGCGTACCCGATGACGTGCTCGCGCTCGGCCGAGTCGAGCAGGGCGCGGCGGTAGTCGAGCATGATGATCCGCGCCTCGGCCGGGGTGTACCGCTCGCAGATCGCGTCGACCAGGACGCGCAGCAGGTTCGACTTGCCGCACTCGTTGTCGCCGAGCATGACGAAGTGCGGGTCGGCCTCGAAGTCGATCAGGACGGGGGACAGGGTGTCCTCGTCGAGCCCGATCGGGACGCGCTTGCCGGTCTCGGTCACCTGCGGCAGCTGGGTCAGCGGCAGCTCGTCCGGCAGCATCCGGACCTGCGGCGCTCCCGGCCGGCCCTGCCAGGCCGCGTTCACCGTGTCGACCAGGTGCTTGACGCCGGTGGACAGGTCGTCTGCGGACGTCCCGCCGTCGACGCGCGGCAGCGCGCCGAGGAAGTGCAGGCCCTCGCGGGTGACACCGCGGCCGGGCCGTCCCTCGGGGACGTTGGCGGCGAGCTTGCGGTCCATCTCCGACTCGTACGGGTCGCCGAGCTTGAGCTCCAGCTTGGTCGCGAACAGGTCCCGGATGGTCATCCGGAACTCCGACCACTTGTTGGTCGCGGCCATGATGTGGATGCCGTAACCGAGGCCGCGCGCGGCGAGGTCGGTGATCGTGGACTCGACGGCCTCGAACTCCGACCGGACGGTCAGCCAGTTGTCCACGACGAGGAACACGTCGCCGAAGCCGTCGCCGGGGATCTGGCCCTCGGCGCGCATCTTGCGGTACGCGGCGATCGACTCGATGCCGCGCTCGGTGAACATCCGCTCGCGGGACTCCAGCAGCCCGGCGACCTCGGCGACGGTCCGGCGGACCCGGTCGGTGTCGAGGCGGGACGCGATGCCGCCGACGTGCGGCAGGTCGGCCAGCGACGCCATCGAGCCACCGCCGAAGTCCAGGATGTAGAACTGGACCTCCTGCGGCGTGTGCATCAGCGACAGGGACGTGATCAGCGTCCGCAGCAGGGTGGACTTGCCGGCCTGCGGCGAGCCCGCGACGCCGACGTGTCCGGCGGCGCCGGCCAGGTCGAGCCACATCGGGTCGCGGCGCTGGTCGAACGGGCGGTCGACGATGCCCGCGAACGCGTGCAGCCGCCCGCGGCCCTCCCAGCCGGCGGTGGTGTAGCCGAACTCGGGGGTGGCCTGCAGGTTCGGCAGGCTGGCGTCCAGCGAGGACGGCTCGTCCAGCGGCGGCAGCCAGATCGGGTGCGGCGGCGGGCCGTGTCCGGCCAGCTGCTTCACGACCGTGTCGAACAGGCTGATCTGCGGGCCCTCGTCCTCCTTCTTGACCTGCTCCTGCTGCGGGTTCTCCAGCATCTGCGGCTGGACGTAGGTCGGGGTGAACGGGACGATCTGCGCGACCTGGCGCGGGCCGCCTTCCTGCTGTTGCTGCGGTGCGTCCTCGCCCGGGGTGTAGGGCCCCGAGACGTAGGCGGCGCGGAACCGGGTCATCGTGTCGGTGCCGACCTTCAGGTAACCGTTGCCGGGTGCCTGCGGCAGTTCGTAGGCGTCGGGGACGCCCAGGACGACGCGGGATTCCATGGCGGAGAAGGTGCGCAGGCCGATGCGGTAGGACAGGTGGGTGTCGAGGCCGCGGAGTTTGCCTTCTTCGAGTCGCTGGGAGGCGAGGAGGAGGTGGACGCCGAGGGATCGTCCGAGTCGTCCGATCATGACGAACAGTTCGGCGAAGTCGGGCTTGGCGGACAGGAGTTCGGAGAACTCGTCCAGGACGACGAACAGGGTGGGCATCGGCTTGAGGGGCGCGCCCTGTTCGCGGGCCTTCTCGTAGTCGCGCAGTGAGGCGTAGTTGCCGGCGGCGCGGAGCCATTCCTGGCGGCGGACCATCTCGCCGTGCAGGGCGTCGTACATGCGGTCGACGAGGGGGAGTTCGTCTTCCAGGTTGGTGATGATGGCCGAGACGTGCTGGAGGCCGTCCATGCCCAGGAAGGTCGCGCCACCCTTGAAGTCGACCAGGACGAAGTTCAGCACCTCCGACGAGTGCGTCATCACCAGGCCGAGGACCAGGGTGCGCAGCAGCTCCGACTTACCGGCACCGGTCGCACCGATGCACAGGCCGTGCGGGCCGAAACCGCCCTGCGCGGCCTCCTTGATGTCCAGTTCGACCGGACGGCCCTCGGCGTCGACGCCGATCGGCACGCGCAGCCGGTTGCGCGGCGCGCGCGGGCGCCAGGCCTGCGCGACGTTCAGCTGCGCGGCGTCCCCGCTGTTCAGGAGCTTCGTCAGCGTCATCGCCTGGGACAGCGCGTCCAGCTCGGCGCCGCCCGCGGCCGCCGACGCGCGCAGCGGCGCGAGCTGCCGGGCCAGGCCGTCCGCCTGGACGTAGCTGAACTCGTCCGGACGGCCGAGCAGCGTCGGGACGTCCTTGCCGGTGCGGTCGCGGCGCAGCATCGCCATCTTGTCCGGCGCGACGCGCAGCCGCAGCATCGTGTTGTCCGCGGTGTGCGTGACGTGCCCGGTGATGTCGATGACGCAGACGCCCTCGATGCCGTCCGCGCCGATCTGCGAGTCAGGGGTGACCGCGCCGCCGTCCACGATGACCACGTGGTACGGCAGGTCGTTCTGGGACAGGCCGGGCGTGAACCGCGGCCGGTCCTTCACCTCGAAGGCGAGCATCGCCTCGAGCTCGGTCAGCGTGTTCGCCATCAGCCGGACGGGGCCCGCCGCGTCCGTCACCTGCGGGTGCATCGAGTGCGGCAACCACTTGACGAAGTCCCAGTGCGGCATGGCCTGCGGCGCCGCGCACACGCTGACCCGCACGTCGTCGGGGGAGTGGAACGCGCACAGCTGGGCGATCAGCGCCCGCACCATGCCGCGCACCGCCTCGATGTCGCCCGCCGGGAGGATCCGCGAGAACGACGGCAGCGACACCGCGACCGGCAGGTTCGGCACGGTCGAGTGCGCCCGGACGAACCGGCGCAGCGCGCCCGCCGTCATGGGCTCCAGGTCCTCGATCGGCTTGGTCTCCGGCGGGATCAGCTGGACGGCCAGCTTCTGCGGGCCGGCGCCGATCCGGACGTTGCCGAAGTCGGGGTCGGTGGGGCGGCGCTCCCAGATCCGGGCGCTCATCACCAGCGACCACAGCGAGCCGGGCGCCGGGCTGTTCCACTCCAGCGACTCGCGCTGCTGGTCGGCGGCCCGCCGGACCTTGCGGCGCGCCTGCGACAGGTAGCGGAAGTAGTCGCGGCGCGCGCCGTTCAGCTTGAACTTGCGCTCGCCGGAGCCCCGGGTCAGCTGGCCGATCAGCATGCCGAGCATTGCCAGGCCCATGCCGCCGGAGCTGATCGCCGCCATCGGGCCGCGGTTGTTGCCGCCGAGGAGCATCAGCCCCATCATCAGCGGCATCACCGCCATCGGCATGAAGGTGAGCACCGCCTGCATGCCGCCGCTCTGCTGTTCGGGCAGTTCGGGCGGTGACTCCAGCAGCAGCTCGCCCTTGGGTGCCGGGGGCGGCTGCCTGCGTTCCTTGCGTCGGACGAGGGTCGTGCTCACCTGGGAGTTCCTCCACGGATGCGCCGGTGGCGGCAGGCTCGGGTCGGGACGGATCGGGGACGGGCTCAGAGCCGGGCGCGGTTCCGGCGCGACTCTGATGCGGTCCGGGGGAGTTCGGTTCCGGCGGGGGGCGATCTCGGTATCTGGTCGGCCCCGAGGGTGTTACGTGTGAGCCTCGGGGTGACTGTCGGTCAGTGGTTGATTTAGCGTATTGGGACCCAACATCCTAGGCTTCGCGTTCGATCCGACGATCCGGAGGACGGGAGCCCAGTGAATTCCCCCGCCACAACCGAACTGTGCAGGGTGACGATCGTCGCGCCACGAAGGCGGATCGACGTCTCGTTGCCGGCGGACGTGCCCCTGGCGCACATGCTGCCCACCCTGCTGCGCGCGGCCGGGGAGAACCTGGCGGACGCCGGGCTCGCCCACTCCGGCTGGGTGCTGCAGCGCCTCGACGAAGGCGCGTTCGACGCCGCCCGGACGCTGAGCAACCTCGGCGTCCGCGACGGCGAGATCCTGTATTTCCGCCCCCGCATGGCGCAGCTCCCGGAGATGTCGTTCGACGACGTCGCCGACGTCATCGCGGAGGGCATGAAGGAACGTTCCGACCGCTGGAGGCCCGCGTCCACACGGCGCTTCGGCCTCGGCGCGGCGGCCGCCGCCCTGCTGGTCGGCGCGTTCGTCATCGCGATGTCCGGGCCGCCGTGGATCGCGCCCGCCGCCGCGGCGGGCCTGATCGCGGTGGTCACCGTGGTGGCGGCGGCCGCGCTGTCGCGCGCGTTCGCCGACTCCGGGGCCGGGATGATCCTCGGCTACGCGGCCCTGCCGCACGCGTTCCTGGCGGGCCTGCTCGCGCCGGCCCGCTCGCACTCCACGCTGCTCGACCTCGGCGCGCCCCACATGCTCGCCGGGTTCGGGGTGATGGCGCTGGTCTCGGTCATCGCGATGTTCGCGGTCGCGGACGGCCTGGCGATGTTCCTCGGCGTCACGGTCGCCGCCATCGCGGCGGCGATCGCGTCCGGCGTCGAGCTCGCCGTCGGGGGGCTGCCCGCCGCGGGCCTGGCCGCCTGCGCCGCCGTGGTCGTGATGATGCTCACACCGGCCGTCCCGTCGCTGGCGTTCAAGCTGGCGCGGATGCCGCTGCCGCCCGTCCCGGCCAGCGCGGAGGACCTGCGCCGCGACATCGAGACCGTGGACGGCCGCCAGGTGCTCGCCCGCACCGGCATCGCGGACAAGTTCGCGACCGGCCTGATCGCGGGCGTCGCGCTCTCGGCGATCGGCGGGATGCTCTTCCTGGCCACCTCGTCCGGCTGGGCGCCCGCCGCGACCATCGGCGCGATGTCGGTGTCGCTGCTGCTCCGCAGCCGGGTGTTCCGCGGCGTCACGCAGCGGTCCTGGATGCTGGTCGCGGGCTTCACCGGCCTCGGCCTGCTGGAGATCGGCACCGCCTGGCGCGGCGACTCGCAGCTCCTCATGCTCGCCACCGGGCTGCTGCCCCTGCTGATCGTGGTCGGCATCGTGGTCGGCGTCTCGATCTGGCTGCCGAACCACCGGCCGTCCCCGTTCTGGGGCCGTGCCGGCGACATCTTCGACATCTTCGTGGTGATCTCGCTGATCCCGCTGGCCCTGGCCTCGCTGGACCTCTACGGCCGCATCCGCGGCCTGGCGGGGTGACGCGGCGATGCAGAACCGCCGCGACCTCTACCAGGCCCACCGGCTGATGACCCAGCGGGTCGGGCTCGCGCTGCTGCAGGGCGAGCCCGACATCGCCGAGTCCCCGATGCGCCGGCACGCGGTCGGCGCGTTCGCCGGCGTCATGGTCGCGCTGCTGGTCGCCGCCGTCTTCGGTATCTGGGGCATCCTCGCCCCCGGCGGCGCGAAGGGCCTCGACCAGCCCGGCAAGCTGATCATCGAGAAGGAGACCGGGACCAAGTACATCTACGACGCGAACACGCGCCAGATGTTCCCGGTCGCGAACTTCGCCTCGGCGATGCTCGCGCTCAACCAGGACAAGGTCGACCGGCGCACGGTCTCCCGCAAGTCGCTGGCGCACTTCGCGCGCGGCCCGATGATCGGGATTCCCGGCGCGCCCGACTCGCTGCCCGACACCAAGCAGCTCATCCGCGGTCCGTGGTCGGTGTGCGTCCGCGAGGCCGCGGGCAGCAACGGCGTCCGCCGCCAGTTCACCGCGCTCGCCGCCGGGAAGGACGTCGGCGGCCGGCGGCTCGCCGACACCGAGGCGGCCGTGGTGAAGTCCAGCGGACAGGCGTGGGTGATCTGGAAGGACCACCGGATGCAGCTGACCGTCCCGCCTGGGCAGGTCACGGCCATCACCGGTGGTCCGGACGCGGTCGAGGTGCCGCCCGCGTGGCTGAACGCGATGCCCTCCGCGGGCAACTTCGGCGCGCCCGACGTCCCGAACCGCGGTTCGGGGTCGAACCGGGGCCCCGGCGGACGCGCCGCGCGGGTCGGCCAGGTCTTCAAGGCCGACACCGGCGGCGACCGTCCGCTCTGGTACGTCCTGATGAACGACGGCCTCGCGCAGATCAGCGAGACGCAGGCCCAGCTGCTGCTGCGCTCCCCGGAGACGGTGCGGGCCTACGCGGGCCAGAGCGTCGCGCCGATCGCGGTGGACGCCGCGTCCGCGCAGCAGGTCCTCGGCTCGGAGAAGCTGATGGACAACAACCTGCCGCCGACGCTGCCGAAGTTCGCCAACTGGGACACCTCCGCGCCGCTGTGCGCGGTGTTCCCGACGGGGTCGTCCGTCGCGCAGCTGACGATGGGCGGGTCGCTCCCGCCGCCGTCCGCGGCGACGCTGGGCGCGGGTTCGGCCGGCTCGGCGAACTCCGTGGACCAGGTCGTCCTGCCGCCGGGCGGGGCGGCGCTGATGAGCCTGGTGCCCGGCGGCGGTGACTCGGGTGGCGGGCAGGCGTCCGGCTCGGGCTCGCTGTCGCTGGTGAACGACCAGGGCATCCGGTTCGCGCTGCCGTCGGCGGACGTGGCGAAGAAGCTCGGCTACGACGCGGGCAAGGCCGCCCCGGTGCCGTCCTCGGTGATCCACCTGATTCCGTCCGGCCCGGCCCTGGACCCGGCCAAGGCCCGCAACCCCATCCCGACGGCGGGCGGTTGACCCGGTAGCTGAAGAGTTCCTCAACGACGGCCGCCGCCTCAGGTTCCTCTGAGGCGGCGGCCGTCCGCATACGGCCACTCCCGCCGCACGTCTTCACTTCGTCCGGCAGGGCCCTGATCTTTGGTTTTGGGGTTGTTTTGGCGAGCGGGAGGTTAATGTGACGTGAATCACGTGAGTCGGGATGGATCCAGCTGATCGTCGAATGCGTCGACACCCTGACGGTAAAACCCATATGATCTCTGACATTTCGGGTCACAGGGCGTACTGCTCCGTCCGATGACGGGGTGGTGCGGGGGACGCCCAGTACGGTGCGGCCAGCATGAGCCTGTGACGCGGTGTCAGGACAAGCTCCCCAACCTGGAGGTGACACTGTGGCCGGCCAGTCCGCAGTCGACAGAGCAGCAATGGCCCAGGCGGCGACTCGTATCGAGGACTCCGCCAACCTGATCAAGGGCCTGCAGAGCCAGCTCGAGGGGCACAAGAGCAACCTCATGGGCGGCTGGGCGGGCAACGCCTCGGTCTCCTTCGACAAGGTCTTCAACGACTTCCAGACCGACATGAACAAGGTCCGGGCCGCGCTCGACGGCATGCACGAGAAGCTCTCGCACACCAAGATCCAGTACGAGAGCACCGAGCAGGAGCAGAACGACGCGGTCAACAAGATCAACGCGCTGCTCAACGGCGGCACCTGATCCCCCCGGATCCCTCAGTCCAGACCGGTCTCAGACCACTCGAAGGAATTCCATCGTGAGCGACAGCTACACCAAGGCCAATTTCGGCACGATGCAGCAGGCGCAGGCCGACTTCAGCCTCACCTACCGCGCCCTGGTCGACGAGCTCCAGGACCTGGAGAAGGAGCTCGAGAAGCACCTCCAGCAGTGGGAGGGCGACGCCGTCTCGGCGTACTGGGACGCCAAGCGCCAGTGGGACGCGGCCGCCCAGCACATCGGCACCGTCCTCAACCAGCTCGGCGTCGTCATCGGCGAGGCGCACTCGAACTACAGCGCCGCCGAGCGTAAGAACGCGGGCATCTGGGGTTAGTGACGCAGCCTCGTGTTCTTTCCGGCTGCGTCGCTCGGGCCGTGCTCAGCTGTGAACGGTTGGGTCGGGACGAGCTGACGCGGCCGGTTCCCGGGCCGTGACCCTCCGTAGCCAGGAGAACCAGCATGAGCACCAAATACCAGCTGACCGACGGTCAGCTCGCCCAGATCGACCACGTTTACACTGTCGGCTACGGCGAGTACTCGCAGGTCAAGGAACAGCACGGGCTGACGCGGCAGGAGTTCAACAACCTGCCGGAGTACGAGCAGCGCCAGTACTACTACAAGTACGGCCCGGGCAAGCATGCCGGGGCGCCCGGCGACGACGACCACAAACTTCCCAGGGATGAGCCGGACCGCGCCTGGAAGGCCGACGCCAACCCCGGCTACAAGGTCGACCCGGCAGAGCTGCGTCAGATCGCCAAGGACATGAAGTACAAGCTGGCCCTGTGGCAGGACAGGCTGAGCGGCGTCAACGGGGTCGCGATCTCCGCTGAGCACCTGGGCGGCGTCAAGGGGTCGGACGACTTCATCAAGCTGACCGAACGGTCGAAGAGAAATTTCGGGCTCTACCTCCAGGACATCGTGAACTCCTACAACGGTGTCATCACCAAGCTGAACGCGGCCGCGGACGCCTACGAACAGGCGCACGACACCACCAAGCAGCAGGTGGCCAAGGTCGACAACAGCGGCACCCCGAACCTGACGTGATCTGAGACCGGGAGACGCTCACCCATGGGAGACAACAAGGACTCGCTTCCGATCCGTGACGGGATGGCCTGGGGTAAACAGGACTTCTCGGACATGGATTTCGACGCGATCAAGGGCCAGCTGAAGAAGGTCAACCCTGACCCGGTCATGGCCGCCGCGAACAAGTACAAGGACGCGGCCGACGCCCTGGCGGAGATGACCAAGGAGCTGTCCAACAACTTCAGGCCGCGCATCATCGAGCACTGGGAGGGCGACTCCTCCCAGAAGGCGCTGGACCAGATGGGCCAGATCCACTCGACCGCGGTGAACCTGTCGGACAGCAGCCACACCAACGCCGAGCTGTACAACTGGTACGGCTCCCCCTCGATGCTCGGCTGGTACAAGAACGTCGGCCACGACATGTCGGACGGCTGGATCCACACGGACGGGGACGACAAGCGTGCCCGCGAGACGATGGACCATTTCAGCAGCCGGATGGGTGAGGCGTTCAACCACCACCCCATCAAGATCGACAAGGATCTTCCGGGGGACATGGGCTCGCTGGGCGACGGTCCCGGCGGCGGTCCCGGTGGTGGCCCGGGCGGCGGCCCCGGTGGTGGCCCCGGCGGCTTCCACCCTGGTGGCGGTCCCGGCGGAGGGCCGGGCGGTCTGGGCGGCGGTCCGCACAGCAACTTCCCGAGCTCGGACCCGAGCAAGAGCTTCCACCCGAGCAGCAACTTCCCGACGCAGGACCACAACAACCCGTTCAACCACAAGCCCGACAGCAACAACCCGTTCCAGGACCCGAGCAAGAACCACAACAACTACCCCTGGAACCAGAACCACAACAACCCGTTCAACCCGAACCACAAGACCGACCTTTCGTCGTTCAACCCGTCCAGCGGACCGGGCGGCGGCGGAGGCGGTGGCGGCGGCCTTGGTGGCGGTCCCGGTGGCGGTTTCGGCGGCGGCGGTGGTCTCGGCTCCGACGGTGGCGGTTTCGGCGGCGGCGGCGGTGGCATGGGCGGCGGCGGCATCGCCGGTGTCCCGGGCGGGGCGGCCGGTGGCCTCGGCTCGGGGGCGGGCGCGGCCGGTCGCAACGGCATGGGCGGCATGCCCATGGGCGGCGGCCAGCACGGCGGCCAGGGTGAGGGCGAGAAGGAGCGCGAGCGCTCCACCTGGCTCACCGAGGACGAGGATGTGTGGGGCGCGGACGACGACACCGCGCCTCCGGTGATCGGCTGACCACTGCGAGAACATCGCACGACCCGGGTGGACGGGGGCCACGGCCCCTGCCCACCCTCTTCGCTGTCTGGACAAAGGGAGATCAACTCATGCGACGGCTGATTCGATCGGCTGCGGCGGCCACGGCCGCGGTCGGCCTGGCCGTGATCCCGACCGCCTCCGCCAACGCCGCTCCCGGCCCCGGCCCGAGCCAGTGGTGGTTCAAGGGGTGGAGCATCCAGCAGCTGGTCTGGCCGCAGACGAAGGGGGCGGGCGTCACGGTCGCGGTCATCGACAGTGGCGTCAACGCGAAGCTGCCGGACATGAGGGACGCGACGGTGCCTGGCGCGGACTTCTCGGAAGGCGGCACCGACGGCAGGACCGATGTCGACACCGCGGAGGGGCACGGCACCGCGATGGCGAGCCTGATCGCGTCGCGCGGGACCAGCTCGGGTTTCGTCGGCATCGCTCCCGAAGCCAAGATCCTTCCGATCGTGGTCCGGGCGGTGAGCCCGGACAGCGAGGCCAAGGCCATCCGGTTCGCCGTGGACCACGGGGCCAAGGTGGTCAACATCTCGCAGGGTGAGGGCAACCCCCAGTTCAAGCAGGACCCGTGCCCGGACCCCCTCCTGGGGGCGGTGCAGTACGCGGCCCAGAAGGACGTCGTCATCGTCGCGGCGGCGGGCAACGAAGGAGACTCCGCCAACCTGCCGTCCATTCCGGGTTCGTGTCCCGGGGTGGTCTCGGTCGGCGCGCTCGGCAAGAACGGCAAGGCATGGGTCTCCTCTCAGCGGCAGCCGTACGTGACCCTCGGCGCGCCGGGCGCCGACGTCGGTGGCATCGGTAAGACCGGTCACGTCTACACCACGGGCGAGGGGACCAGTCAGGCGAGTGCTCTCACCTCGGGCGCCGTCGCACTGCTCCGGGCGAAGTACCCGCAGGAGTCCGCGCGCAGGATCGTCCAGATCCTGACCAACACCACCAAGGACTTCGGGTCGCCCGACCAGCTTGGCCACGGTGTCATCAGCATCCCGCGCGCCCTTCGCGTCAAGGTGCCCGCGAGCGCGCCGAACCCGGTGTACGAGCGCCTCGACAAGGCCGGTGGGGCGAAGCCCAAGAGCTCCGGCGGCGGGGACACCTCGTCCGCTCCGGCCGAGAAGAAGAGTTCCAGCAACACGATGCTCTACCTGGGCATCGGTGTGGTCGTCATCGTCGTCCTGGTGGTCGGTGGTGTCGTCCTGATGCGGCGTGGCAAGGGCAAGAGCGGTGTCGGCGCGCCGCCGCCCGCGCCGATGGGGCCGCCGTCGTTCGGGCAGCAGCCGGGTGGGCACGCCGGGCCGCAGCAGTCGCCGTACGCGAATCCGCAGCAGCCGTCCGGTTTCGGGCAGCCTGGCGGTCAGCCTGGTAACGGCGCGCCGCAGTTCCAGCCCCCGGCGGGCGGTCAGGAGCCGCGCCAGTAGGCGCCGAGGCCGCAGTACTCGTCAGCGGGATGGCTCAGTTCGTGTTCACGGACTGAGCCATCCCGCTTTCGTTTCTCCTCGACGGGTCGTCCGGCGTCAGGCGGTGTCCTGGTGGGGTGTCGGGCGAGTCTTCCTTCGTGCCTGGCGCCGGGTCAGGACGCGGTATCCGAGAAAGCCACCGATGCCGATCAGGATGGCCAAGTCCAGAGGATCGCCCATGAGGAACTCGGTGTTGAGGGCGACCGCGTGGTCTCCAGAAGCGTGGACGGCCAGGACCTTTCCCCGGCTGTCGGAGCCGGCTCCGAACACGCGGCCCTGTCGTGGTTCGCCGCCTGGTGACGTCCAGTGGCCGGTGCATGTCAGGCGAAGAAGGTTCCGGTGCGACTCGTGGCGGCATCCGTCGACGGTCGCGTGCGTGGCGGTTCCGGTGGCGTACCACCAGGTGGGCAGGACGGCCCGGGTGATCACCGCGTAGAGCAGCCCACCGAGCACCAGGGTCACGACGCACCCCACCGAACTCAGACGTTTCGTACGCATGGCCCTCCCAGGACCGTCGGACGGCATGACATGGGCTTCGTCGCGGGGGGCATGCTCACCGAGACCCTGACCGGAACGGGATGTCCCGTCCGCCGTTGGAGGGTGCCGCCGCCGTCATCGGCCGCCTCGTTTCGAGGAGAGGGTCAGGAAGGAGTTCGGCAGGGAGCGCAGGAGGTGAGGGCGGTGACGACCTCGCGGGCGAGGGCGTCGGTGGAGGGGCGGCCGGCGGTGGCGGTCAGGGGCGTTGAGGCTCCCCGGTTCGTCCCGCCGGAGCGGTCGGCGGTCGCGTCGAGGCCGCGGTAGGAGACGATCACGACGGCGTTGCGGACGCGGACGGTCTCCTCGGCGGTTCCGAGGGTGCCGAGGCCGCTGGTGGCCGTGCGGTGAGTGAAGAACGCCTGGTCGCCGATGCCGTCGACACGGATGGCGGCGTCGCTGTGCAGGGTCCCGGGGGACGTGGCGCCGCTGGTCTGGAGGGCGCCCCGCCAGGCCGTCTCGAAGTCGCGCCTGGCCGCGGTGTCGTTCGCGCTCAGCCGGACGGCGACCATGACGCCGCGCTCGTCGCCGCGCTTCGCGCCGGGCCGTGCGTCCGTCGAGGAGCTCCAGCCGCAGTAGGTGTAGCGCCGGCCCGGATACGTCCCCGACGCGGGCGGAACCTTCGCGTCGGGGACGAGCCGGTCGAGTGTCGCCCGGGACACCGCCTCGCACATGGCCGGGGCCGCGGCGAAGGCCGCCCGCTCCTTCGTACCGTCCGAGCCCCCGGCCGCCCAGGTGGCGCCGCCCACCGCGACGAGCAGCGCCAAGGCCGCGCCGATGATCCACCGCCTCCTTCTCCCCAGAGGCGTGGGATGTCCAGCCGGCGCCGGGGGAGCCGAAGAGGCGGGCGGAGCCCCGGGCTCGTCGCCCGGGGCTCCGCCCGGGGAAGGAAACGTCGGTCGGTTCATGGCGACTGGAAGGATAGACGCCACTCGGCCTCGGGCCGACGTGTTCGTCGTCGGCGGTCATCCCCTGCCCAATGTGCGCTTCATGCGATCTGGCAGCAGGCCGGTGCCGTTGTCCTAGAGATCACGGCGTATGCGGCCGGGCTTGTCGTCTGGTTCGATGCCGAAGACGTGGTTGATCGCGTCTTGTGCTCGTCGGTCGGCCTCGGTCGGCTCGGGCTGGGGTTCGGGGTGTATTAGTTTGTCGACCCAGCTCGGTTCGTGGGGTTGCTGGTCTTGTTGTTGGGCGTCTTTCACGAAGTCGAGCCAGTTCTTGTCGGGTTCGAAGCCCAGGGCGTGGTTGATCGCGTCTTGTGCTTTTCGATCGGCTTCGGTCGGCTCGGGTTGCGGTTCGGGGTGTAGCAGTTTGTCGACCCAGCTCGGCTCGTGGGGTTGTTGCTGGTCTTGTTGTTGGGCGTCTTTCACGAAGTCGAGCCAGTTCTTGTCGGGCTCGAAACCCATGGCGTGGTTGATCGCGTCCAGTGCTCGCTTGGCGGGGTCGTCCTGGGCGTTGGGGTCGAGGTTCAGCATGTGCTCGAGCATCTTGCCGTCCGGCACCTTGCTGTCGTTGTCCTGGATGCCCTGGAAGAGGCCGCCCCCGATCTTGTCGGCGGCAGCCCTCTCGGCGTCCACGGGGTCGTAGCCGAACGGCAGGCGCTTCCCGTCGCGTGCCGCCTCCGCGGCATCTTTGCCGTCCTTCAGCAGGTCCTTGCCGAACTTGGCGTCGGAGAGCTTGGACAGGCCCTTGATGTGGGACAGCCGGGTGAGGATCCGGCCGATGGCCTCCGAGAGGCGCCGGAACTCGGCGAGGAGTCGCTGGATGATGCGGCCGCCGCGGGACACCGCGGTAGACACCTCGGCGCTGGTCGCGGCCGCGGCGGCCCCCTCGCTCGCGCCGAAGGAGAAGGGCGCGGCGGCCTGCGCGGCGAGCCAGGTGACGATCAGCCACTCGACGAGCTGCGAGATCAGATCCTTGAGCGCGGACATCGCGGTGTCCATGACGGACGCGCTGACCGCGAGGATCCCGGTGATGCCGCCGATCTCGCCGCCGATGTCGTTGACCCCCTGGAGGAAGTCCCCGATCCGCTTGTGGGCCTGGTCGCTGGCCTGCCCCCTCCAGTCGTCGAGGTCCAGCGACAGCCGCGCGGCCATTTCGTGGGAGAGCCCGCGGAGGTTGTCGGCGACCTGCTTCCACGCCTTCCGGTGGTCGCTGATGGCGCCGTCGTCCCCGGTGGCCATGGTGAGCATCTTGTGGAGCGGCTCGATGTAGTCGACCAGGAACCCGACGCCCGCGCCGACCAGGGCGCCGAGCGGGTCGAAGAACGTGCTGACCGTGGTGAGGGCCGCATCGCCGACGTCCGAGCCGAGCAGGCCCCAGTCATCGCCGCTCGTGTGCTCGATGATCTTGAAGGTCTGGCTGACGAACGGGGTGTTGTCCTGGAACGCCTTCACGGCGCCGTCCGGCTCGTCCCCGCCCCCGCCCCCGGCGCTGGCCCCGGGCTTCCCCTGGGAGATCGTGGGAAAGTCGCTCTCCAGCGCCTTGATCTTGGCCACCAGCGCCGCGTCGGTGACCGCGTAGGTGAGGGCGGTGGCCTCGATGGCGGCCTCGATGGACGAGAGCGTCTGGTTGAGCGTGGTGAGGTGCCCGTCGACCTGCCTGGCGTAGTCGTCGTAGAAGCTCTTGAAGCCCAGTCCGACCATGCCCCACTCGTTGCCGGAGATGGTGATGTCCCGGGCCTCGGACTGGATGTACTTGGCGTCGTTGCTGAACATGTCGAGGTCTTCGGCGGCCTGCTCCAGCTTGTGCACCTTGACCAGGAACTCGTCGCTCATCGCCGCTCTCCGTTCGTCGGGTCGTCCACGGAGGCGGGCGACTGGGACCGCATCATGGACGCGATGTCCAGGCCCGGCGGGGTGACGTCCTGGACGAGTTCCGCCATCTGCCGGGACACGTCCGCGCTCGCCGTCGCGACGCACGACATGAGCAATCCGCGCAGGCCTTGCGTGCCGTGCCGTAGCGCGGCCTCGGTGAGCCGGATGTCGGTGACCACTCCACCCGGCGCGACCGTCACGGTCACCGAATCGTCGGCGGACTGGGCGGTGGCGCGCAGCGCGGGGATCCGACCGCGAATCTCCTCGTACTTCTCCATGTTGCGTTCGGCGTCTTCGATAAGGCGTTCCAGCGCCTTCTCCATGGAGGTCGGCTCGCTCGTCACGGGGCTCCTTCGTGAGTGCGGGGGTAACTCGACTCGGGCCAGGACGGCCGTGGCGACGGTGAGGGCGCCGCCCTCGGCCTGGTCCTGGGCAAGGGGGCGCGGTAGGGCGCCAGGGGCGGGTGCGACGCCCGAACGGCGGAGGATGACCACGACGTCCCTGGGGCGCGCGACCTTGTGTGGCGACTCGGCCTTGAGCGGGGGCTCGGTCTTGAAGCTCGTCCTGTCCGTCGGTCTCACCTCCAGGGCTCCGACGTGTTCGCCGGACATGGCGTTCCAGGCATTTGCCCGGCGGACGCGACGGGGCGGGGAACGAACGCGTCGGCGTCGTGCCCCGCCCTCAGGACGGCTCTGTCGGCGGACTATCCCGAATCCAAGGGTCGAATTTTCCGACCATAGCGGGACGCTGACCGCGTCAGGTGTTCAAAATTGACCATTACTGGACTGGCCGGACCGGTCGGCAGGTTTCTGCGAGGACGAACGGCGTGATGGTCTCGGAACGTGGTGGTCGTTCAGGGGTTGAGATGGGTGACGCCCAGATCGCCGAGCGTGTTCATGAAATACGTGGACTCGGCCACGTGAAAGGCGAGTCGCCGTAATATTCGGCCTTTTACTTGGGCCCGGAATCAGTTGCTGGAGCGGGTGGAGGCCAGGTCGCCGACCGCGTCGGCGTAGTAGGACGATTCGTCCATATGAAACGCGATCTGCCGGAACGTCCAGCCGGTTCCGGGGGAGTCGTCCAGGAGCTCTGGGGAAAGGGAGTTCAGGCGGGCGGACCAGATCTCGGCCAGGCGTTCCAGGCGGCTGCGGGCCTCGTCCAGGTCCTGCTGGGTGAACAGGGCGAGATCGGCCGGGGTCGTACTTGCCGAGGCGTGCCAATGGTCAGGGAGGGGAGTCCGGCCGACCAGGCGTGCCTCGATTTCGGCCAGGTGGTCGACAAGGTGATCGGTGACCCGGCGGATCGCCTTGTGCGGGGTGTAGACGCGGTCGTCGGTGTGGAACGGGCGCCCGTCCCAGGACGTCCAGGTCGAGGCGAGGTTCAGCACGTGATCGACCATTTCGGTGACGATTCCGGCGGGGTCGCGGTCATCGGTGAGTGGAGTTTCATCGGACATGGTCGAGCCTCCTCGAGAAGAGAGAGGCTCAACATACTCGCCGGAAAATGCGGCGGCCGTCGAAATATGCGCGTCCGGTCAGGCGGTGGCTTCGGCGGGCGCGGGCGCGGGCACGGGCTCGGGGGTGTGGGTTCGGCGGAGGTAGTAGGCGACGGTGACGATGGCCAGAAGCGGCCCCCAGAGAAGGAGTGGCGCGTAGCAGGCGGTCATGACGGCCCCGGCGAGGCCGTGCGGGGCGTCGGGGTCGCCCATCGCGCCGGGGTCCGTCCAGAGCACGGCTCCGGTGAGGGTGATCGCGGTGACGGCGAGGGAGCCGAGGGCCGCCGGGACGGCCGCGGCCAGTGTCGGGATCCGCCGTCCGCCCAGGAAGGGGATCCAGGACGGCATGACCTCGCCCCACGGCCGGACGAGGCCCATGGTCAGCATGGCCAGTCCCTCCGCGATCAGGCTCAGCACGATCACGTACGACGCCAGTTGCCAGCCCGGACGGTACAGGTCGGCGAGTTCGCCGGAGAACCCGACCGGGACGCCGAACCCGAGCGCGATCCGCCAGAGCCCGGAGGGCAGTGCCGCGAGGCTGGCGACGCGAGCCGTCCATTCGATCCAGCGGGGGGTGGTGGCGTCCATGAGAACTCCCAGGTCGAGGGGCCTTTCTTCATGGACCATGCTGCTGGGAGGCAGTGGGGCGGCACTTCCCCCGCCGGGCTCGGGACCGTCCCCGGACGGGGCATTTCCCTGCTCCCCCGCATGGGGGAGACGGCCGGGCGGTGACGCCCGGCGCGTCCGGGTTCGGTCAGATGCGGTGGCGGCAGGTCGTGCAGGCGTTGAGCGCGTTGACGGCGTCGTGGGCCAAGGCGTCCGCGCCGGGACGGCCCGTCGCGCTGTCGAGCGGGGTCTGGCCCTTCGTCGCGGGGGTGCCCAGCTCGTCGGCGGGGGCGTTGAAGCCGTTGACGGTGACGGTGAGCATCAGGTTCCGGACGCGGATCGTCTCCCCGGACTCACCGGATCGGCCCAGTGCCGTGGTGCTCGTGCGGTGGTAGTAGAACGCCTGGTCGCCGAGCCCGTTGATCGGCTCGGAGGCGTCCCCGACCAGCTTTCCGCCCCCGATGGTCGAGTTGGAGCCGGAGAACGCGATGGCGGTCCGCCAGGAGGCGTCGTACGCGGACTTCGCGGACACGATGCTCTCGTAGGCGACGATGTCGATCCGGGCCGTCCGGTACAGGATCCGCTTGCTGCCCGGCTCGGCGCGCAAGGGCCCGGCCCACATGCACCAGGAGTGCTGCTTCGAGCCGGATTTGTCGCCCACAGGCGGCTCGGCGCGCGGGACGAACTGGTCGAGCGTGGGCTTCGTGACCACCGCGCAGGCGGCGGGGAAGGACGTGTAGCGCTCTTCCGTCGGCTTGTCGTCGGACGGGCCGCCGACCGCCCAGGCGGCGCCGCCGAGGATCGCGAGGGCGGCCACACCGGCCGCACCGGCGATCAGAAGGCGACGGTTGCCCCGTGGGGTGGCGGGCGGAGGCGGGCCCGGGGTGAGGACGTCCGGCGCGGACGGGGCCACGAACGGGTCCTCGGGCGGGAGGAACTGGGGTCGGGGAGGCGCCGTCGGCGAGGCGGCCACAGGCTCCGCCGGTGCGGGCTCGGCGGGCAGGAACTCCACGGCCGCCCTGTCAGACGGCGTTCCCGCGGACGAGTCGTCCGCGGGGACGGGGAGGGAGGTCTCGTCGGTCATGTGATCGGATCAGGTCCGGATCAGCGTGACCGCGGCGTCGCGCGCCGCGTCGTCCACCTCCGGCAGCTGGAAGCCGTTGCCGCGCACGTGCGCGACCAGCTCCGGGTCGGGCGCGACGCCGTGCGCCCGCAGGTAGTAGCCGACCGCGCCCGGCCACACCCACGTCCCGTCGGTGTGGAACGTCAGCGGCACGCGCGCGGCGCGCTCGGGGTCGAGTTCGTCCACGTCCAGGCTGCGCGCCGCCAGGACGATCGGCGCCCGCGTCAGATACTGGACGAGCGCCTCCTTCTCGTCCTCCGGGACGTCCGGACGCGACTCGCCGTCCGTCGGCAGGGACACCCCCGACATCCGCAACCCGCCCGGGGCGTCCTGCCCGTCCACGGCCTCCGGCGCGTCCTGTTCCGCCGGAGCGGCCTGCTCAGGCTGGGGAGCGGCCTGCTCTGCTGGAGCGGTCTGCTCGGCCGGAGTCGGTTGCGGAGGCTGAGGGACGGCCTGGACGGGCTGCTGTGGCGGAGCGGCGGGCTCGTAGGCGATCTCGTGGGTGTCCGGGAAGGTCAGGCGGAAGGTGGCCGCCGTCCACGGCTCGGAGGCGCCCTGCCTGAGGACGGCGAACATCTCGTTCAGCGCCGGGGGCGCGGCGAACGCGCTGGTCCGGCCGTCGAGCCCGGTCACCTGGACGGACGAGCCCTCCGGCGCGAAGCGGGCGGTGCTCTCCGTCCAGCCGGACGGCAGGAACATGCCGAGCAGCTGTGCGACGTCGCCCAGCAGTTGCGCCTGCTCGTCCGCGGTCAGGGCCCGGTCGGTCGACCGGGGAGCGCCGCCGAGCCAGACGGGAAGCCAGTTGCGCGGGAAGGCCATCAGGTCGCGCCGGTACGCCTCGCCACCGAGACCCGGGTCGAGATCGGCGTCGAACCACGTCCGGTACGCGCCGGGCGGCTCCAGCATGAATCGCATCCCGAACCACGTGCCCTCGCCGGGCCGGTACATCATCGACCGCAGCTCGGCCGCCACGCCGACGAACTCGCGCGGGGCCTGGTACTCCTGGACCGCGCCGTCCGCCATCACGACCGCCAGCGCGGCCCGTGAGGCCCCGCCCGCCATCGCGACGCGCAGGTCGACGCGCCGCCATCCGGCGGGGGCGAGCGCCGCCATCGCCGTACCCATCCACTGCACGAGCTGGTCGTACCGCGCCTGGTCGTACGGCCACGGCCCGTACCCGGCCGGCGGCCGCTCTCCGGGCCCCTGAGTCATCGCTTCACCCTCCTCGACGATCCGCCCGATCCTAGTGCTTTCCCGACGACTTCCCCGGTCCGCACGCATTCCGTCACGATCAGAGCCCCTGACCCACGGCCCGGCCGCCCTCGGCCGCGTGGCCGTCCTAGCGGGCGGACGTCCGGGGCAGGCTCAGACTCTGGAGCGTGATGGGGGCGTTGCCCTCGCGCTCGTTCCACGCGCGGTACTTCCAGCCGTCCGGGGACGCGATGCCATAGCCGTCGCGGAACGCGGTCGCGATCATGTCGGTGAGCCGCCGGTAGGCCGCGGAGGACGAGGGCCAGGGCAGGCGGAACCACCAGTCCTCGTGGCCGCTCCGGGGCTCGGGGTCGTTCCAGCCCGCCGACGCGATGACCTGCCGGGCCTCCGGGGAGGCCTGATCGTCCGGAGCGAGGAAGGTGTTGTCGCTGACGTAGGCGACGAGCGCGTCGTCGTCCTGGGCGAACTGCGTGAAGCGCCCTCCGTCGTCCCGCTCACTGATCACCAGGAGCGCCCCCGCCGGAAGCACGGCGAGGTCGTCGGCCAGTTCGGCGGCGAACGTCTGCCAGTCCATCAGATCAGACTTCCTCGTCCCAGGTCTTGAGATAGTCGTTCACGGCGACGAACAGGGTGACGCGGACCTCCGAGGACCGTACCCCGACCGTGGTCCGCGGGCCCTCCCAGCGGACCTCCGGGGACTCGCCGTGGATGCGCGCGGAGGGTTCGCCGAGGCGTTCGGTCGTCAGCCCGACGACGCGGGCGAACTCGTCCCGAAGCCGGGCGCGGTCGCGGGCCGCCTCGGGGCCCGTCGCGTCCGGGTTCGCCGACGAGCAGGTGGCGGCGTTGACCATGACGGCGTCGGTGCCGTTCTCGAGCTTGACGCTGCCGCTGGTCGGGCCGAAGCCGACGTTCAGCCACACGGTGCTCTGAAGCGCGACGTGCACGCTCCAGCCGAGGGCCGCGACGAGTCCGGGGACGTCCTGCGCGGCCCAGGACCAGTGCAGGTCCCGGAACGCCGCCGCCAACTCGCCGATGCGTTCGTCGGGCAGAATGGCCGTCTCAGTCATGGAGTGATCCTATCCGCGGGGTTCCAGGCCGGAGACGCGACGGAAATCGAAGGGCTTGTCGTCCCGTGTGAGATCGAAATCCGCGAACTTGACGACGCCGCTCTTGCTCGCGTGGACCCAGACGTACTCGAGCTTCAGCGTTCCCGCGTTGAGGTGGTCCTGGAGTTGCTGTTTCTTCTCCGCCGACAGGTTGTTCAGAGCCTTGTGCAGGTCGGGGTCCAGGGACAGCACGAAGTCGAGGTATTCGGGGCTGCCCTGCGCCGCCTTCTTGAAGTCCTCGATCGTGCGGCCCATGAGGGAGGAGCCCACACCCTTGGCCTCGATCGCGGTGATCGTCGCGGAGTGCTCGTCCATGCTGTACCCCACGATGTCCAGGGTGTCGGGCTTCCCCTTGCCTTCGGTGGTCGGGGTGAGCAGTGTCCGCTCGAGCTTGTGGACCAGGTAGTCCTTGCCGCCGGCCATGCCGAGCTTCTCGCTGTGCTCCGCGAGCTCCTGGCCGAGCCTGTTGTGGTCCTTCGCGAGCTTCTCCATCTCCTCCAGCTTCTGGAGGACCTTCGGATCGGAGCCGAGGCGCTCGATGGCCTTCTCCTTCTGCGCCTCGATCTTCTTCTCGCTGTTGACGTCCTCGTGCTTCTTGATGCCGAGCTCGTCCAGCACCGGCTTCAGCCTGTCGCGGACACCCTGGCGTTCGACGTCGATGTCGTTGCGCTTCCCGGCCAGATCTTCCAGCTCCGCCCGAGCCTTCTCGCTCTGATGCTCCGGCTCGTACGTCTCCTTATCGCCGAGCTTCTTGTCGAAGTCGTACGGGCGCTCCTTGAGCGGGTCCTCGACGAACGTGCCCTTTTTGGAATCCTTGAGCTGGTACTTGTCCTCGGTGCGGTGGGTGTGCTCCGGGTCGGGGTCCTTCTCGTGGTGGAGCCTGCCGTCCTCGGTGCGGAAGAACCCGTCGGGGTCCCCCGCCCTGTGGAGAAGGCCGTCCTCTCCGCGGTGCAGCGTGTTCGGGTCGTGGTCGGGCCCGTCGCCGTCGGGGGGATCGTCGCCGCGGGCTCGGGCGTTGTCCGAGGGGGGTTCCTCGCTGGGGTGGCGGATCTCGTGGGAACTGGGGGCGTAGCCCTTGCCGGCCGGGTCGCTGCTGCCGTCCGGGTAGTGGGTCTTCCAGCTGCCGTTCATGGGCTCGTCGGGGACCACCTTGAGGTTGACGTCGCGGTGGGCGCCCGTGGCGTACACGTTGCCGTTGTGGTCCGACCAGGCGAACGTGTCGGGGGCGGTCACGCGGACGCCGAGGTGGTGCGCGAGCTGGGACGCGTAGTCGCCGTTGGCGGTGTGGCAGGAGAGGAGGAGGACGTCCTTCCCATCCCAGTTCGGGTCGCTGTAGATCAGCTCGGCCAGGTCCTTGGCCGAGATCTTCTGGCCGTCGATGGTGACGCCGTCCGCGGTGCCGTGCGCGTCGATCACGTAGCGGTCGGGCTCGGCGGTGACCTGGCGGGCGAAGTTGCGCATCGCCTCGTCGTTGGGGCCGTACAACGAACGGCCCGCCGGGGTCTCCTCGCTGTTGCGCCAGATGTCGTGCAGGTGCTCGGGCAGGTTGCGCGGGACGTCGTCGGCCGGGGTGTGCGGCTCGTCGTGGGCCGGGCGCGGCTCGGACTCGTTCTCGTGCGGACGGCTCGCCGCGTCGCGCTCCGGACGCGGCGCCGCCCCGCGGTCGTTGCCACCGGGGCCGGAGCCCGGACGGTCCCGTTCCGATGAGGGCGTGCGCTCGGTGGGGGCGTGGTCGGTCGTAGGGGACGGGTCGGCGGACGGAGCCCGTTCCGACGGGGACGAATTCCGGTCGGACGGAGACGAGGGCCCGTCGTTGGACGGCCCCTGATCCGACAGGGTCGTGCCGTTGTCGTCCGCGGTCGGGGTGCGCTCAGACGTGGACGGGGCGTCCTCGTTGTGCGGACCCGCCTCGTGGTCCTGCGGCTCGCGCGACGTGGGCTCGGTCTCCTGCGGATCCCGCGTGGACGGCTCGTGGTCCTGCGGCTCGCGTGAGGTCGGCTCGTTCTCCGGGGAGTCCCGCGTGGTCGGTTCGTGCTCCTGGGGCTCGCGGGACGCGGGGTCGTTCTCCTGGGGGTCCCGCGTGGAGGGCTCGTTCTCCTGGGGATCCCGTGTGGACGGCTCGTTCTCCTGCGGGTCGCGCGAGGTGGGGTCGTGCTCCTGCGGGTCGCGGCTCGTGGGGTCGCGGTCCGGGCCAGGGCCGGACTCGTGGTCCTGCGGGTCGCGGGTGGTCGGCTCGCGGTCCTGCGGAGTGACCGGGTCGTGCTCGCCGGTCGACGCCGGGTCGCGGTCGTGCTGGGGCGCCGGGTCGCGGTCCGGTGGGGTCGCGGGTTCCTGCTCGCCGTGCGGGTTCGCGGGGTCGCGGTCCTGCGGAGCGGGGTCGTGCTCCTGGGGCGTGGACGGGTCGTGCTCGGGGGTGGGAGCGGCCTCGTTCTCCTGCGGGGCGTGGTCCTGCGGCCCCTGCTCCGGGGAGCCTCCGTGCTCGGCCGGGGGCTGGTCGCTGTGGATGAGGCCCTGGTCGTCCACGCGCGGGCCGGCCGTGGGCTGCTGACCGTCCTCGGACGGCGGGGTCGTGCGCCCGTCCTCGCGCGGGGTGCGGTTCTCGGGCCGTCCGCCAGGCTCGTTGCCGGAGCCCGCCGGACGCGTCGAAGCCTCGCCCGGCGTACCGGACGGCCCGGACGCGCGGCCGGACGAGGACGACGAAGAACCGCCGCTCGATGCTCCGCCGTCGCCGCCCGGCATGAACACGGGCATCGGCGCGACGGACGGGCCGTTCGCGTTCTGCGGGTCGGCGCCCTGGTGGTCGCCTTCGCCGTCGGCGGTGTTCCGGTTGCGGGTGCCGTCCGGAGACGAGGACGAGGACGGAGAGGCCAGGTTCGTGTTGCGCTGCCCGGGTCCGCCGCTGCCCGACGAACTCGTCGGAGACGTCGACGGACGGTCCGACACCGACGGCCCACCGGCCGAGGACGGCCCGCCGGCCGAGGATGGTCCACCAGCCGAAGAGGGCGCGGACGAGGACGGCCCCGAGGAGACGGGTCCCGCCCCGGACGGTCCCGAAGAGACCGGCCCGGCGGAGGACGGCCCGGAGGAGACGGGCCCGGCGCCAGGTCCAGAAGAAGCGGGTCCGGACGACATGGGTCCGGACGAGGACGGTCCGATGCCCGACGGGCCGCTGTTCTGCGGCGAGGACGTGGACGGTCCCGGGCCGCCGTCCGGCATCGCCGACGACGAAGGTCCGGGGGACGAGGACGACGGCATCGACGAGTGGCTCGACGACGGGCCCGAGTCGCCCCCGCCGGCGGACGCCAGGCTGGTGTGCGAGTTGTTGCCCCCGCCGTTCAGCATCGACTCGATGCGGTTCCCGCCGCCGGACGACGAGTGGTCCCCGCCGCCACTTTGCGACGGCGACGAGGACGGCGAGTTGTCGCCGCCGCTGTAGTGCGAGGGCCCGGACGAGGACGGCTCGCTGCTCGGCCCGGAGCTGTGGGAGGGCGCGGGCGAGTTGTCGCCGCCGTTGCTCCCCTGCGTCGAAGGCTCGGAGGACGGCGAGTGCGACGGCGACGAGGACGGCTCGGACGAGGGAGAGTGCGAAGGCGAGGACGACGGATCGGACGACGGGGAGTGCGAAGGCGAGGACGACGGATCGGACGCCGACGACGTCGTCGGCCCCGAGGACGACGGCCCGTGGTCCGACCCGGACGTGCTCGGCTCGTGCGTGCTGGGCGTGTGCGTGGTGACCGGGTCGGCCGTCGGGGTGGTCGTCGGGTCGCCCCCCGACGTGTTCGGCGTGTTGACGTGCGTGTTGTACTCGTCGAGACCGCCCTTGGCGCCGCCGATCGCGCCGCCGAGGCCGCCCGACACGCCGCCCTTCACGGCGGCGTCGAGGTCGATGGAGCGGCCGTGCGCGAGGTCGGTCGCCGCGGAGCCGAGCGCGCCGCCCGCCGCGCCGCCGATGGCGTCGCGGGTCGCGCCCTTGAGCATGTTGCCGGCCGCGCTGTCGGCCACGCCGGACAGCCCGGGGATCTTGCCCGCGACGTGCCCGGCGGCGCCGCCGACCGCGCCGCCGATGGCGCCGTCCAGCATGGAGGTGCCGACCTGCTTGAGGTCGACGCCGTCGCGGTGGCCCTGCGCGACCTGGATGCCCTGGATGAGCAGGTCCAGCCCGCCGCCCTGCAGCAGGCCCATGATCGCGCCCTTGACGATCGAGGACAGCAGGTTCTCGCCGAGCCGCTCCAGCAGCTGGGTGGCCATCGTCCGGGCGGCGGCCCACGCGCCCGCCTCGACCGCCGGGATCGCCGCCGTGGACGCGCCGAACGTCGCGAACGCCGCCGCGATCAGCCAGGCGATCTGCGCCGCCGTGATGATCAGCAGCGCGATGAACATGTACTTGCCGTACTCGATCTCGGTGGCGCCCTGGTCGAGCACCTTCCCGAGCGCGTCGCACGCCTCCGCGAGCTTGGGCAGGATCTCCGGGTCCGTGGTGGTCCACTTGTCCCAGTTCTGGCGGAACTTGTCGGCCGCGCCGCTGTCCAGCGCGCCGAGCACGTCAGAGGCGGCCCGGTTCAGTTCGCCGATCAGGGAGGTCACGTCCGAGGACGCCGAGGTCCATGCGGCGGCGGCCCGCCGCATGGCGGTCTCGTCGCCTTCGGGCCAGTCCGCGCCGATGAGCCAGGACAGCCACTTGACCTCGTCGGGGATCTCCATGCCCACGGGAAGGCCACCTCAGGGGGAGTCGGGGAGCGGGGGGATGTGCCGGGCCATGATCGAATCGACCGATGGGGCCCTTTTATAGGCGGTCGCCCGGAAGGGGGCAACCCGGTGTGCCCCGTCCGCGCGCGGACGGGGCGGACAGGGCGGACGGGTCAGCGGACCCTTGAGGCGTGCTCGGCCTTGTCGTAGTTGTCGGCCATCTCGTCGACGCCGTCCTTGATGTCGCGCAGGCCCTTGCCCGTGTCGCCGAAGGACTTGAGCATGTTCGTCGAGGGCGTCTCGTAGTTCTTGCCGAACTCCTGGCCGGTCTTGTCGTTGCCCCAGCACTTGCCCTCGGCCTGGAGCTTGCTGTTGAGCCGGTTGAAGATGTCCCGCAGGTGGTCCGCGCCCGTGTCGAAGCCCCCGCCGGCCTTGCGCAGGGACTTGGTGTCGACTTCCAGGTATCCGCCGTCGCTCATTTGCCCAGCAATCCGTAGTGCTCGCGAATGGAGTCCATGTCGAACTTCTCGGGCAGCAGCTTGCCCAGGTCGGGGATGCCGCCGGTGGCCCCGTCGCCGGCCGGGCCGGTGGGGACGACGTCCTGCATCGCCTGGCTGATCTTCTCGGCGACCTGCGCGGCGGCCTCGCGGGACGCCTCGAGGACGGCGTCGGACAGCTCCTCGGACCCCAGCTTGCGGTACACGCGCGGGTCGAGTGTCAGCGCGCTCAGCCGGCCCTGCCGGTCCACGGTGACCTGGACCATCCCGTCGGCGGCCTCCGCGGACGCCTCGATGTCCGCGAGCCTCTCCTGGAGCCCCTTGAGCTTGTCCCGCTGCTCGCGGTACTGACCCAGCAGCTCGTCGATGTGCGCCTGGTACTCAGCGCGCATGCCGCTCCCTCCGCCTCGTCCGCCCGGACCGCGGTTCACCCCGGTCCGTGGTTCAACCTGGTCCGCGGTTCGACCCGGTCCGCGGTGCGGATCCGGGTCGCCGTCCGTCCGGTTCGTCGCACGGCCGGACGGTCGTTCGCCCGGACCGTCGTCCGCCAGATCGTCCCGAAGACGTTACATCGGCACGTGTCGGACTTCGACCTTATGTGTCGTCAGTTCTTCCAGTTCAGCGTGGTCTGCACTTCGACGCCGAGCTCCGTCGCGGTCAGGTTGACCGCGCCGGCGGCGCCGCCGGCCGCTCCGCCGCGCGCGTTGTAGGACTGCACGAACACGACGCTGCTGCCCTGCGAGTACGTCCGCGTCCAGCGCTCGGGGTTGCCGCGCAGCACCGGGATGCCGCTGCTCCTGGCCGGGCCGAGCAGCTTCGGCTCCGCGTGCAGGTTCACCGACCGGACGACCGTCCGCGCGTCCAGCGCGCTCTCGAACTTCGCGAGCGACACGACGGTCACGATCGTCCGGGACGGGTTGAGGTACACGCCCGACGCCATCCGCCCGGAGCACGGGTGCGTGCGCAGCGTCGTGAGCAGCCGCGTGTTCGCGCGCAGGATGCACGACTCGTAGCGGGTGCCCGCCTGCGTGAAGGTGGTGCCCCTCGCCGTCTTGATGGTCCGGGTCAGGACGCTCCACGGGTCGGTCGTCCCGCCACCGCCACCGCCACCGCCGGCGGCCGGGGAGGTCGGCCTGGTTCCACTCGGCGCGGAGGGCGCCGGAAGGACGGCCGTGTGCCTCTTCGGCTTGTCGTCACCGGACAGCAGGAAGAACGCGCCGATCCCGCCACCGATCAGGACCACGACGACGACCGCGATCACGATGAAGAGCACCGCGCTGCTTCCGTCGCCACTGTGCGGCGGGTGGGGCGGGGGGAATCCGGGTTGCCCGACGGGTCCGCCGGGAGGCCCCATCGGGGCGGCGGGCGGTGGTCCCATCGGCCCGCCGACCGAGCTCGGGGGGAACGGCTGCGGCCCGCCCATGGCCTGGTTCGGTGGGAATCCCGGCTGACCAGCGGGAGGCTGGCCGGGCCACTGAGGGTTCAATGCGCACTCCGGACGAGGTTGGGGTCACCGGGGCTGGCGGGGTTCGGCAAGAGTAACGGCAGTCTCCCGGCGTGTTCGTCCTGTTTTCGACGGACTGGAGGGGAAAACGGTGCCGTCCGAATTCCGGGAATTCCTGACGCGGGCGGGCCGGTCCCGGTCCGGGTGCCCTTCTGGACTTTCGCCCGACCACCGGTGGGACGCCCGGAAGGCCCGAGATCGTGCGATCTCCGGGCCCGCGTGCGGTGCGTTGGGCGACGGGAGTCTCGTAGGCTTGCCGATCGAGGGAAGGGAGGCAGGTGACCGACTCCAACTGGCAGCTGGCCGTATTGCGCGACCTCGGCGCGACTCAACGGGGCTTCGCCGACACCGCACCTGCCGAACCCCGTCCCGCCCCTGTTCAGGTCCCGGATCCGGCCGAGATCGCCGGCACCGCGCAGGTGCCCGCCCAGATCCCGCCGCAGGACCCGGCCACAGGGACGGGCGGATTCCCCGGTCTGCCCGGTCTCCCCGCGTCCGGCGAGCCCGCGACGTCCGCCGCGTCCGCGCCCGCGATGGGGTTCGAGCCGTCCGGAGGCGACGGGTTCGCGACCGGGAGCCGTCCCGTGCCCACGCCGCACGCCGACGCGCCCGTCGCGGGTCCCGCCGCGCAGGCCGTCCCCGACCTCGGCACCTCCACCGGCCCCGCGCCCGCTCTCGGCCCCGTGGCCACGCCGCACGCCGACGCGCCGGTCGCCGGTCCCGCCGCCGCGGATCTGGGCACCTCCACCGGTCCCGGGCCGACCCCCGGCCCGGACGCGCCGTGGGGCGCGCCGTCGTCCGCCGGCGACCAGCCGTCCACGGGCGGCGACGGGGCCACGAACTCCCAGCCTTCCGCGAGCGGCGGTACCGGTCAGTGGAGCGCCCCCCCGGCCTCCGGCGGCGGCGAGAACAAGAACGCCTCGGGCGACTCCGCACCCGACGCCAACGCCTGGAACGCGCCCGCCGACGGCGGCGCGACCCCCGACAACACCTGGGGCGCATCCAATACCGGCGCGAAGCCGGACAACACCTGGGGTGCACCCGAATCGGGCGCGAAGCCCGGCAACACCCGGGGTGCGCCCGACACGGGCGCGAAGCCGGACAACGCGTGGGGTGTGCCGGACACCGGTGCGAAGCCGGACAACGCTTGGGGCGTGCCGGACACCGGCGCGAAGCCCGACAACGCTTGGGGGGCACCCGAAGCGGGTGCGAACCCGGATAACTCGTGGGGTGCGCCAGCGAGTGGCGGCCAGCCGGACAACGCTTGGGGTGCGCCTGTCGGGGGTGACGGCGGCCAGGTCGCCGCGGCGTCCTCGGGCGGTGAGCAGAACGTGCAGGGGGACGCGTCGTGGGGCGCGCAGCCCGCGAACACCGGAGGCGGAACGCCCCCCGCGCAGGACGGGTTCCCCGGCATCGCGGCCCAGCAGAACCCCGAGCCCGCGCAGCCGCTCGGAGCCCCGCCCGCCCCGCCCGGCCCGGACGCGTCGTGGGGTCCGGCCGCGGGCGGCGAAGGCCCGTCCGGCTTCCCCGGCATCCAAGGCCCAGGCCAGCCCCCGGGCCCCGGACCCAACCCAGGCCCCGAGAACTTCTCGGCGCCGGGCTTCGAAGGCATGCCGGGCGGACCCGGGATGGAGGGCATGCCCGGCCCCGCCCTCGACCACACGATGGGCGGACGGCAGGGCGCGCAGGACGGGATGTCCGGCCAGCAGGGCCAGGGCGAGCCGCTGCTGCACGCGGACTTCGCGTGGGAGGCGGCGATCAACCCCGTCCTCGGCGGCGGGGGCGGCGAGCAGCAGGATGAGGCGCAGGACCAGGAGCAGGGGCAGGACGCGTGGCAGCAGCAGGCTGAGCAGTCCGCGCCGAATCCGCAGCAGCAGGCGGCGGCCGCCGGGCCGCACCCGGCGAGCGAGCTCGTCCGCAAGAACGTGCACGGCGACCGGATGGGCAAGCGGCTCGGGCGCGGGGTGCGGAAGGCGGTCGGCGGCGGGTCCGCGATGTCCGCGCAGCAGCAGGCCGCGTTCGCCGACCTGATGGCGCGTCCGGTGCCGAGCTTCCGGCAGATCGCGATCGCGAGCGTGCGCGGCGGCGCGGGCAAGACCACGATCTCCGCCCTGCTGGCCAGCGAGCTCGCCCGGCACCGCCAGGACCGGGTGGTCGCGATCGACGCGGACGCCGAGCTCGGTTCGCTGCCGCTGCGGCTCGGGATCGTCCCGCAGCTGTCGCTGTTCGAGCTGGCGCAGGCGAACCCGGCCACGTTCGACGAGGCGGCGCGGTTCATGTCCCAGACGCCCGAGGGGCTGTGGGTGCTGTCGTCCACGCGCGGCGGCCGGATGTCGCGGGAGTTCGACGTCCCGACGTTCCAGCGGGCGCTGAGCTCGGTGAGCCGGTTCGTCAGCGCGGCCGTGGTGGACTGCGGCGCGGGCATCCTGACCGGCGTCAACCAGGAGATCATCGCGCAGACGCACGCGCTGGTGCTGGTCACGCCGGGCACGGTGGACGGGGCGCTGAGCGCGCGCGGGGCGCTGGAGTGGTTCGCCAACAACGGAAGGCAGCACGTGTTCCAGCGCGCCGTGGTGGCCATGGTGTCGCACGCCCCGCAGATCAACGCCGACCTCGGCCGGGCGGAGGAGATGCTCACCCAGTGGGGGCTGCCCGTCGTGCACGTCCCCTACGACCGGCAGGTCGCGACCGGCGCGGCGCTCGACCTGGACAAGGTCGGCGGCGCCACCCGGCAGGCCGCCGCCAAGATCGTCTACCAGGCGTTCGCGCGCTCGCTCGGCATGCCGGGGGTGCAGTGATGAGCGTGGACTACGTGGCCCTCGCCCGGCGCCGTCCGGACGTGTTCGCGGTCGCGGACGGCCTGGCCGCGATGGGCGAGCCGATCCACGTGCGGGGCGGCGAGAACGAGCCGCCGACCCGCCTGTTCGACGCCGCCGGACGCCTGCTGGTGTCGATCGAGGAGCCGGTCGAGGTGACCGTCGCCAGCGAGATCGCGCGGCTGCTCGGCGCCGAGTTCGCCGCCCGCGTCGGCGCGCCGGTCTGGTGGGTGGACGTGCGCGCCGTCGCCGACATCCCCGAGGCCGCCCGCGTCGCGCGCCGCTTCTCCGACGCGCTCGTCCACTGGGTGGGCGGGACGGTCTATCCGGAGGGCGAGTCCGACGGCCCGGCGCGCAGCTGGCGTGCCGAGGGCGCGTCCGGCGACGACGCGTCGTCGGTCCCCGGCGTCACCGGCTGACCGTTCCGGCCACCGCCCGCGCTGTTCGTCCGGACCGTCTGAAGGACGTGGCCGGAGGGTGTGATCTGTGTCGCGTCCCGCATGAGTGCGCAGGGTGCGGGTAGTTGCGGCCCGGGGTCGGATGTTGGACGAGGGCCGTCACGGATGTTCGTGACGGCCCTCGGCACGTCCGCCCACCGGGCCGTCTTCAGCGGCGGTCGAGAGACGTGCGCAGGGTGGCGAGCAGTTGGTCGGCGCTGCGCAGGTCCTCCTGGAGGGCGCCCGTGGCGTTGCGGAGGCGGTCGCCGATCTGGGCGCGTTCGCGTTCACCGAAGACCGAGCCGTCCGCCGCGAGGAGTTCGGCGGCGCGGGCGCGTCCGGCCTCTTCGGCCTCGGCGCGGGCACGGCGGATCAGGGCGAGCAGCGTCGCGGAGAGGTCGGCGGCGGGCATCCGCATGGCGCGCGGGTCGATGTCCAGCGCGCGGACGCCCTCGTCGGCCGAGTACTCGACGCGCACCCGCCCGTCCTCGGACGCGGCGGACGCGACCGCCCCCGCGTTCGCCTCGTACACCTCGCGGACGCCCGCGAACAGCCGGTCGGCGTCCGCCGCGAGCGCCTGCGGGTCGAAGCCGAGGATGCGCTTGAGATCGTCCATCGAGGTTCACTCCCAGGGGTACTTGTAGGAGCCGTCCGCCTTCTGGCCCGGGGTGAGGCCGCCGGTGACGGTCTGGCCGCCGGTGCGGACGTCGTTGACGCCCTTCGCCCCGGCTGCTTGCGGAAGGCCGGGCGGCAGGGACGTCCCGGCGCGGTCGCCCGCGATACGTCCCGGCACACCCTCTTCGGGGAACTTGCCGCCGAGGCCCCAGGCCGTCGCGTCGCGCTCGATCCGGTTGGCGGTGCCCCAGACGAGCAGCGGGCCCTGCGCGATCGTGCCGTCGATGAAGTCCTGGAGGCCGCTGAAGTCGCCCTGCACCGCGCCGACGAACACGTCCCCGGCGACGAGCGCGCCGAGGACGCCCGCGCAGGCGTGCAGCGTGGTGTTGAGGGCGCCCTCGACCTCCTTCAGCGTCGCGTTCATCTCGATGATCGCGTTGAGCGCGGCGATCCGGGCGAACGCGGCGCTCAGCGGGAAGACCGTCGCGACCGCGACCCAGGCGGCGAGCGCGACGAGCACGGCGGCGAGCAGCGCCATGAACAGGATCACGGCCATGGTGAGCAGCGCGGTCAGGAACAGCACGCTCGCGACCGCGACCGCGCGGATCTCGACGCTCAGCAGTTCCCGCAGGTAGCGGTCCATGCGCTCGTCGAACGCGCGGCCGTCCTCGCTGTGCCAGGCGTCGCCGCGCGTGACGTCCTTGACGGTCTTCTCGACGTCGGCGCGGGCCTGCCGCATGTCCTGGGCGACCCTGGTCCAGGCCATGCCGCCGTCCCAGAACGCCTGCGGGTCGTACTGGTGCATGTAGAAGGACGGCACGAGCGGCCACGCGGCGGGCAGCCCGAGCGCGGACAGCGCCAGCGCCGCGCCCGTCGCGGCCTCCAGGCTGTACCGCGCGACGTCCGCGCCCGCGCCGAGGACGGCGGTCACCGCGTCACCGCCATCGCACCGTGTTCCGTTCCTCGGCGGCCTTCCACGACTCGGCGTTCAGCCGGACGCCCTCGTGGATCTGGACGGTCTCCTCGGCCTTGTGCCTCAGCTGCCGGATCGTGAACGCCTCGACCTCGTTGTAGGCGAGGGCGAGCGAGTAGGTGAACGAGGTGAAGGACGCCTCGGAGACCGTGAGCCCGACGAGCCGTCCGGACGCCTTGGCGACCGGTTCGGCCGCCTCGGGCAGCCTGCGGGCGAGGTCGGCCAGGCGGTCGTGCTCGATCCGGACCTCTTCGGGTGAGGCGGGAGGAGGCGGCTGGAACGGGCTTCCAGGCGGCCAGGGCGAACTCCCAGGCGGCCAGGGCGAACGTCCGGGCGGCAATGGAGAACGTCCGGGCGGCGGGTTCCGTGGTGGAGTGGTTCCGCCACCACCGCCCGAGGTGTTGATGATGTCGGCGATGCGGTTCACGCCGTCCATTCAAGATCGCCCGCGCGGCCGCGCGAAGACCTCTTCACGGGACCTTGACACCGTCCCCCGGGGCTTTCTCGCCCTTTTTACGCGTGCGGGGTCTGGAGGTGCTGGAGGAGGCGGCGGTGGCGCTGCCAGCCTTCGGGGGAGCGGCCGTCACCGAGCGCGAACAGGGTCATCGGGGCGCGCGGCGGGCCGACCTGCTGGCCGGGGATGCCCTGCGGCGACTGGACGGCCCCGGCGACGGCCAGCGCGACGGGCGAGGCGGTGCCGGTCCAGCGGGGCTCGGTGGTGAGGTCGGCGCGTCCGGGGGTGAGCTGGACCAGCAGGGACGCGACGGGACGGTCGGCCGCGACGGCGCCGATCAGCTGGGGCAGGTGCGCGAGGGGCGGCGGGTCCTGCGGGGCGTAGCCGACGGTGACCGTGGTCGCCTCGTTCACCGCGCCGCCGCCCGCTCCGGTGAACGAGCAGACCGCCTGCGCGGGGCGCGGGCCGTCCCCGGCGACGACGACGCGCGCCGACTCCCGGTTGCGGACGTGCTCGGTGAACCGGTCCGGACGCCAGGGCTCGGCGACCGGCTCGGCGGTGCCCCAGCCGAGCGGCGACTTGCCGGTGAGCAGCTGCAGCATGCGCTCGACGGTGCCGCCGACCTCGGGGTCGGCCGCGCCGTGCCGGACCCGGTAGGTCAGCCCGAGCTGCGCGCCGACCGGACCGGCCGGACGGGAGGTGAAGCCGGGCGCGTAGTCGCGCGCGTCCGGGACGGGCTCGAAGGCCGCGCCGTTCCAGCGCATCGGACGTCCGCTGAGGCCCTCGTAGTAGGCGTCCCCGTCGCGGACGACCCAGTGCGGGCCGGAAGCGGCCGCGCCGAGCCGCAGCGGCAGCGTGATCCGGGACTGCGGAGGCGTGACGAGCTGGACCGCGCGCCCGGATCCGGCGGCGTCGGCGAGCGCGTCGACCAGCCAGGCCGAGAGCGGTACCACGGGCCGGTCCTGGAGGACGATCATCGCCCGTTCGGTCAGTGCGTCCACGGTGCTCATCGTTCGCGCAGTCTAATCCCGCCGGGGCACCGTGCCGTGCGGCGGATACGGGTGCGTCCGCGGGACGGGACGAATTTCCCGTGATTCGAGGGATGAAAGTCGAAGATGTGCTGAAATGTCCGCGATGTCGGAGGAGAGCCGCGCCCGCCCGGGGACGCACGCGCCGCCACCCGCGCGGACCGGGACGCACACCCTGCCGCCCGTGCGGATGTCGTCGCAGGGGTCTCCGTCCTCCCGTCCGGAGACACAGGCGTCCGCCCACCCGGGTGCGCAAGCGCACGCGTCCGCCCACCCGGGGGCCCAGGCACAGGCGTCGTCGCGGTCGGTGTTCGAGAGCGCGCCTCCGGCTGAGGAGCCGCCGCCGCCCGCGCGGACGGGACGGGCGTGGCGGGTGCTGGGCGTCCTGTCGGTGATCATGTCGGTCGTGCTGGTCGCCGGGAGCATCACCGCGTACATGCTGTGGCGCCGGATCGACGGCCAGATCGGGCGCGAGGACGTCACCGCGCAGTTGCCGCAGCACCGTCCGCCCAAGCTGAACGACGCGATGAACATCCTGCTCATCGGCTCGGACTCGCGGATGGGCGCGAACGCCCGGTACGGGGCGGAGGTCGGCGAGCGGTCCGACACCACGATCCTGCTGCACTTCTCCCCGGGCGGGGACCAGGCCCTCGGCATCAGCTTCCCGCGCGACTCGATGGTCCGGATCCCCGACTGCAAGCGCAGGAACGGGTCGGTGATCCCCGGCCGCCTGGACATGATCAACTCCGCGTTCGCGCTGGGCGGGGCCCCCTGCACCTGGGCCACGATCGAGTCGCTGACGAGGATCCACATCGACCATTTCGTGAAGGTCGACTTCACCGGCTTCAAACGGGTCGTGGACGCCCTCGGCGGCGTCGAGATCTGCGTCCCGCGCCGCATCGACGACCCGAAGGCCGAACTGCACCTGCGCCGGGGACGCCAGATCGTCCACGGCGACCAGGCCCTCGGCTACGTCCGCACCCGGTACGTCCTCGGGGACGGTTCGGACCTCGGCCGCATCCGGCGCCAGCAGCAGTTCATGGCCTCGGTGGTCAAGAAGGCCACCGACAAGGGCATGCTCAAGGACCCGGGCAAGGTCTTCGCGTTCCTCTCCGCGGTCGCGCGGTCCATCAAGGTGGACCGGGAGTTCACCATGCAGGCGATGGAGAAGTCCGCGAGCGGCCTGCGCGGGATGAGCGCGGGCAAGGTCCGCTTCGTGACCGTCCCGGTCGAGGCGTACCCGGCCGACAAGAACCGCGTCCAGTTCAACACGGCCCAGGCCGAACCGCTCTTCCAGGCGATCCGCAGCGACAACGCTCCGCCCCCGGCCGCCCCCGGACCGGGAGGCCCCGGCGGCGGTCCGCCGAAGAAGCCCGTCACGCCCGCCGACGTCAAGGTCACCATCCTGAACGCGACGAGCGAGGAGGGCCTCGCCGGACGCGTCGGCGACCGCCTCAAGGCCCGCGGGTTCCAGATCGTCAAGACCGGGACGAAGAAGAGCGGCTCGCACTCGAAGACCGAGATCGTGTTCGGGCTGGGCGCGCGGGAGCAGGCGGCGGCCCTCGCCGCGGTGCTCCCCGGCCATCCGCCGAGGCGGGACCTGAACCTGAAGCCCGGCACGGTCTACCTGGTCATCGGCACGGACGGCGCGACCGTCGGCCCGTCCGTCCGGCGCCCCGTCCCGAAGATCGCCGGTGAGATCCGCGCCGACCGCGACGTCTGCCGCCAGCAGTGACCCCGCGTCCGGGCGGACGCCGAAGGAGAGAGCGCCGAAAGACATCGACGCTTGTCGCTGACTCTGAAAGTTCACTGCCAGATCTGACCTGTATGACGGATTAGCGGTATCTTGTGCCCCGCGCCCCAGCATCCGTTCACCCCGCCTCGAGAGTCATGCAAGACGAACCTTTTTGTTTGCTCATGACCGTGTACGGCGGCGACCACCCGGACTATCTCCGGGATGCGTTCCGTAGTGCGGTGCACGACCAGACCCTGCGTCCGGACCAGGTCGTGCTCGTGCAGGACGGCCCCGTGTCGCCCGAACTAGAGGCACGTATCGACGAACTGGTCGCGGCCGCCCCGGTCGAGGTCACGTTCATGAAGACCGACGACAACCGCGGGCTCGGGCCCGCGCTCGACCTCGGGCTGTCGGCCTGCCGGCACGACATCGTCGCGCGCATGGACGCCGACGACGTCGCGATGCCGCACCGCTTCGCCGTGCAGGTCCCGATCGTCCGGGACGGGGCGGACCTGGTCGGCGCGGGACTGCTGGAGTTCGGAGCCGACCTGGACGACGTCGTCGGCCTCCGCACCCCGCCGAGCGACCCGTCCGACATCGCCCGGTACGCCCGGCTGCACGACCCGTTCAACCATCCGACCGTGGTGTACCGGCGCAGCGCCGTGGACGCGGCGGGCGGCTACGGGGACCTGCCGCTGATGGAGGACTACTGGCTGTTCGTCCGCATGATCGCGGGCGGCGCGCGGGCGGTGAACGTGCCCGAGCCGCTGGTCTACTACCGCGTCGGGGACGGCGCGTACGAGCGCCGCGGCGGCCGCGACCTGCTCCGCTCCGAGCTGCGGCTCCAGCGCGAGATGTTCCGCGCCGGGCACCTCACCCGATCCCAGTACCTCCGGAACCTGGTCGTGCGCGGCGGCTACCGGTTCGTCCCGACCAGTATTCGCCGCCCCGTGTACCGCCTGGTGGTCGCTCCATACGGCGCGCGCCGCAACCGCGCCCGCGACCAGGTCGCCGAGCCGCCGGTGGAGATGTCGCCGGACGTCTCCGCGCCCAACGAGATCCGTCCTGACACCGCGGTCTGACCACGGGTTCGAACACGAAAGAGGCCACGCAGGGAGGAAATCCCCGGCGTGGCCTCTTCGCATAACGGATCAGGGGACGGGACGGGTCCAGAGGACGGGCAGGTCGCCCTTGCCGCTTACCGAGCGTCCGACACCGAGGAGCTTGTCGCCCAGCGGCGCGAGGCCCGTGACGCGCTGGTCGCCCTCGTCGCCGAGGCCCGCGCCCTTCTGCAGGGCCGCAGTCCAGGACGAGCCGTCCGCCGAGGTCAGCGAGAGGACGTCGACGCCGCCGTCGCGGGTGACGGCCGCGGTCGCGGCGAAGCCCTTGGGCGTCGCCGTCAGCGCGGTCACGACCGCCTGGTCCGCGCCGCCCGGCGTGGGCAGCGGCTTCCAGGTCTTGCCGCCGTCCGCCGAGACGTAGCCGAGCCAGCCGAGCCCCTGCGGGGTCGCCGCGAGGCCGGTCGCGACCAGGGTGGAGCCCTTGGCCGCCACCTGGGTCAGGTGCCCCTCCTTGACGCCGCCCGGCAGCGGGAGCTGCTCGAGCCTCCACTGGCGGCCGTCCGCGGAGTTCCACACGGCGGGACGGTTACCCTCCTTGCCCCGGACGCCGCCGACCGTCGCGTAGCCGAACGAGCCGCCCGCGACGTCGAGCGCCCAGCGGGTGTCCCGGTCGGCGGCGAGGCCGTCGTGGCCGGAGCCGCGTCCGCGCTCCCAGCCCTGCAGGTCCTTGGAGAACCAGGCCGCGGCCGACGGGCCCTCGGCCCCGATGACCACGTACCCGGCGGGTCCCGCGGCGGCGGCGACGGTCGACGGCGCCGCCGCGCCGGTGCCGCGGAACGCGGCGGCCGTGTCGGCGGCCCGCCAGGTGGCGCCGTCGGACGAGGTGACCACCAGCGCGTGGCCCTGGTCGGAGCCGACCGCCAGCCAGCCCGCGGTCCCACCGGTCACCGCGGTGAGCCGCTGCGCGCCGGGCCGGGTGAACGCCGCGCCGAGGCCCTGCGCGAGCTTCCAGGCCGAGCCGTCGGACGACGTCCAGGCCGCGGCGTCGCCGCCGGTGCTGCCGACCGCGACCGCGTGCCCGTTCGCCGCGCCGACGCCGACCACGGTGTGGTCGCGGCGGACGGCGCCGGGGACCTTGGCGAGGTCGAGCGGGTCGCCCGCGCCGCCGGCGTCCCAGCCCGCGAGCAGGCCGTTGACGTCGCCGCTGCCGGGCTGCTCGCCGACCACGACGGTCCGGCCGTCCGCGGCCGCGGCGTCCGCCACCTTCTGCCCCGGACGGACCGGCAGGCTGCCCGCGTCATGCCAGGAGCCGCCGTCGTTGCTGCGCGCGATGAGCAGGTCGTTGCCGCGCTGGACCAGCGCGGCGTAGCCGCCGCCGTCCGCCAGCAGGCGCTGGGTGCCGCGGTAGCCGCTCGGGGTGAGCCGTCCGGCCTGCTTCCAGGACGAGCCGTCCTTGGAGGTGAACGCTTGGCCGAACTGCCGGTTGCCTTGCTTGAGCTCGCGGACGGCCACGAACCCGGCCCCGCCGCCACCGATCATCAGGCCGCGCGAGCCTTTCGGCGCCGGGATCTCCGAGCCGGACCAGCTGCGGCCCGCGTCGGTGGAGCGCCAGGCGAGCCGGAACGGCGCGGCCTTCCGGTTGTCCGGCGTGACGGTCGCCTCCAGCAGCATCGCCGAGCCGCTCGCGGCGGCCTCGGTGAGCTGCACCCTGCCCTTGCGCGAGCCGAGCCCGATCTGCTGGAGGTCGCGGCGGGCCTCCCACGCGTTGCCGTCGCCGGACAGCCACACCGTCGGGACGGCGTCGGAGTAGTCGCCCTTCGCGGACGTCTCGCCGATCGCGGCGAAGCCGCTGTCGGTCGCGATGAGCCGCCGGATCCGCGCGTTCGGCCCGAACGCCTCGCCCACGGCGTCCGGCCGCCGCTGCCAGGACCTGCCGTCGCCGCTCGTCCAGACCAGGCCGCCACCGCCCTGCCGGGAGCCGATCGCGACCCAGCCGTGCGCGGAGCCCGCCACGGCCTTCGGCGCCTCGCCCTGCCCGGACGAGCCGTCCTCGGGGCCGCGCACCGTCGCGGCCGTGAACGACTTCCCGCCGTTCTGGGAGACGAGGAACATGCCGCGCGTGTCCTGCGCGTCGCTCTCGCCGCCGATCGCGACGACGGTCGTGCCGACCGCGGCGACACCGGCGAGCTGCTGGTCGCGTCCGTCGGACGGGAGGTTGGCGGGCAGCGGGAACAGCGCGTCGTCGGCCTTCGCGCCCGCCGGGGAGTCGCTGCCGCCGCCACCGCGCAGCTGCGTCACCGCGAAGACACCGCCACCGGCGATCGCCACCACGGCGAGGCCCACACCGCCGAAGATCAGCGCCTTGCGTCCGCCGCCACCGCCGCCGCTCTTGGGCTGCTTGGGTTGCTTGGTCTTCTTCGGATTCTTGCCCTTGCCCTTGCCCGCGTCCTGGGTGTTCAGCCAGGGCTCGTTGAACTGCGGCGCGTTCTGCTGTGGGATGTCGAGACGGGTGCCCTCGCCCTGCTGCGGGACGTCGAAGCGGGTTCCTTCGACGCGCGTCGCGTTCGCCGGGGGACCGGACGCCAGCGCGCCCGGCGCGGGCGTCGTCTGACCGGGGATCTCCTGCGCCCACGGGAACGGCTCGGCCGCGGGCGGCTTCTTGTCCGGGATCTCCTGCGCGAACGGGAAGGGCTCGGCGACGGTCGGCGGAGCGGCCGGGATCTCCTGCGCGTAGGGGAACGGCTCAGGACCGGACGACTGCGGCGTCTGCGACGTCTGGGTGACGTCCCGCGCGGGCGGCGTGGGCGGCATCTCCTGCGCGTACGGGAAAGGCTGCGCCTGGGGAACCTGCTGCGCGTACGGGAACGGGTCCGACGACGGCGACGAGGACGACGGCGACTGCGGCGGCTGCGGTGGCCCGGCGGGTGGCTGGGCAGCCGGGGGCCCGGGCAGGTCGGGAAGCGCCGGGAGGTCGGGGAGCAGCCCGGCGTCCGGACCCGCGCCGAACGGATCCGCCTGCCACTGGGGAGGCGGCGGCGGGGGAGCGGACTCGTCGTGCGTTCCGTCCCCGTCCGAGTGGTTCGGAGTGGTGGGTGGTGTCACGCCCGTCTCCCCTGGTCGCCTGCGTTCGGCCGTTTTCGCCCCCGGATCATATCCGGGCGTTCGGGACGTCTCATCTGCGCCGGACCGCGGTCCGGCGGCGCGGCCGGTCAGCGCGTCCGGTCGGCGGTCGCGCAGGTCGGACCGGAGCAGCGGACGAGCGCGTACAGCAGCGCCGAAAGCGCCCGCGCGCGCGGCTCCGGCAGCGTCTTGGCGAGGTTGTTCAGGTTGTCCGGATCCTTGGTGAGGTCGTAGAACTCCTTCTCGCCCGTGTCGTACTCGACGTACAGCTCACCGGGCAGGCGGAGCGCGTTGTAGCTGGGCGGAGCGCCGGGCGCTGAGTCCTGGCGGTCGGGGTCCTCCGCGGAGGGCGCGGGTTTGACGTGCTCGATCAGCGCCACGTCCCGCCAGCCGGACGGCTGCTGCCCGCGCAGGAACGGAACCAGCGACCGCCCGTCGACGCCGCTCGGCACCGGCAGTCCGGCGAGTTCGAGGAAGGTCGGCGCGAAGTCGGTGTTCTGCCCGAGCGCGTCGGTCCCGCGGCCCGCCGGGACGCCCGGCCCGGTCACGACGAGCGGCACCTGGACGTCGCTGTCGTACGGCGTCATCTTGCCGCCCGCGAGCCGGTGCTGCCCGAGGTGGAAGCCGTTGTCGGACCCGAACATGACGTAGGTGTCGCGGTCGCGGCCGACTTCGGCCAGGGTCCTCTGGAGGCGGCCGATCATCTCGTCCACGGCCTGGACCATGCGGGCCCGGTCGCGGAAGCCGTTGTCCACCCCGCGCAGGCCCGGCCTGCGCAGCTTGGGATGGGACCGCAGCCAGCCCGGCTTGTCCGAGACGTCCGCCTCGTTGAAGGACGGCGTCCGGGGCGCCATCAGGTTCGGGAACAGGCCGGTGTGCCGGGGGGCGGGCACGAACGGCCCGTGCGGCGCGAAGCTGGCGATCTCCAGGAAGAAGGGCCGCTTGTCCTTCGCGGAGCGCTTGACGAAGTCGACGCCCTTCCCCGCGATGACGTCGGTCAGGTAGTCCTGCGGCTGGTGCCCGTACTGGACGAGCTTCCCGTTCTCGTTGAGCCGGTAGTCGTACTCGGGGTAGCCGTTGCCCGCGACGGCCCACTCGTCCCAGCCCGGCGGGACGTACGGGGTCGCGCCGCCCTGCGTGTCACCCGGCAGGTAGCCGTTGAGGTACTTGCCCATCATGCCGGTCCGGTACCCGGCGGCGTGCAGGGCCGGGGCGAACGAGAGCTTCTCGTCGCCGCGCGCCTTGAACACCCCGTAGCCGCCCAGCGGCGGGAAGTTGGTGCGGACGCCGGTGTTGTGCGGGTACCGCCCGGTGAAGATCGAGGCGCGGGACGAGCAGCACAGGGAGTCGGCGACGAAGAACTTCGTGAACGTCAGTCCCTGCTGTCGCATCTGGACGACGTTCTTCATGTACTGGACGAGATCCCAGGACAGATCGTCGGTCAGCACGAAGATGACGTTCGGCTTCCCCGAACCGGCCTTCCCGTGCCCCGGGGGCTTGTGCCCGCCTCCGCCCCCGCATGCGGTCAGCGCGAGCAGCAGTGCGGTGAGCACGGCTGCCGGGGCCGACGCGAGGCGGGAGCGACGGCTCGGCACGGACGTTCTCCGTCGGTGCACGAGTCCTGTCTCCTCTCGTGGGCAACGGTTGGCAACTGTACCGATCTCGATCAGTCCGTGCGCGTACGTACCGCTATGACGGCAGGTCATCGGTTGTTTGGCATGATGGCGGACCGTTGGAGGGGAGGTTCGGTGGACCTGCGCACGAGCGGATGGACGAGCGGTCACGGCGCGATGCCGCCCGGCCGCGGTCCGCGGCGCGGATCGCTGCCCGGCCGGCTGGACCGTGCCCTGCGGCGCCTTCCGCCGCGGATGCGGCCGGGCGGTCCCCTCCTGCCGCTCGTCGCCGGAGCCCTGGTCAGCCTGCTGGTCATGGGGATCGGGCTGGCGGTCGGGACGGACGGCGGTGCCCCGCACAAGAAGAGGCACCGCCCGGAGGCCGTCCCCCCGAGCCCGGCGGGTACCCCCACCCCGCTTCACGCGCCCGGCTACGCCCCGGACAAGCCGGTCGTCGATCCGGGCTTCGCCGACCCCGACGTGATCAAGGTGGCGGGCGTCTACTACGCCTACGGCACCAACGACGGCGCGGCGACGCTGCCGGTCGCGACCGCCCCGTCCCCGACCGGCCCGTGGACGCGCCGTCCCGGCGACGGTCTCGCCCGGCTGCCCGCCTGGGCCTCGACCGGCCGGACGTGGGCGCCGGAGGTAGTCGAGCCGACCGGCCCCGGGCAGCCCTTCGTGCTGTACTTCTCCGCCCGCCGCCGGGACCGGGACGTCCAGTGCGTCGGCGCCGCCACCGCGATCTCGCCCGCCGGGCCGTTCGTCCCGGTGGACGGCGACCCGGTCGTCTGCCCGGCCGATCTCGGCGGCGCGATCGACCCCGCGCACCACGTCGAGCCGGACGGCACGCGCTACCTGCTCTACAAGTCCGACGGGCGGGCGACGTCGGCGATCTGGGTGGTCAAGCTCGACCCGGACGGCCTGCACACCGCGGGCGAGCCGCCGCACCGGCTGATCGCGCGCGACCCGTCCGACCCGATCCTCGTCGAGGCGCCGGCACTGGTGCGGCACGGCGGGCAGTACGTGCTGTTCTACTCGTCCGGCTGGTACTACACCTCCGGCTACCAGACCCGGTACGCGGTCGCTCCGTCCCTGTTCGGGCCGTACCGGAAGGCACCCGGGACCCTGCTGTCCACGGGCGGGTTCGGCGGGACGGTCCAGGGGCCGGGCAGCGTGTCGGTGCTGTCGTCGAGCGACGGCGCCGACGACTACCTCGTCTACCACGGCATCCGGCAGTACCTCGGCGGGTCGCGGGTGAGCCGCGCGATGTACGTCGGGGCGCTCGGCTGGGACGGCGCGCGCCCGGTCGTCCGCGGCCCGGCCGTCCGGTACGAGGCCGAGCGCGGACGGCTGAACGGGTGCGTGCAGGTCCAGCGCCGCGAGCGGGCGTCCGGGGCGGCGGCCGTCGGGCCGTTCGACCGGGACGGCTGCGCGCTGGAGATCCCGGTGTTCGCGCCGGAGACCGGCCGCTACAAGGTCCGCGTGCAGTACGCCGACTGGGCGAAGGACGAGGCCCGGCTCGAGCTCACCGTCAACGGCGCGTCCCCGAAACAGGTCCGGATGTCCCCGACCCGGACGGGTGTCTGGTCTTCCGTGACGCTCGACGCCGATCTGGGCAACGGGTGGAACTCCTTGGCGCTGCGCCGTGTTTCCGGACGCACGCAGGTCGACTTCGTGGAGGTGCGGTGACGGCGGGGACGCGCTCGTAGAGGGCGAGCCACCCGCCGCGGTAGCGCCACATCCCGAGGGTCCTCCACGGCCCGGCCTTGGCGATCACCCCGTGCCGCCGCGCCACGGCGTCCCCCGGCCGGACGGGCACCGACCGGCTGCCCATCACCCACACCCGGTCCGCCTTCAGCAGCTCCGGGCGCAGCGCGACCGGCTCCTTGTCCCGGCCGGTGAAGTTCCCCGCCCGCACGGGGTCCACGGCCTGGCCGAGGTCGCGCAGGCGGCCGAACGCCCCCGGGTAGGCCGACGCGTCCCAGCGGACCACGCCCGCGAGGTAGACGATCGCGTCGCCCCGGCGGCCGTGCTCCTGGACGATCCGCGCCGCCGCGCGCAGGTCGTCCGGCCGCGAGTCCTGCTCGCGGATGCCGGCCTGCGCCGGGACGGTCAGCGTCGCGAGCAGCACGACGGCCGCCGCGAACGTGGTCGCCCCGGTGGCGCGTCCCGAGGTGCGCAGTCCGGCCCGCCAGAGCCGGGCCAGGCCCGCGCCGACCAGGAGCGCGAGCGCCGGAAGCGAGAAGAACACGTAGCGGAAGATGAACACCGGCTGTTCGGCGGTGGACCACGAGAGCAGGACCAGCGAGGGGAGCAGCAGCCACGGCGCCGCGAGGGCGGTGAGCGAGGCGGCGCCCTCGCGCCGCCAGGCGATCAGGGCGCCGAGCAGCGCCAGCCCCAGCACGGGGACGACCAGCCGGGCGTCCCCCGCGAAGAACTTCACCAGCCGCCAGACCATCAGCTCGCCCGGCTTCGGCAGCCAGTCGATCTGCCGGTCCTGGCGGGACGCGGCCAGCGCGAAGGGCGCGAGCGCCGCTCCCGCCACGGCCGCGGCGAGCGTCCAGCGCCCCCAGAGGCCGCGCCTGGTCCTGCTGAACGCGAGCGTCACCAGGTGCGCCGGGACGAGCAGCAGCGCCTCCAGGTTGAGCAGCCCGAGCAGCGCGACCGCGAGGGCGTAGCCGGCGAACCAGGGCCAGCGGCGGCGCTTCTCCGGGCCGTCCTCTATGCCCCTGACCAGCAGGTATGAGGTGAGGACGGCGACCGCGCCGACCGTCGCGTACGAACGGGCCTCCTGCGCGTACCGCGTGACCGACACCAGCGACGCGTACACCAGCCCGGACGCCAGCCCCGCGGTCTTCCCGGCGCAGCGGCGGCCGAGGACGGTCACCCCGGCGGCGGCGAGCGCCGTCACCAGCGTGCTCGGCAGCCGCAGCGCGGTCTCGCCGGTGCCGAACACGTGCGCCCACGGCCAGAGCAGCAGGTAGTAGCAGGCGTGCACGAGGTCCATCTCGTGGAACACGCGGAGCAGGTCGGGCAGCGGGCGGTTCATGGCGCTCACCGTCGCGGCCTCGTCCAGCCAGTAGGACGGGCGGCCGAGCTCGAAGAGCGAGACGACCAGCGCGACCGCGGCGGCCGTCAGCGGCAGCGCGAAGCCCGGGACGCGGCGGCGGGGCCGCGTGTCCGGTTCGGGGGCCGCGTCCTCGGGCGGACGGTTGGTCAGGAGCACCCGCCGATCATCCCTTCGGCTTCTCGAACTCGTCCAGCCCGACGGTCGCCCCGGCCTCGCGGAGCACCGCCGCCGTCGGCGCGGGGCGCGAGAACAGGCCCGCCCGGACGCCGCTCCCCAGCCCGGCCCGCAGCGTCGCCCGGTCGCCGGACGCGGCGAACGTCCGCGACCAGCGGCGCAGCGTGGACCCGGCGTAGAGGACGCGCTCGACCGGGCCCAGCCCGGAGCTGCGCGTGAACAGCCAGAGCTTGTTGCGGACCTCCAGGTGGAACCGCGCCCCGGGGTCGGTCTCGGTGCCGCCGAACACCCGGGTCTTGTGGACGACGAGGCTCCCTGGGCAGAGCAGGCCGCGCCGTCCGCGCAGAATCCGGGTCGTGAACTCGAAGTCGTCGTTCCAGAGGAAGTAGTCCGCGACCGGCAGGCCGCGCTCGCGCACGGTCGCCGCGTCCACCAGGATGGACACGAACGACGCCGACCGGATCGGGACGCAGTCCGCGGCCTCCGCCCGGGCCCGCTCCGCGGCGGACGCCATCGGCTTCGGGCGCGGCGTGTTCATCGGGTGGTCGCGTCCGTCCGTCCAGACGACGCGGCTGGCCAGCAGGACGGGCGGACCGTCCGGGCCGGTCGCGGCCTCGCGCGCGTCGAGCAGCGCCGCGAGCGCGGACGGCTCGGGCACGGTGTCGTCGTCCAGCAGCCACAGCAGGCCGGGCCCGTGCGCGGCTTCGTCCGCGTCCGAGCCCGCGAGCGCGTGGGCGATCCCCGCGCCGAACCCGCCCGCGCCGCCGATGTTGCGGCGCAGCTCCACCAGCTCGGCCTCGGGGAACCGCTCGCGGACCAGCCCAGACGAGTCGTCCGGCGAGGCGTTGTTCACCACCACGACGCGGTCGGCCCGCCGGGTCTGCGCGCGCAGCGCCTCCAGCGCCTCGGCCAGCAGGTCCCGGCGGTCGTAGGTGACGACGACGGCCGTCACCCGCACCGCCGCCTCGTTCGTCCCGGTCATCGCGGACGCCTCGCGGCGGCGGCCCGCCGGGCGGCCCGCTGGAGGCCGGAGGTCGGGGCCGCGGCGGTCTCGACCAGGTGGTCCAGGCTGTCGCGGACGTCGGCGAGGCGGCCGCGCAGGTGCGCGAGGCCGACCCGCTGGCGGGCGTCGGCCAGCCGTTCCAGCAGCGTGGCCACGACCTCCAGGGACGCGGCGGCGATCACCTCGTCCGGCACGTCGTCCGGCTGGAGCGCGTCCGCCGGGGACGGCGCGACGGCCAGCTCGGCCAGGTCGCCGACGATCCGGTGGCCGCCCGACCGCAGGGCGCCGGTCAGCTCCTCGGTCCGGGCGGCCGCCCAGTCGTGGTGCCGCGCGGGCAGCCCCATCGGCGCGTCGCCGGTGCCGAGGCCCGCCTCCAGGTGCTCGCGGACGGCCCACTCGTAGTCGCCGCCGAGCGCCGGGCCGATCCGGACGTTCAGCCGCCGCAGCAGTTCGGCCCCGACCGCGGACAGCGGCGCGACGTCCTCGACCCCGCCGAGGTCGCACGCCCGCGGGTCGATGCCGGTGACCTCGCAGTACCGCTTCCACAGGACGTCCGGACCGGCCTCCGGCGCGGGCAGGGTGATCACGTGGATGTTCTCGCGCGGGACGACCCGCTCCCACGTCCCGAGGACGCGCAGCGGGTCGTGCAGGCCCCAGAACATCGGCCCGTACGGCTCGGGCGCGGCGGCGCCGAACTCGACCAGGTCGTCCACGAACCGGCCGAAGGGGACGGTGTGCGTGTGCCGGAGCTGCTCCTGCCAGTCGAGCACGAGCTGCGAGCCGAGGTCGCGGGTCGCGAACACCACGTGCACGTCGGCGGGCTCGAACGACGCGACCGCGCGCTTCGCCTGCTCCTCGGACACGCCGCCGAGCAGCTCCTGGGAGAACACGACGGTCCCGCCTCCGAACGCGCGGGCGCGGGCGGCGATCCGGTCCCACGCGCCGTCCCAGGCGGGGTCGCGATGGCCGCCCCAGGACATCTCCCGAAGGTCCATGACCGCGCCGAAGTGCTCCCGCGGCCCGGACACCGGGTACGACACCCCGGCGGCCCCCAGCCGGTTCCGGTTCGCCCACAGCGCGCGCTGCAGGAAGCCCGCCCCGGCCGCGGGCGCGCCGACGTGCAGGAACACGGACCTGTCGGATCGCTCGGGCATCTTCGCGGTCACCTCGGATCGTTCGGAGTGGCGGACTGGGACGGCTGCACGCCCTCACCGGACGTGTCGGACGCGTCGGACGCGTCGGACGCGTCGGACGGCTCGGGAGGCGGTGGGCGCAGCCGGTGGTAGGCGCGGCGGACGGCCGGGTTCCCCTTCACCGAGCGGGCAGCCCGCTCGGTGAACGGGGCGGTGTCGGCGATGATCCGGTGGATCTCGTCGTCCAACCGGTCGGTGTCCGCGGCCAGCTCGTCCAGCTGCTCGTCCGCGTCGAGCAGGCCGTCCGGCAGCTCGGCGAGGATCTGCTCCTCCTCGCGCAGCCGGTGCAGCAGGGCGGCGACCGCGTCGGCGGCGGAGTCGGCGATCTCGGCCCAGCGCTCCCGGTCGGGGTGCCCGCCGGACGCGTCGCGCACCGTCCCGGAGTAGGTCGGGATCAGCTCGTACAGGTCGCCGACCACGCGGTACCCGGCCGCGCGCAGCCCCTCCACCGCCTCGACGGACCGCTCCACCGCCCAAGGCATGTGCTCGACGGGCAGCCCGATCCGTCCGGACGGCCGCTGCGTCAGCACCTGCTGCGCGAGCCGGAGCTTGACCTCGTCGTTGTAGAGGTGCCAGTCCACGCGCTCCTCGACGGCCACGTTGAGCAGCCGCAGGAACTGCGTCTCGGCGAGGCCGAGGGACGGGTTGGCGAACACGGCCGACAGGTCGCAGGCGTCCGCCGGGATGCCGACGGCCTCGCTGAACCGGCGCCACAGCAGGTCGTGCGGCGCGCCCGGCCGGGGCAGCGTCACCACGTGCACGCGCTCGGGCGGCAGGTCGGCGGCCCAGCGGCCGAGCACGGCGACCGGGTCCTGGAGGCCCCAGAAGAGGCGGGCGACGTCGAAGGAGTCCCAGTCCGGCCGGGAGAGGGCGTCGACGAAGTCGCCGAACCCGGTCGTGAACCGGTTCTTGACGTCCTCCTGCCAGTGCGCCGGGATCTGCCGGGCCAGGTCGCGGACGGTGAACACGACGTGCACGTCGGCGAAGTCGAGGTCGGCGAGCGCCCGCCGGACGCGCCGGGGCGCGGCCGGGGCGAACAGCTCCTGGGAGATGACCGAGACGCCGGGCCAGTCGCGGATCTCGTCCACCAGCTCGGTCCAGGCGCCGTGGACCTCGGGGTCGGACGCGCCCGCGAAGAACGTCTTGCGCAGGTCGAACGCGGCGCGCACATGGGCGGGGAAGTCGCGTCCCGGGTACAGGATCCCGTGTCGCCGCAGCACTTCGCGGTTGTGCCAGAGGACGCCCTGGAGATAGGTCGTTCCACTCTTGGCCGCGCCCACATGCAGGTAGACCGCGGGCCGGGCGGGCGCCGCCGCGCCGCCGTCAGGGGTGCTGACCACCGTGATCTCCGCGAGTTTGCACCTGTGTCGACCGAACCGCGGGTATCTTAGCTCCGCATCTGTCCCTCTTTGACCAGTATCCCGGACGGGGAGCCCTGACCCGGCCGGCCCTCAGTCGCTCGTTCCCGCAGAGACGGACGAACCCCCAGTGAACACCGATCTCGTCGTCGCCGGTTCCGGATTCTTCGGCCTCACGGTCGCCGAACGCTGCGCGACCGACCTCGGACTGCGCGTCCTGGTCGTCGAGCGCCGCGACCACGTCGGCGGCAACGCCTACAGCGAGGACGACCCGGAGACCGGCATCGAGGTGCACCGGTACGGCGCGCACCTGTTCCACACGTCCAACGAGCGGGTGTGGGACTACGCGCACCGGTTCACGCGGTTCACCGACTACCGGCACCGCGTGTACACCACGTTCAAGGGCCGGGTCTACCAGATGCCGATCAACCTCGGCACGATCTGCGAGTTCTTCGGCCGCGCCTTCTCGCCGGACGAGGCGCGCGCGCTGGTCGCCGCCCAGGCCGCCGAGATCACCGCCCCGGCCAACCTGGAGGAGAAGGCGATCTCGCTGATCGGGCGCCCGCTCTACGAGGCGTTCATCCGCGGCTACACGGCCAAGCAGTGGCAGACCGACCCGCGCGAGCTGCCCGCCGAGATCATCACCCGGCTGCCCGTCCGGTACACCTTCGACAACCGGTACTTCGCCGACCGGTACGAGGGCCTTCCCGTGGACGGGTACACGGCGTGGCTCGAGCGGATGGCCGACCATCCGAACATCGAGATCAGGCTCGAGACCGACTTCCTGGACGACCTGCGGGACGACGCGGCGGGGAACGTCCCGGTCGTCTACACCGGCCCGCTCGACCGCTACTTCGGATACGCCGAGGGCGACCTCGGCTGGCGCACGCTCGACTTCGAGACCGAGGTGCTGCCGACCGGCGACTTCCAGGGGACCCCGGTCATGAACTACGCCGACGAGGACGTCCCGTACACCCGGATCCACGAGTTCCGGCACTTCCACCCCGAGCGCGACCGGTACCCGTCCGACCGGACGGTGATCATGCGCGAGCACTCCCGGTCCGCCGGACGCGGTGACGAGCCGTACTACCCGGTCAACACCCCGGCCGACCGCGCCCGCCTGCTGGCCTACCGCGACCTCGCGCGGGCCGAGGACGGCGTCCTGTTCGGCGGGCGCCTCGGCACCTACAAGTACCTCGACATGCACATGGCGATCGCCAGCGCCCTGAGTCTGGTGGACAACAAGCTGCGCCCGCACTTCACCGAGGGCGCGCGTCTCGCAGGGGGAGCCGACCAGTGACGACCGAGCCCTCGACCGAGCCGTCGACCGGCGCCGCGGCGGAGCCCGCGGGCGACCTGAGGGTCCTGCAGCGGGTCGTGCTGCCCGCCGACCGCGACCTGGACGTCCTCAAGCTGTACGTCGAGGGCGGGATAGTGCGCGGCGCGGAGGCCCTCGCCGCGCAGGACTGCACCGGCGACGACCGGCACACCGTCGTCGTCCCGGTCGGCGCGCGCGTGTCGTTCGCGACCTACTTCAACGCGTTCCCGGCGAGCTACTGGCGGCGCTGGACGAACCTGGACGAGGTCGTGCTCCGCGTCCGGGTGCGCGGCCAGGGCAACCTCGTGGTGTACCGGTCCAGCGCCAAGGGCCACGTGCAGCGCGTCGCGGCCGTCCCGGTCGACTCGGACGAGCCGGTGGAGGAGACGCTGACCCTGACCCTCCAGCCGTTCATCGACGGCGGCTGGTACTGGCTGGACGTCCTGGCGGGCGAGCGCAGCGCCGTCCTCGAGCTGGCCGAGTGGTGCGCCGACCCGGCGGAGGCGCGGAACGGGCGGCCGGGCCGCGTCAGCCTCGGCATCACGACCTTCAACCGCGCGAAGTTCTGCGTGGACCAGCTGCTCGCGCTCGGCGGCGCCCCCGAGGTGCTGGACGCCGTGGACGCGATCCACGTCGTCGACCAGGGCACGGGCCGCGTCCGGGAGCACGCCGACTACGACCGCGCCGCCGCCGCGCTCGGCGGGAAGCTGAACCTCGTCGAGCAGGGCAACCTCGGCGGCTCGGGCGGGTTCTCGCGCGCGATGGACGAGACGCTCCGCGCCGGGGCCAGCGACTACCTGCTGCTGCTCGACGACGACGTCGTCACCGAGACCGAGGGCGTGCTGCGCGCCGTCGCGTTCGCCGACTTCGCCCGGACGCCCACGATCGTCGGCGGCCACATGTTCAACCTGTTCGTCCGCTCGCAGCTGCACGCCTACGGCGAGACGATCGAGCGGTACCGGTGGTGGTGGCAGGAGGCGCCGCACACCCGGCGCGAACACGACTTCGGGAAGTCCGCCGACCCGCGCGCCGGGAAGCAGGAGAGCGCCGGGTCGCTGCTGGAGACCGACTGGCTGCACCGCCGCGTCGACGTGGACTACAACGGCTGGTGGATGTGCCTCGTCCCGGTCGAGATCATGCAGAAGGTCGGCCTGTCCATGCCGATGTTCATCAAGTGGGACGACGCGGAGTACTGCGTCCGCGCCGGGGAGGCGGGCTTCCCGACCGTGTCGCTGCCCGGCGTCGCGGCCTGGCACGTCCCCTGGCAGGACAAGGACGACGGGATCGACTGGCAGGCGTACTTCCACGAGCGGAACCGCCTGGTCACCGCGCTGCTGCACTCGCCCTACGACCGCGGCGGCAACCTGGTCAAGGAGAGCTTCATCGTCACGGTGAAGCACGCGCTGTCCATGCAGTACTCGACCGCCGAGCTGATGCTCACGGCGATCGAGGACGTGCTCGGCGGACCGTCCCACCTGCACGCCGGGATCGGCGCGAAGCTGGCCGAGATCCAGGCCTTCCGCGCCGCCTTCCCCGACGCCCGGGCGCGCCCGTCCCACGAGGAGTTTCCGCAGGTCAGGCGGCGGGTTCCGAAGAAGGGGCGCGGAGTGCACGCGCCGCACGGCCGGGCCGAGGTGCTCACCCGGGCGGCGCTCGGCGCGCTGCGCCAGCTCCGGCCGCTGGACGCCGGGGCCGAGGGCAACCCGCAGATCGTCGTCCCGCACGTGGACCGGCACTGGGGCGTCCTGTCGAAGTTCGACAGCGCCCTGGTCTCCTCGGCGGACGGCACGAAGGTCGCCTGGTACCGGCGCGACCCGGACCGGTTCCGCCGGATCATGACGCGCGCCTCGGCGCTGCACGCCCGGCTCGGCCGCGAGTGGCCGGACCTCGCCGTCCAGTACCGGGCAGCGCTGCCGGAGCTGACCGCGCCCGAGACCTGGCGGCGCACCTTCGAAGCCAACCCCGCCACCCCTGGCCCGGCCCCTGCCCCCGCCCCGGCTCCGGCTCCGTCCGCGGACGGCTGATGGTCGTGTCCTCCCCACGCACGCCGGACGATCCGTACCCGCGGCGCGAAGAGTTCATCCCGGGCGGCCCACCCCCGTCCGGGCCCCCGTCCGACCCGGTCCCCGGCCACGGCCGTCACTCCCGTCCCCAGGACCCGGAGTCCGACCCCGGCATCCTCTTCGCCCCGGACCCCGCCCCCTTCACGCACCCCACGCCACCGACGCGTGCCTCCTTCGAGACCCCCATGCCACCCCTGGAAGCGCCCCCCGAACCCCCCACCGCCTACGACCGGTACGCCCCCGCGGCCTTCGAGCCGCCCGCAGGGCCGCGCGACGCTTCGCTGCGGGACGCTTCGCCGTCCAACGAGCCGTCGCAGCCCGCGCCGCCGTCCCCTGCCGCTGCGGTGCCGCAGCCCGCGCCGCCGTCTCTTGCCGCCGCGGCGCCGCCGGTGTCGCCCGCGGTCGCTCCCGAGCCGCTCGCGCCCGCGCAGGGCGGGGGGCTCGTCAGGGATCCCGCGCTGCTCACGGCGGACGACCTGGCCGGGATGCGGCCGCCGGAGGCGGGCGGTGGGCTGGAGCAGGTGTTCCGCCGCCGGTACCTGCTGCGGCTGCTGGTGCGCCGGGAGCTGAAGGCCCGCTACAAGGGGTCGCTGCTCGGCCTCGGCTGGTCGTACGTGCGCCCGGCCGTCCACTTCGGCGTGTACTTCTACATCGTCGGCGTCTTCCTGGGCGTGAACAAATCGGTCGAGGACTTCCCGATCTACCTGTTCTCCGGGATGGTGCTGGTCAACCTGTTCACCGAGACGCTGCACTCGTGCACCCGGTCGGTGACGGGCAACGCCCCGCTGGTCCGCAAGGTGTTCCTGCCGCGCGAGATGTTCCCGGCGGCGTCGCTGCTGGTCTCGCTCGTCCACTTCCTGCCGGGGCTCGGCATCCTGTTCGGCGGGGCGATCGCCTACGGCTGGCGGCCCACCCCGGACGGCCTGTTCGGCGCGGCGATCGCGTTCGCGCTGGTCGTGTCGTTCGGGCTCGGGCTCGGGCTGATCTGCGCCGCGGTCAACGTGTTCTTCCGCGACCTGGAGCAGGTCGTGGACATCCTGATGATCGTCATCACCTGGTCGGTGCCGATGATCTACCCCTGGATGCACGTGCGGAGCAAGGCCCCGCACTGGGTGCTGGACCTCTACCTGGCCAACCCGCTGGTCTCGGCGGTCAGCCTCTTCCAGCGCGCGTTCTGGTACCCGGGCACGACCCGGACGTTCGTCTTCCCGCCGCACATGCTCGACCGCGCGTCGTTCTCGCTCGCGGCGTCGCTGCTGGTCCTGGCGTTCGGCCAGTTCCTGTTCGCCCGCGCGCAGCGCCGGTTCGCCGAGGAGCTGTGAGATGACCGGCCCGTCCATCGTGATCGACTCGGTGAGCAAGCGGTTCACGCTGCGGCACGCCCGGTCGATCAAGGAGATGACCGTCCGCGCGTTCCGGCGGCAGAGCCTGTCGGAGACCTTCAACGCGCTGGACGACGTGAGCATGGTCGTCTACCCGGGCGAGACCGTCGCGCTGATGGGGCTGAACGGCTCGGGGAAGTCGACGCTGCTGAAGATGATGTCCGGGGTGATGCGCCCGGACACCGGCCGGGTGCTCGTCGGCGGGCGCGTCGCCGGGCTGATCGACGTCGGCGCGGGCCTGCACCCCGAGCTGACCGGCCGGGAGAACGTGTACCTGAACGCGGCGATCCTCGGCATGGGCGACCGCGAGACCAAGGAGCGGTTCGAGGAGATCGTCGAGTTCTCCGGCGTCGGCCGGTTCCTGGACAACCAGGTCAAGTTCTACTCGTCCGGCATGTTCATGCGGCTGGCGTTCTCCATCGCCGCGCACACCGAGCCGGACATCTTCCTGATCGACGAGGTGCTGGCGGTGGGCGACCCGCCGTTCCGGGAGAAGTGCCTCGACCGGATCCGGGAGCTGCGCGGCGAGGGCCGCACGATGGTGATCGTCGCGCACGACATCGCGATGCTCACCGAGCTGTGCGACCGGGGCGTGATGATGCGCGCCGGCCGGAAGATCTTCGACGGGGACGTGGCGGAGGCGGGCGCGATGTGGCGGACCGACCGCCGCTCGCGCCGGGCGCTGGTGGACGCGCCGCCCGCGGCCCCCGCGGGCGGACGGAAGGAAGGGCAGGGCGTTGGCTGAGCAGGAGACCGGACGGCTTTCCGCCGGGCGCCGGGAGTCCGGGACGCGGGTGTCCGGGCGGCCGGAGTCCGGGACGTGGGAGACCGGGCGGCCGGAGCACGGGCGGCCCGTCCTCGCGGACGTGCACAGGGTCCTCGCGGACCGGCAGTGCGCGGCGCTGTCGCTGGACGTCTTCGACACGGTCCTGTGGCGCCGGGCGCCCCGTCCGACCGACGCGTTCGCGCTGCTCGCGCACCGGCTGCGCGACGCCGGCCTGTGCCCGGAGTGGGTCACGGACGCCACCTTCCGCCGGATGCGGATCGCCGCCGAGAAGAAGGCCCGCACCGAACGCGGCGGCCTCGGCTCCGAGGTGTCCCTCTCCGACATCTGGGCCGCCATGCCGCTGGACGGCGACCCCGGCCGCCTCACCGCCGCCGAGGTCGCCCTCGAACGCGAGATCACCGTCGTGGACGAGGACATCGCCGCCGTGATCCAGGCGGCGGCCAAGCACGGGATCCCGATCGTCCTGGTCTCCGACACCTACTTCAGCGGCGACCAGCTGGACCGCCTGCTCGACCGTCCCGGCCTGGAGCCGCTGCGCGACGCCCGTGTGTACCGCTCCAACCAGCACGGCACCGACAAGGGCAAGGGCCTCTGGGAGATCGTCCTGAACGACCTGGGCCTCTCGCCGCAGCAGGTCGTCCACATCGGCGACAACGAGATCGCCGACGACCGGGTGCCGGGGGAACTGGGCGTCCGGACCGTCCACTACGTCCGGCTGGACGACCCCTACCGGGCCATGCTCGAACGCGAGGCCGAACCCCTCGACGGCGACGGCCCCGACGCGCCCGACCTGGACCCCGTCCACGGCGACCACGGCCTGACCAGCCTCCGCGCGAAGGCCCTGCACGCCACCGGGCCCCACCCGTCCACCGCCCTGGACGTCGCCTGGCGCTTCGGCGCGGCCGTCATGGGACCGGTCCTCACCGGCTTCGCCGAGTGGGCCGCCTACCGCGCGCACGAGACGGGCGTCCGCACCCTCTGGTGCCCGATGCGCGAGGGCGAACTCCTCAGCGAGCTCATCAACGCCGCCGCCCGCGCCCGCGGCCTGGACGTCACCGCGAAGCCGGTCTGGCTGTCCCGCTTCACCACCTCGCTGGCGGGCCTCGACCCCCACGACGAGGACGCCGTCCACGCCTTCTGCCGCAGCGGCTACCGGATGACCGTCCGCCAGGCCCTGGAGGCCCTCGGCCTGCAAGCGGGCGAGGTCCCCGGCCTCGCCACCGAACTCACCACGATCATCGACAACGGCGACATCGCCGAACGAGTGGCCCGGACCCTCACCGAAACCCCGCACCTGCGCAACCGCATCGCCGAAACCGTCACCGCCGTCCGCGAACGCCTCCTGAAGTCCCTCCGCGCCGCGGGCGCCCTGGACGGCGACGACCTCACCCTCGTGGACCTCGGCTGGGGCGGCACCATCCAGCGCCAACTGGGCACCGTCCTGGAACTCGCCGGAATCGACCTCCGCCCGTCCGGCCTCTACCTCGCCACCGACCGCCGCTCCGAACGCCTCTACCTGGCCGGCCTCCGCGCCGAGGGCTACCTGGCCCAGGCGGGCCACCCGTCCTGGATCGCGGGCACCCTCACCCGCAGCCCGGAGATCATCGAACAGAGCGTCAACGCCCTCTGCGGCTCCCTCATCGGCTTCACCACCGACGGCGGCCCCATCCTCGGCCCGGTCTCCGACTCCCCGTCCCAGAACGCCGAACGCCGCCTCGTCCACGACGGGGCGCGCGCCTTCCAGCGCCTCTGGAACCGGCACGCCGAGCAGGACGGCTGGCCCACCCTCGCCGAGGACGGCCCGGTCCGCACCCGCCTCGCCCGCATCCTGGTCGCCGCCCTGGAGCAGCCGGCCCCCGAGGAGGCGGCCGTGTTCGGCGTGTGGGGCCACGAGGACAACTTCGGCTCCGACCTGGTCACCCACCTCCTCCCGGACGACCTGCGCGCCGCGATCCCGTACCTGCACCCGGCCGCCCTCGCCGACCTGCACATGCGGGACTCGTTCTGGCCCGCGCTCCTCGCCGCGTCCGACCCGCAACTCGCCGCCCTGACCCGCGCCGTCGCGCGCGGCGACCTCCCCGCCGCGGCCCTGGAACCCGCCGGGGACCCGACGGAGACCCGCCTCCGCTACCGGACGGACGACGACCGCTGGCACGAGGAGATCCGGTCCCGCGTCCGGGTCAACCACAACGGCCTGTCCTTCGCCCGGCTGCGCTTCGAACACCACGACACCGTGGACATCTCGCTCGCGGTTCCCGGCCGTCCGGCGATCGTCCGGGTGGACTGGATCGAGGCGAAGGTCCTCGCCGAGGGACGCCGCGGCGAGCGGGTCCTTCGCTGGGACGACCCGGAGGACTTCGTCGGCCTGCACTACGCCGACTGCCGCTACCTCGGCGGCAACCTGGTCGAGTTCTTCGTCCCGCACGCCGCGATCTGGCTGCCGCTCGCACGCCGCGCGGGGGTGCCGGTCGTGTCGTCCGGCGAGATCACCGTCGCGTTCGCGATGCTGCCGCAGTCCCGCTCCGGATCGGCGGCGCGGATGCCGGTGGACCGGCAGGCCGCCAACTCCGCGCGGCGGACGCGGCTGACCAACCGGCTCAGGGAGGAGTACCAGACCACGGGGGTCAAGGGCGTGGCGGCGGGCGCGAGCCGCGTCGCGCGCCGCAAACTCGGAGGGACACCTTGACATCGGGTTCTCGGGACGACCCGCACGCCCAGGCGCGTGCCGCACGTGAGCTTCCGCTTCTCCTGCACTCCATGGCGTTGTTCCGGGAACTCTTCGCCGCGCTCTTCGCGGCCCGGACGATCACCTCGGTGGTCGAGGTCGGTGTCGAGTCCGGCCGGGTGAGCTCGGTCTACGCCGACCTCGGCGCGACCGTGTCCTGCGTCGAGCCGTACCCGACCCCCGAGCTGCGCGAGGCGTTCGCCGCCGACCCCCGGCTGACCCTCGTGGAGGGCCTGTCGCCGCAGGCGCTGGCCGACCTTCCTCCGGCCGACCTGTACGTGCTGGACGGCGACCACAACTACGCCGTCGTCCGCGCGGAACTCGACTGGATCACCGCCAACGCGCCGGATGCCGTCGTCGTCCTGCACGACGTGCTCTGGCCTTCGGGCAGGCGCGACCTGTACTACCAGCCGACCCCGCTCGCACCCGGCGACGTCCTCCCCGACTCCCCGGACGGCCCGACCGTCTGGCATGACGCACTGACCCCGGCGGGCTTCGTGGGCGGCGGCTCCTACACGACCGCCCTCGCGGCGGGCGGAGAGCGCAACGGGGTGCTCACAGCCGTCGAGGACGCGATCGCGGCGGCGACCGGCGACTGGCGGCTGGAGATCGTCCCGGCCGTGTTCGGGTTCGGCCTGCTCGCCCGCCAGGACGGCCCCGGCGCATCCGCGCTGTTCGAGGCGATCGCGCCGTTCACCTCGTCCGCGCTGCTCGCGGCGATGGAGAACAACCGGATCGCGCTCTACACCCGCGTCCTGCAGCTCCAGCACGAGACCGAGGCGCGCACCGGCGACGCCAACCGGCTCGTGGAGACCATCACCGCCCAGCGCGGCGAGATCGAGCGACTGCGCGCCGAACTCGTCCAGGCCGACAAGGAACTGGTCGTGCGCCGCGCCGAACTCGACGAACTTCGGGCCGAGGCGGCGGCGGTCAGAGCAGCCGCCGCCGAACCGGACGAAGACCTCGGCGCGGCCCTGACCGGCCTGCGCCGCGCCGCCCGCGCCCGCCTGCGCGGAGCCGGAGGCTCCCGATGACCGCCGGACGGCTCCGCCTCGTCACCCTGCTCGCCTTCCTCGGCTTCTTCGGGACCGGCGCGGGCTGGGCCATGTCCACCCCCTGGGACGGCGGCCCCGACGAGCAGGCGCACATCACCCGCGCCGTCGGCGTCGTCAAGGGCGGCTTCACCGCCGGACCCGACCACGTGACGGTGCCCGGTCTGGAGTACCCGCTCGCGGGCGTCTACCAGAACGTCCCCGCCGACGACGTGCACGTGACCCCGCCGTGCTTCGTCGGCAAGCCGGGCAAGGTGCCGAGCGACTGCAGGAACCGGAACTGGCGGCCGGGGCCGTCCGGAACCGACGTCCGGTACTTCACCACCACCGGCCGCTACCAGCCGACCTACGGGCTGCTGGTCGGCTGGCCGCTGCGCTGGTGGCCGGGCACGACCGGCCTGCTGCTGTCCCGGCTGGTCGCCGCCGCGCTCGCGGCCGGGCTGCTGGCGTTCGCGGTGCGCGCGGCGGTCGGCTGGGCCCGGCGGCCGATGCTGCTCGCCGGGATCCTGGTCGGGGCGACCCCGATGGCGCTGCACCTCACCGGTGTGATCAACCCGAACGGGCTGGAGATCGCCGCGGCGGTCGCGATGTGGACGGCGCTGGTGCCGCTGGTGCTGGACCGGGACCGTCCGGTGGACCGCAGGCTGCTCGTGCTCGCCGGGATCGCCGCCGCCCTGCTCGCCTGGACCAGGCCCGCCGGGCCGGGCGCGGTCGCGGTGGCCGGGATCGTGCTGCTGCTGACGGCGGGCCGCGAACGCCTGCTGCGGCTGGTGCGCGACCGCGCCGTCCTGTGGACCACGGGCCTGGTCTTGTCCGCCTGCCTTGCGTCCGGCGTCTGGACGCTGGTGATGAAGGCGACCGAACTCGTCCCGCAGCCCTACGGCAGGGACCTCGGGATCGTGGACGCCGCCCAGCTCGTGCTGGTCGAGCGGATCTCGTTCTACCTCAAGTCGATGGTGGGCTTCTTCGGCTGGGTGGACGTCCCGCTGCCGGACGGCTTCTACGCGGTCTGGTTCGCGGCGGCCGGGTTCCTGGCGCTGACCGCGCTGGTCGTCGGACACCGCACGGACCGGCTCCGGCTGGCCGTCGCGGTCGCCGTCGCGTTCGCGCTGCCGCTGGAGATGGACGTCGTCGGCGCCAAGCAGGACGGCATGACGGCGCAGGGCCGCTACATCCTGCCGTTCGCGGTGGGCGCGGCGCTCATCGCCGCGTACACGATCAGCGAGCGCTCGACGTTCGGCCCGGCGGTGAGCCGTTCGCTGCTGGGCTGGCTGGCGGTGGCGGTGCTGCCGATGCACTTCGTCGCCCTCGCCTACACGATGGTCCGGTACCAGCACGGGCTGGTGTCCGGCGGTAGGGTCCCGTCGATCAACCCGCTGACCGGACGCTGGATCCCGCCGTGGGGGGCGTTCCCGCCCGTGGCGGCGGCGGTCCTCGGCCTCGCCGCGCTCGGTACGGTCGTCTGGTTCGCGACGCGGATATCCGGTAAGGACGGACATGAGCGACTACATCTCCAGCGTGGCCATGCACCAGGAGACCTGGGGCACGTTCCTGGAACCGGACCGGTCCCTGGTGGACGCCCCGAACCTGCATGAGGCCCTGCGTATCCCGATCAGGAGTGGGCACCGCGCGGAGATCTGGGACTTCAAGGGCCGCAACCCGGTCTTCGACCGGACCGTGGACCGCGTCACCGGCTTGGACCTGGCCTGCGAGGACCAGTGCAGCGCCTACCACTACTTCGACCTGTTCGAGAAGGTCGAGGTCGATCACGAGGCGCTGACCCGGATCGTGGACCTCGGGGTCTTCATGGGGGGCTCGTCCGCCGTCCTCGCCGGGTGCGTCGAGCCGATGGGGCTCGAACTGGACCTGGTGGACGCGAACGCGGACTATCTCCAGTTCACCTGCGAGCGGTTGCGCCGGACGTTCCCCGGTGCGGTTCCGCGCGTCCGGATGTTCCATGGCGACCTGCCGACCTACACGGCCGAGGTGCTGAGCGCCGAGCCGCGGACCCGCGCCCTGGTCCACCACGACGGCGCGCACGACTTCGAGCAGGTCGTGAAGGACGTGAGCGCGCTCTGGTTCGTTCGGGACCGCGTCCATGCGCTGGCGGTGCACGACACGCACCTGCGCGGCGGCGTCACTCGGCTGAACTTCGTGGACGCGGCCGTGCACGCGGTCTTCGGCCCGGGGGTTCCGCACGAGGGCTTCGGAGCGCGTTTCCCGCACGACGCGCCGGTCACCGCCCCCAACGAGTGGGACGGCAACTATTTCCTGGCCGACCAGCCCGAAGGCATGTACATCCGGTTCGAGGGCGTGGAGTGGAGGTACCCGCACCCGTCGATGACGCTGGACGACTTCCTGCCGACGAAGGCCGCGCCGTCCGCCTGAGCCTGATCGCGGATGCCGGTGGCCGGATGCGGTCAGTTGTGCTGAGGGAAAAGGTTGATCTTCGGTGCAGGTGGACCCGGTGACCGGAATGGGGGTTCGAGTCGGGCATCGGGGGCCGTGTTCGGTTGAACGGGGCGCGCGGGCGGGAGAAGGTCTTTACTCTGGGCGGGGAGGATCCGCAGCCGAGCCTGCCCTGAAGTGTCCGCACCGTCCTGTGACCTGGGGTCTGCCGACGTGACCGATGTGCCGAGCGGTTCCGTGGGTGCGCGCATGGTGCAGGCCGACCGCCTGTACGTCGGGTGGCGGTACGCGCAGGTGCACCAGGATCCCGGGCCTCCGCCCACGCCGGACGAGCCGGAGCCGCCGCGTCCGGAGGACGGCCGGGACGGCCCGGACGGACGGTCCCCGTATGCGACCACCCGCGTCCTGAGTGACGACCTCCTGACCGGACGGCCCCTGCGCGTCATCGCGGCCGGAGGCGGCGCGTTCGCCGCGCTCATCATGCTGTGCGCGATCCTCGGGGTGCTGCCCTGGGCGTTCGCCGGGGCGGGCCTGGTCGCGTGCGCGGTGGTGCTCGGCATCACCGGGGCGCCGCTGTGGCGTAGCCGCCAGAACGCGCTGGCCCGGAACGAGGCCGAGGCCGTGCGGGCCGCGCGTGAGCGGATCGTGCGGGAGAAGGAGCGTGCGGCCCTCGCGCGTGCGCACGAGGACGCCCAGCGCGCCTGGGAGCGGAAGCGGTCCGCCTACGAGGCGCAGCGCGAGTGGTACCCCGTCGCCGTCCCGCCCGGGGTCGACCGGGTCGACGTCGTCGGCGGGACGCTCGCGGGGTGGACGGCCGCCGTCACGACCATGGGCGCGGCGCGGCTCGCGGTCGGCGCGCGGGTCACGGTCATCGACCTCTCGGAGGGCGCGGTCGCGCGGGACCTGCTCGGCGTCGCGGCGCAGCGCGGGGACGACCCCCTCGTGTGGGTCCTGCCCGGCGACCTGCCCCGGCTGGACGCGACGCGCGGGCTCACCCCCGAGGCGCTCGCCGACGTGCTGTCGCTCGTCGTCGGCGCCGGGGAGGAGGAGGGCGGGACGCGCGACCTGTCGTTCGACAACTCCATCCTGGAGCGGATCCTCGAGGTGCTCGGCCCGGACGCGACGATCCCGCGCATCACGGCCGCGCTGCGCGTGCTCGCGCAGGTCGGCGACCCGCGCGACGACCTGCGGCGGGGCCTGCTGACCGATGACGAGCTGGCGCGCGTGGCGTCCCTGTTCGGGCGCGACGCCACCGACCGGATCGTCATCAAGCGGGCGTGGGCGCTGGAGGCGCAGCTGCGGAAGCTGGAACGGCTCGCGGCCGAGCCCGTCCGCCTGCCGCCCTCGCGGCTGCACGTGATCTCGATGGACCGGCGCGCGGGCGTCCTCACCAACCGCGTCCTCGGGACGTACGTGGCGACCGCGCTGACGCACCGCGTCCGGGAGGCCCCGCCGTCCGGGCACTGGGACCACACGCTCTTCCTGTGCGGCGCGGAGAAGCTGCGCGGGGACGTCCTGGACCGGCTCATCGACGCCTGCGAGGCCACCGGCACCGGGCTCGTCCTCATGTACCGCTCCATCACCCCGCACGTGCGCGAACGGCTCGGACGGCGCGGGCACGCGGCGGTCGGGTTCATGCGGCTCGGCAACACCGAGGACGCCCGCGTCGCCGCCGAGCACATCGGCGCGGGCCCGCCGCTGCTCGTCGCCGAGATCACCGACGTGGTGGGGGAGAACCTCACCGATCCGTACGACGGGTACGCCAGCACGGTCGCGTTCGCCCGGCGGCGTGGCGACGACCTGACCGACCCCCCGTGGACGCCGCTGCCCGGCCCCGCCGCCGACGACTCGGTGCTGGTCGAGCAGATCAGCACCGCCACGTCCTGGGGCGCGAGCCTGGCCGGGACGCCGGAGGGCAAGCAGCGGCACCGCGAGCTGGTCGTGGAGCCCGCGCAGCTCCAGGAGCTCCCGCCGACCGCGATGGTCTTCACGCACGCGGGCGGCTCGGGACGCCGGACGCTCCTCCTGGACGCCAACCCCGGGATCATCACCCTCCCGACCGCGCACACCATGGAGTTCGAGGAGTACCTCCGCGAGCAGCAGGCCCTCCCGGAAGCCGGGGACGAGGACTGACGCGACGGGCTCCGGGCGTCGTCAAGCCGGTGGCGTCCGCGCCGGGCGGAGGGTAAGGATGCACGGGTGACCTTCCCTCCCGGTACCCCGCCGCCCGGCTCGCCGCCGCCGAGCTTCTCGTCCCGGCACGTCGCGCCCCCGCACGTCCCGCCCGCGGCCGGCTCGGACGAGTGGACGAGCGTCGACGACCGGTACCGGTACGACGAGCCGCCGCCGAAGGCGGTCCTGCCGGGGCCGTGGTTCCGGATCCAGGCGATCCCGGCGCCCGAGCGCGGCGTGTCCGCCGAGGGGGACTTCGTGAGCGTCCTCCCGGCGGCGCTGTCCGCCGCGCGGCTCGGACGGCCGTTCGCCGTCGGGTGGCTGTCACAGGGCGGCGGCGCGCCGCTGGAGCTGGTCACGAACGCGGGCCCGGTCGGGCCGGGCGGCGGGCTGCTGTTCCCGTCCGGCGCGCGGGGCGTCGCGGTCGGCGAGGAGTGGCTGGAACGCGTCGAGCGCATGGTGTGGACGCGCTGTCCCGGACGCCTCGCCCCACCCGGTCCGTCCGCCACGGGCGATGCCGGATCCGGTCCCGGGCTGTTCGAGTCGACCCTGGTCACCCTGATGGAGCGGCCGTTCGGCTGGTTCGTGGTCGCCGACCCGTGCGACGAGCGCGAACTCGACGCCGAGATGCGCGAACTCCACCACGAGCTGCGGATGCTCCGCCGAGGCGAGGACGAGCAGGCCCGCCTGGCCGTCGCCCGCGCCGATCGCCGCGTCGCCGAGCTGGACGCGTTCCGCGAGGCCGGGCTGTGGCGGGTGCGGGTCCTGGCGGGCGCCGCGTCCGAGGCGGAGCTCGCGCAGATCGCGCCCGTCCTGGTCGGCTCGCTGGAGCTCGGCCACCACCCGTACCGGCTCCGGTCGGGCCACGGCAGCGGCGGCTTCGCCGAGATGCTCGCCCCCGACACCGCGCCGGACCGCTTCGGCGCGGGGACCGTTCGGCCGGGCGTCGCGGCCGTCCTGCCGGACGCCGAGCAGCGGTTCGGGTTCACCGCGACGGCGGGTGCCCTCGCCGCCCTCGCCGGGCTGCCCCGCCGCGAGGTCCCCGGCCTGCGCGTCCTCGACGCGGGCTACTTCGACGTGACGTCCGAGACCGGCGACGAGCCCGCCGGGGAGGTGATCGGCCTCGGCGACATCCTGGACGGCCAGGACCGCGTCGTCGGCCGGTTCGCCGTCCCGCGCTCGACCGTGAACCGGCACGTGTTCGTCACCGGCGCGACCGGCGGCGGCAAGTCGCAGACCGTCCGGCACCTGCTGGAGCAGCTGACCCGCGCGGGCGTCCCGTGGCTGGCGATCGAGCCCGCCAAGTCCGAGTACGCGGCGATGGCGGGCCGGATCGCCGACCTCGGCGCGAAGGTCACGGTGGTCAACCCGTCCGACCCGGGGGCGGTGCCGCTGTCGGTGAACCCGCTCGCGCCCGAGCCGGGCTACCCGGTGCAGGCGCACATCGACATGGTCCGCGCCCTGTTCCAGGCCGCCTTCGACGCCGAGGAGCCGTTCCCGCAGATCATGGCGCAGGCGCTGCAGCGCGTGTACGAGGCGAACGGCTGGGACGTGGTGACCGGCGGCGGCGTCCCCGGCTCGCTGATCGAGCCGACCGTCCCGACGCTGGAGCAGCTGCAGACCGCCGCGCTCCAGGTGATCCAGGAGGTCGGGTACGGCCGCGAGCTGATGGCCGACGTGCAGGGCTTCGTGGACGTCCGGCTGCGCTCGCTCCGGATCGGCTCGGCCGGACGGTTCTTCGAGGGCGGCCACCCGGCCGACATCGGCGGCCTGCTGCGCGACAACATCGTCCTGGCCATCGAGGACGTCGCGAACGACGAGGACAAGGCGTTCCTCATGGGCACGCTGATCATCCGGATCGTCGAGCACCTGCGGATGCGGTCCCGCGAGCACGGCCAGGCCAAGGGCCTGCGGCACGTGATCGTCATCGAGGAGGCGCACCGCCTCCTGCGGAACCGCGGCCCCGAGCGGACATCGAACCACGCGGTCGAGCTGTTCGCCGGGCTGCTCGCCGAGATCCGCGCGTACGGCGAGGGCATCGTGGTCGCCGAGCAGATTCCGACCAAGCTCGTCCCGGACGTCATCAAGAACACCGCGCTCAAGGTCGTGCACCGGCTGCCCGCCCACGACGACCGGCACGTGGTCGGCTCCGCGATGAACCTGGACGCCGACCAGTCCCGCGAGGTGGTGTCGCTGCGCCCGGGCGTCGCGGCGGTGTTCGCCGACGGGATGGACCGTCCGCTGCGGGTCCGGATCCCGCTCGGCGAGGGCCGCGAGGAGGTCCTGCCCGGCCCGCCGCCCCCGGTGGACGGCCGCCGCTCGGCCGCGTGCGGCGGCGAGTGCCGCTCCGGCCGCGCCTGCACCCTGTACGAACTGCGCGAGGCCGACCTGCTCGCCGCGCACGCCGACTGGCCGTGGCTGCGGTTGTGGGGCGAGACGCTCGTCCTCGCGCACGTCACGGACCGTCCGCTGCCCGCCGTCCCGGCCGAGCTGGGCCGCGCCTGGTCGCGGCTGCCGCAGCGGCTGCGCGAGTGCACCCTCGCGACGGTCGTCGACCGTGCCGTCACCCGCCGCTCCCGCGCGCTGCGCACGGCGTTCCCGCCCGCCGACCTGACCGCCGCCGTGGCCGCGGTCGGCGCGCGGCTGCTCGGCGGCGCGCACGACCTGGCGGGCGGACGGCCCGGAGGGCAGTGGGTGATCCCGCAGGTCCGCTGGCTGCACGAACTGGACCGGCTGTTCCCGTACGGCGCGGGCGCCCCCGACAAGCACGCCCTCGCGCCGCCGCTCGACTACCGGCTGCCCGGCCTGCGGGACGTCCCGGAGGCGCGCCTCGGCCACCGCCTGCGCGACCTGCGCCGCCACCCGCTGTCGATGGAGGTCGCGGCGAACCGTCCGCCGGCCCTGCTGGCGCTCGGCGGCGAGGACGACCACGCGGCCTTCTACACCGACCTGTCGCTCGTCACGATCGGCATGGAGGAGGACGAGCAGATCGAGCACGTCGCGTCCGCGATGCGCGTCGACGCTTGGCTCGAACCCGTCCTGAGCTGGCCGGACCGCTTCGTCGCGCCGTTCGAGGACCCGTCCGGCGGCCTCCCCTTCCTCACCGGCTGACACGCGGCGTCCCCGGACCGGGCGACGGTTTCGTCACGATCGCTCCCCGGGTCTCCCGGTATGCGGGGAGTGATGGGTACTTTTCTCCCCTCCCCGCATGCCGGAGGTCGGATGGTCACCGTCACCGAAGGTGCCGCGCCCGCGTCCGGGTCCGAAGGTGCCGGACCGCCGTTCGGTCATGTTCGTCCCGGGCCCGCGCCGTCCGCGCGCCCGATGCAGAGCACCACGCGGCACCTCTGCGCGGCCGTCTACCTGAACCGCGCCGTCTGCGCGGCGGTGATCGACGAGTACCTCCGCGACGAGCACCGGGCCGTCGTGCCGTCCTTCGGCTTCGACCTCGAACCGGTGATCCGGCACGCGCTGCGCGCCCGGCGGCTGCGGATCTACCGCGACCTGCTCCTCATCGTGACCTGGACGGTGCTGCTCGCCCTCGCGCCCGGCCTCGCGGTCTTCCTGGCGTGGGTGCTGGTCGCCCCGGCGATCGCCGCGCGTATCCGGTGGCGGTCGCTGAGCTGGCCGTGGCGGGTCGTGACCGCGGGGGCGCTGGCGGTCCCGTTCCTCTACGCGGAGATCACGCTCGTCGCGTCGTCCCTCCTCGGCGGCTCCTCGGGCGCCACGGAGTCGGCCGGCTGGAACCTCCAGCACGTCTGGACGGTGTTCCAGCTCGAACATCCCCGCGCGACCCTCGCCCTGGCCGGCCTGTCCTTCTCGCTGATCTACTTCGGGCACCTCGCGCTGCTGTTCCGGACGCTGTCCCACGAACTCGCGCCCGGCGCGCACGGGCCGGGGCCGCGCGTGTTCAGCCCCCGGGTGGAGGTCCTGCTGGAGCGGATCCGCGCCGCGCAGCTCGGCAACGTCACGTTGTACTCCGGTGACAACCCGTTCGTCGGCGCGGGCCCCGTCCGGTCCGACCTGACCCGGGCGTGGTCGATCGTGCTGGAGCTCGACCGCCCCGGCGCGGACCCGCTGACCGGGGAGTCCGGCGGCGACCCGCTGTCGATGGACTCGGCCGGACGGCCAGACCCGATGGCCATGCACCGGCGCGTCCAGGAGAGCGTCCGGGCGATGCGGGACGAGTGGCCGCCCACCCCGGACGGCGTGACACCCGAGCGCGGCTCCTGGCTGCCGCCCAACGAGCGCGTCGTCGGGCTGAACACCGGCTGGCACGTGGTCGCGCCGGGCCTGTGCGAGCAGCGGGAGCGGCCGGTGGGCGCGTCCGACCCGCGGCCGTTCAGTGGCCACCCGCTGATCGACGCGTCCGCGCGGCTGCCCTACTCGCTGGCCGGGGACGAGGCGGTGGACGCGCTCGTCCGGCATCCGCAGGGCGCGGTCCGCTGCTTCCAGCGGATCACCGTGGGCGCGGCGTCGCAGCCGGTGTTGCGCCGCGACGGCGGCCCGCTCGCGCCCGCCGCCGACCGCGACCAGACCCTCACCACCTTCGTCTACCTCGCCGTCGAGGGACGGATGCTGTACGGGCAGTTCGTCGCGACCGTCCTGCCGCCCGTCCGGTCCGAGTTCCGGGTCGTGGACCTGCTGCCGGCGTGGAGCGCGCCGGTCCTGCTCGGGCAGGCCGTCCGGGCCGGGTGGCGCGGCTTCGCCGAGGCCGTCCTGCTGCCGTTGCCGAGGACGATCGCTGTGGTGTGGGGGATGGCCGGCGGGGTGCTGGCGGCGTCGGCGGGCGGAGATCCGACGGCGCGGACCGTGCACGACTACGGCTCGCGGCTCAGCGTCCGCGAACTGGTGGCCGACACCGACCTGCACGACTTCCTGCAGGTCACAGACGTGGACAAGTACGCCAAGCTGATCGAGCGACGGGTCAACGAGGCGCTCCTGGACTACTTGGGGACCGAGTGCGGGGTGAACGTGTCGGCCTACCGCGAGCAGGCCAAGACCCTGCTGAACCAGGGCGTGATCATGACGGGTGGACGCGTCGACGGGCAGATCGCGGTCACGGGACGCGGCTCCCGCGTCCACCAGGCCCAGGGCGTGAACCCGTGACGCGAGGAGAGGAGAGCGGCATGGGGCGGCACGGCGACGACCGCGGAGTGCGCATCGGCGGGAACGCCCGGGTGTCCGGGCAGATCTCGACCGGCGACAACAGCGTCCAGATCCAGAACGCCACGGGTGGCGCGGACGAAGGGACGGCGAGCGCGATCGGCCGCGTCGCCGACCTGATCGACGCGCACGAGGCGGACCTCCCCGAGGCCGCCCGCGCCCGCCGCGACCTGGCCGACATCCGTGAGGAGTCCGAGACCGACGACCCCGACGGCGACCGCGTGTCCGGCGCCCTCGAACGGCTCACCCGCCGCGTCGGCGGCGTCGCGGCGCTCGCTGAGGCCGTCCACGCCCTCGCGGGCCGACTCGGCCTGGGCTAGGGAGTGCCCCGGTGGGCTGGATCGGGCTAGATCGCGGTCTCGGAACGCGGTGACAGGCCCGCCTTGGCCGCGACCGGGTTCCACAGGCCGATGAACTCGCGCTTGGCGTCGGTGGCCTGCTGGTTCACGTCCGCGACGTCGGAGTCCGACGGGCAGCCCGGCGACAGCTCGATGTACTTCGCGTTGGACGCCACGGACGCCTCCAGCGCGTGGACCAGGGCGTCCTTGACCTGCTGCCCGTTGTCGAGCGCGCTCACGTCCAGGCCCTGTGCGGTGGACAGCTCGGTCTGCCGGTCGCCCTTGATCCGCTGCAGCCCGGCGGTCTCGCACCCGCCCGACAGGACGGTCTGGAGCTCGCCGCGCGTCGAGGCCATGTCGTCCAGCAGCGTGTTCACCTTGCCCGCCTGTGCGGTCAGGTCACCGCTCGGCGACGGCGAGGACGCGGTCGCCGACGGCGTCTCGGACGGCTGGTCCTGCGTCGTCGCCGGTGTGGTCTGCTGCGTGGAGGTGGGGGAACCGCTGCTCGCCCGTCCGGCCTTCCCGGAGCCGCTCGGCCAGAACACGATGCCGAGCGCGACCGCCGCGAGGACGACCAGCCCGGTCGCGATCAGCAGGTAGGGCGGCCTCTTCCTCCTGTGCTCCTGTGGCGGGGGCGGACTCCACACCTGCGGCTCGTCCGCCCACGGCTCCGGCGACAGCGTGATCGTGTGCTCGCCCGGGGCGCCGGGATCGTCCGGCGGCGGAGGGGGCGTCGCGGACAGCCCCGACCCGCCACCCCACGGCTCGGGCGGCGGCCCGTACGCCGCGCCCGGATCGGCGGGCGGCACCGGCACGGGCGTCCCGGGGTCATAGGCCGTCGGCGGCGACGAGTATCCGGCGTCGAGCTCGGTCTGCTGCTGAGTCCCCTGCCCGAACTCCTGCGGTGGCTGCCCCATGCCGTACTCACCCGGCGGCACCGGCGGAGCCTCGTGCTCGGGAGGCCCGTACCCGGCCGGGTCATATCTGGTCGGGTCGTACCCGGACGGGTTGTGCTCAGAGGGCCCGTACTCGGACGGGTACGTCGCCTCGTGCCCGGCGGGGCCGCCGGGATACGGCTGAGGGCCGGGGGCGGGCTCGGACGGCCCGGCCTCGGACGGCCACGGGGGCGACGACGGCCGGCCGTCATCGCGTCGCGTCGCGTCACCGGAGGGGGACGCGCCGTCGTTCAGGGGCGCGTCGCACCGGGTGCAGCGGGGGAGCGCCGGGGTCGTGTCGCTACCGCAGGCAGGGCACCGCATGAAAGCCCCTCACCGGTCATGGTCCGTCGCGACCAACCTACCGTGACGGGCCGCACAGGGGATCCCCCCGTGCGGCCCGCGACCTGCTTGTGATCAGGCGCCCACCTGCGGCTGCGCCCCGAACCCGCGATGCGGTCCCCCGGACCGTCCTCCGGCTCAGACTCCCGTCCAGTGCCGGGCGGGCTGACCGGCCTTGCGGGCGACCGGGTTCCACAGCTCCACGAAGTTCTTCTTGGAGCTGGTGGCGCGGCGCTCGGCGTCGGCGCGGCCGGGCGCGTGACCCGCGTCCGGCTTCGGCTTGCCCTTGCAGCCGTGCTGCGACTGGGTGGCCCAGGTCAGCAGCGCGTTGTCCACGTTCAGGGACGCCTGGAGCGAGTCGTGCAGGGACGAGCGCAGCTTCTCGCCGCGGTCCAGCTTGTCGACCTTCAGGGCCTGGGTGTGCTTGAGCTGGTTCTGCCGCCGCTGCGCGACCTCCCGGAAGGAGTCCAGCGCGCCCGGCAGGTCCTTACAGGTGCGGGACTGCCCGAGGCCCTTGACCAGGGTCCGCTTGGTGTCGGCGCTGGCGTTGAGGATCGAGTTCAGCGCGTCCGCCTGCTGCTTGGTCGCGTCGTCGACCTTGATCTTGCTCTTCTGCGCGACCGGGGAGTTGGAGGTGTTCGGCGCCGCGTCGCTCTTGCCGCCGGTCGGCCACAGGACGACCGCGACCGCGACGACCGCCGCCGCGACGAGCGCGCCGACGCCGATCAGCAGCGGCTTGTTCGCCTTCTTGCCGCCTCCGGGCGGTGGCCCGCCCTGGAAGCCCTGCTGCCCGTAGCCGCCTTGATCGAAGCCGCCCTGGCCGTACCCCGCGTCCTGCTGGCCGCCGAAGCCGCCGCCCTGCCCGAAGTCGCCCTGCTGCTGACCGAACCCGCCCTGGGGCTGGCCGAAGTTGCCCTGCTGCCCGAATCCGGCGTCCTGCTGCCCGAAGTTGCCCTGCTGGCCGAACCCCTGCTGCTGCCCGAAGCCGCCGGGCTGCTGCCCGAACCCGCCGCCGGGCGGGACGGAGCCCGCGTCGATCATGGCGGTGGCCTGCTCGCCGGCGTCCTGCTGGAAGCCGCCTCCGGCCGGCTGCTGACCCCAGCCCTGGTCGGCCACCGTGTGCGGCTGCGGTTGCGGTTGCGGCTGCCACTGCTGCGGCCCGGCCGGCTCGGACGGCTCCTCCGGACGGCGCGGCTTGGCGTACCAGGACTCCGGGACGATCGACTCGGCCGGGTTCTCGGCCGCGCCGTCCTGCCAGTTCTGCGCCGGGGAGGCCGCCGCGGACACGGCGGGCGACGGCGCGATGATCGTCTTCATGTCGGACGGGTGCGGATCGGCCGGCGCCGACTGGTGCTCACCGGACTCGGTGGGGTCGAAGACCCACCCCGCCGTGGACTCGGAGTCGCCCGCGCCGCCGGACGGGCCGGAGTCGGACGACGCCCACGCCGGGGCCGGCGGCGGGGGCACGTCACCCCCGACCCCTCCACCGGACGGCGCCGGCGCGAGTGCCGGCGGTGCGGACAGCGGCATGCCGGGCTGTCCGCCGCCGAACCCGGGCGGAGGCGCCTGCCCGCCGCCGGGGCCCGCCGAGAGGGCGCCGGGACCGGGGACGACCATGGTCTGGTCTCCGAAGCCCCCGCCCGCCATTCCGGGAGGCCCGCCGTGGCCGGCGCCACCCGGGTTCTGGGCGGCCGCCGCACCCGTCGGCGTTCCGCAGTTCGCGCACTTGTCGAGCGTCCCGGCCGTGGTGGACCCGCACGTCGGACACTGCATCGCTCAGACCTCGCTTGTCGCCGCTTCGCACGCCTCGCGGCCCACGCCCTCCACGGGGCGGACCTCCCCACACCGGCCGCGGGGTACTCGACAAAAGGTACTGCGTACCGTCGGTCGCGTACGCGGTGACGGGAATCCGCGGGGCCTTCCTACGGCCACCGTCGCAACGCCACCGGGGCTGGCACCGAATCACGACATGTCGTCCACGGTCAAGGTCCGCCGCCGAGGTTTACCGCGACCCCGTGTGATGCTCGTCGCATTTCCCCGCCCCGGCCGTCCCGCCCGCGGTCCGCCGGAACCGGGGACGTGATCACACCCACGACGAGCGCCGCCCGGCACCGACTACCCTCGGGAAGGTCGCTGAGACACGGAACAGAGAAGACGGAGTTCATGAGCGATCTTCCGCTGCGTTCGCAGCTGGCCGTCGCACTCGGTCGTACGGCCGCGAAGATGTCCCGGATAGCGGGCAAGGGAGACGGGTCGGTGATCGGCGGGAAGGTCGGCCTCCGGCTCGACCCGGAGCTGCTCACCCGGCTGTCCCGGGACCGCAAACTCGTCCTCGTCTCGGCCACCAACGGCAAGACGACGACGACCCGGCTGATCACCTCGGCGATGACGCCGCTGGGGGAGGTCGCCACCAACGCGTTCGGCGCGAACATGCCCACCGGGCACGTGTCGGCGCTCGCGTCCGCGCCCGAAGCCCGCTACGGCGTGCTGGAGTGCGACGAGAAGTACGTCCCCATGGTGCTGCGGGAGACCGGCGCCAACCTGCTCGCGCTGATGAACCTGTCGCGCGACCAGATGGACCGCGCGGGCGAGATCTGGCTGCTGGCGGGCAAATGGCGCAAGGCCCTGGCCGAGTCGCCCAACACCCATGTCATCGCCAACTGCGACGACCCCCTGGTGACCTGGGGCGCGGCCACCGCCAAGTCGGTGACGTGGGTCGCGGCCGGCCAGCACTGGCGTGAGGACTCCTGGTGCTGCCCCGAGTGCGGCGGCCCCCTCGACCGCCAGGACGGCGAGGAGAACTCCGACTGGGCCTGCCGCCAGTGCCACTTCCGCCGCCCCCGGCCGGACTGGGTGCTGCACAACGGCGCGGTCTACGACCCGCACGGCCGCGCGTTCCCGCTGGACACGATCCAGCTGCCCGGCCGCGCCAACCGGTCGAACGCGGCCGTCGCGCTCGCCGTGGTCGCGCAGTTCGGCGTCCCGCCGGAGCAGGCGCTGCCGCTGCTGGCGACGGTGAAGTCGGTCGCGGGCCGGTACACCAGCGTGGAGGCCCAGGGCCGGACGCTGCGGCTGCTGCTCGCCAAGAACCCGGCGGGCTGGCTGGAGGCGTTCGACGTCCTGAAGCCCGCGCCGTCCCCGCTGATCCTGTCGATCAACGCGCAGGGTCCGGACGGCCGCGACACCTCCTGGCTCTGGGACGTGGACTTCCGCATCCTGCGCGGACGCCCGGTCTGGGTCGGCGGCGAGCGCCGGATCGACCTGGCCGCCCGCCTGGAGGCCGCCGACGTCCAGTTCACCCTGGTGGACGACGTGGAGCAGGCCATCCTCGCCGTCCAGCCGGGGCACCTCGACGTGATCGCCAACTACACCGCCTTCCAGAGCATCCGAACGAGGTACGGCCGTGCCGTCTGACCGCTTGAAGATCGTCTGGATCTACCCGGACCTGCTGTCCACCTACGGCGACCAGGGCAACACCATCGTCCTGGAGCGGCGGGCCGCGCTGCGGAACATCCCGACCGAGACCGTCAACCTGCGCTCGGACGAGCCGGTCCCCGCCGACGGCCACATCTACCTGCTCGGCGGGGGCGAGGACCGTCCGCAGATCCTCGCCGCCCAGCGGCTGCGCGCCGACGGCGGCCTGACCCGCGCCGTGGACAACGGCGCGGTCGTGTTCGGGGTCTGCGCGGGCTTCCAGATCATCGGCAACGAGTTCGGCGGGGACGAGGGGCAGCCGCTCCCCGGCCTCGGCCTGCTCGACATCCGCTCGTTCCGCGGCCAGCAGCGCGCCGTCGGCGAGGTCGTCTCGGACGTGGCGTCCGAGCTGCGCGTCCCGCGCGTGACCGGCTTCGAGAACCACCAGGGCGCGACCAGCATCGGCCCGAACGCGCGGCCGTTCGCCAAGGTCGTGTCCGGCATCGGCAACGCCGACGGGCAGGGCTTCGAGGGCGCCTACCAGGGCCACGTCCTCGGCACCTACATGCACGGCCCGGCGCTCGTCCGCAACCCGGCGCTCGCCGACCTGCTGCTGACCTGGGCCGTGGGCCGCGAACTCCAGCCGATCGACGACTCCTGGGCCGGCCGCCTCCGCGAGGAGCGTTTGGCAGCGGTCGTGGGCTCGACCCCCGCGTAACGGGTCTGTTCACCGGCCGTCCCCGTTTCCGGGGGCGGCCGGTTTCGTTTGGGTCTGGTGGGGTTCGCGGGGCGCTGCGACAGTGCGTTCATGATCTGCTGCGTGGTGAGCCGCCGCGACCTGCTCCGGCTGAGCGCGGTCGCGGCCGGGTTCTCGCTCGTCCCAGCGACTGAGGCTCTCGCGGCGGACGCGGTGTCGCCGGTGAACCTGGAACTGGTCACGCTGACCGAGACCGGGGCCGTCCTGACCTGGTACACCGGCGTCCCCGGGACGGACGACGGGCTCGGCCGGATGAAGCCCGCCCCCGCGGACGCCGAGGTCCGGTACGGGACGCATCCCGCCCGGCTGACCAAGGTCGCGCACGGGCCGTCCGGCACGCCGTACCACCACGTCGAGCTGCGCGGACTCGAGCCGGGCCGCACCTATTACTACCGGGCGTCGTCCCGCGGACGCGCCGCGTCCGCGACGCCGCTGACCGGCGGGACCGCCGCCGGGACGCCGCGCGGCGACGGGATCTTCGCCTTCACGACGCAGCAGCCGCCGCCCGGCCGGTTCCTGTTCGCGGTCGCGCTCTGCAACGACCTGCACCTCGGCGAGACCGTCGCGGGCCTGGTCGGCGCACTCCCGTGGATCAAGGGGGTCTCCCAGGTCCCCGGTCACCCGCCGTACCCGGAGATCATGGCGACCGCGCTGGTGGACGACGCGAAGGCGCGCGGCGCGACGCACCTGCTCGCCGCCGGGGACGTCAGCGCCGAGGCCGCCCCCGCCGACCTCGCCCGCGCCAAGGGCCTGCTCGACCGGTTCGGCGGCCACGGCGCCGACTACCTCGTCACCCGCGGCAACCACGACCGCGCCCACGACGGCCACCCGTCCTGCACGCCCGGCCGCTGGCAGGGGAACGACTGCTTCGGCGACGTCTTCTTCCAGGGCCGTCCGAGCCACTTCTCCCGCGAGCTGAACGGCCTGCGGATCATCGGCCTCGACACCTACGACAAACCCGGCGACGGCGGCGACGCGGGCGGGCTCGGCCGCGACCAGTTCGCGTGGTTCCAGGACGAGCTGAAGCGCGACCCGGACCGTCCGACGCTCGTGTTCGGCCACCACCCGCTCTTCACCGAGAACGACCCGCTCGCGATCACCGGCGCGCACTCGCTCGACGCGGGCCAGTCGCTGCGGATCCTCGCCGCCTACAACAGGACGCCCGGTGTGCTGCTGCACCACGCGGGCCACACCCACCGGAACCGGCGCTCGGTGTTCCCGCTCGCGCCCCGGGTCGTCCAGCAGGAGGTGGCGGCCGTGAAGGAGTACCCCGGCGGGTTCACGCTGCTGCGCGTCCACGAGGGCGGGTACGCGCTGAACTTCTACAAGACGCGCGCTCCGCTGGCCCGCGAGTGGAGCGAGCGCAGCAGGCAGGAGCTGTCCGGGATGTGGCCGCGGCTGTCTTTCGGCGACCGGATCGCCGACCGCAACAGCGTCGTCCGCCGCGACCTGTCCGGCCTCGGCTCGTGATCAGCGCCCGCCGCCCGCGCGGGTGCCGCTGGACGAGGGCCTGTCAGTAGACGAGGGCCTGGACGTTGTCCGCGGTGACCTCTTCGACGAAGGTCGGGGCGCCCGCGATGCGGATGCCGGGGATCACGTCGTCCGGGCCGATGTCGCGGCGTCCGGCGCACTGCGTGCAGAGCGTCACCTGCCCGCCCGCCATGATGACGTGGAGCAGCTCGTCCAGCGGGGTCGCGAGCGGCAGGTTCAGCTCGGCGGCCCGGCCCGGCAGGGCGTACCAGGCGGACTCGCCGGTCAGCCACAACGAGACGTGAAGGCCGCTGGCGACGGCCGCCGCCGCGACGGTGAACGCCTGGTTCACCCGCTCCGGGCCGTCCGCGCCCGCCGTCGCCTTGATCACCAAAGAACGCGCCATACCGGGCACTGTAGCCGGGCGCGCCCTCCGAGCCGGGGACGTCCCCGACGGTTAGGGTGAGGCGCCATGGGCGGACTGGTGAACGCGGGCGTGCTCGTCCTGGCCTGCGCGGGGCTGGCGATCGCCGCGCTGCTGCTGGTCGTGCGGCTCTTCCGGCTCCGCTGAGCCCGCGCCGCGGAGCGGTGTCAGAGGCGAGCCGAGGGCCCTCCAGCCGGTAGCCTTCCGGGCATGGAGCCTGAGCTGCACGACGACCTCAAACCGCTGGAATTCCTCCTGGGCACCTGGAAGGGCGCGGGGGTCGGCGACTACCCGACGATCGAGGCGTTCAACTTCGGTCAGGAGATGTCGTTCAGCCACAACGGCAAGCCGTTCCTGATCTACACCAGCCGCAGCTGGCTGATCGAGGCGGACGGCTCGGTCGGCCGCCCGCTGGCGACCGAGACCGGCTACTGGCGGCCGAAGCCGGGCAACAAGGTCGAGGTGACGCTCGCGCACCCGACCGGGATCATCGAGATCTACCTCGGCACGATCGCCTTCCACCAGATCGAGATGGGCACCGACGTGATCGCCCGCACCGACACCGCCAAGGAGGTCAAGGCGGGCAAGCGGCTGTACGGGCTGATGCCGGAGAAGAACGGCGCCCGCGACCTCGGCTGGGTCTACGAGATGGCCGCGATGGGACAGCCGCTCCAGGCGCACCTGTCGGCGCAGCTCAAGAAGGCCGACTAAACCCCGCCGAAAGGCGGCCGAATGGTGTCCGGGGGGGCGTCCGTAAATGGGAACGACCCCCGGACCGTTCCCGCCGGGTGGCGGGATGCGCACAGGACTGATGCGCAGGTCCGGGGGCCGGGTAACTGCCTGGTATTCGCCGATCACCGTCCGGTGATCGGCCACCGCCGTGCTGTGACGACGGCGCCGCGGCAGGACGGCGACTAGCGGACAGTCACCTCGCGAGTCCCAGAATGAATCATTTCTTGGACCACCTCCTTTCGCGCGTGCCGCCAAGCTATGCGACCCTCCGGCCGGGGGGCAAACTCTTTTTTCGGACGATTTCACTGCGGCGGTCCACCGCCCCCGAGACGTAGGATGCGGGCATGGCCGAGACGTGGCAGGAGGAGCTGCGGGCGAAGGGTTACCGCGTGACCCCGCAAAGGCAGCTCGTGTTGGAGGCCGTCACCAAACTGGAGCACGGCACTCCTGAGGAGATCTGCACCGAGGTGCAGCGCACCGCCGGCGGCGTCAACATCTCCACCGTCTACCGGACGCTGGAGCTGCTGGAGGAGCTGGGCCTGGTCAAGCACGCCCACCTCGGCCACGGCCCGCCGAACTACCACCTCGCCGCCGAGGCCCAGCACATCCACCTGGTCTGCCGCGACTGCGGACGGGTGAACGACGTGTCCCTGGACGCCGCAGCCGGCCTCGCCGCCGGGCTCGACAGGGATCACGGCTTCGAGACCGACGTCCAGCACCTCACCGTCTACGGCCGCTGCAAGGACTGCCGCGCCCGCTGACGCCCGTCCCCCCGCCACGGCCCTGGCCCCGCGTCGGAAGTGGCGTCGCGCCGCATAGTCTGGGCTGCATGGAGAGCCCGCTGCTTAAGGTGCACGGGGCCGTCGCCGCCGACGCCCCCGACCAGGAGATCGCCGCGCACTACGGGGATCCGGTCCGTGAACAACGGCTGCTCGAAGCGGGTAAAGCCTTCGTCGACCGGAGTGATCGCGGAGTCCTCACGGTCACCGGCCCGGACCGGCTGTCCTGGCTGCACAGCCTGCTCAGCCAGCACCTGGAGGCGCTGGAGCCCGGCGTCGCGACCCAGGCGCTGCTGCTGACGATCAACGGCCACATCGAGCACCACCTGTCCCTGGTGGACGACGGCGAGACCGTGTGGATCCACGTCGAACCCGGCGCCGCGCCCGCGCTCGCCGACTTCCTCGACCGGATGCGGTTCTTCCTGCGCGTGGAGGTCGAGGACGTCTCCGACCGCTACGCCGTGGTGACCGGCCCGGCGGGCGACGGCCCGTCCTTCCCGGACGTCGCGGGCCTGACCACCCGGATCGTCCCGCGGGCCGAGCTGGACGAGCTGGCGTCGGGCGACCTGCCCCCGGCGGGCCTGTGGGCCTACGAGGCGCTGCGGATCGCCGCGCACGTCGCCCGGTTCGGCCTCGACACCGACCACCGGACGATCCCGCACGAGATCGGCGTGATCGGGACGGCCGTCCACCTGAACAAGGGCTGCTATCGGGGTCAGGAGACGGTCGCGCGGGTCGAGAACCTGGGCCGTCCGCCGCGCCGCCTGGTCTTCCTGCACCTGGACGGCAGCGTCGACCGGCTGCCCGCGCACGGCGACCCCGTGGAGATCCCCGGCGGACGGCAGATCGGCTTCGTCGGCACCGCCGCCCGCCACCACGAGCTGGGCCCGATCGCGCTCGCGCTGGTCAAGCGCAACACCCCGGTGGACACCGAGCTGCTGGCCGGGGGAGTCGCGGCGTCCCAGGAAGTGGTCGTCCCGCCGGACACCGGCGCGAACGCCAAGATCGAACTGCGCCGGACCGCCGCCGACCGCCCCTAGCCGAACCGCCGAAGGGCGCGTAGAACCCGGGTCCCAGGGGCAGAATCGTTCTCACGGGAGAGGCGGCCGTCCGAGTGGCCGCCTTCACCGGAGGAGGTGGGACCCGTCGCCGCATCCGTGGATCCCCCAGGCCGCCCGCCCGAAGACGGCGACCGCCGGGTCGCGGGCCCGAAAGGCCCACCGCCCCTGCCGCCCGACCACTTCACCCGACCCGAGCCCCTCCCATTTCCCGGGCCATCCGAGCCCCTCCCGCCTCCCGGGCCGTCCGAGGAGCGGCCGGTGACCGCGCCGCCGGTGCAGACGGCGGCGGGCGGACGCGGGGTGCGGCGGAGGCCGCGGCGGGAGCCGCCCGGCGTGTGGTGGGGCGGTCTCGTCCTCTGGGAGCTGCTGGCCTGGTACGCGGGCTCCTGGCGGCTCGCCCTGCTGGGACTGGCCGGGTGGTGCCTCTACGAGTTCCTGCTGATCCCCACGGTGTGCCGGGTGATGACCGAGCAGGGATATCCGTGCCGTGAACCGGTGCGGGGCAGGCTCTTCGCGTGCGGCCCGGACCACCAGGCGTTCAAGAACGAGGGGATCATGCGGCTGCTCGGGCTGCGGCCCCGGCGTCCGGCGCGGGACGGCCGTCCGCTCTCCACGCCCGTCGGGGACGAACGTCCGGCCTCCCCGCCCGTGGGAGGCCCGGCCTCCCCGCCCGCCGGGGGCGAGCGGGGGGTGGTCCACTCGCGGGCCGTCCGCGCGCGGCTGGCGCAGGCGGACCAGGTCTGCCTGATCCTCGCCGGTGCGGGGACGGCCGCCGCGATCGCCGGGATGATCTACGGGTTCGGCGCCTGAGACCCGCCCGGCCACGTCGTCGAGACCGCGTGGTCAGAACTCGAGCAGGACGGTGATGGGGCCGTCGTTGACCAGGTCGACCTTCATGTCCGCGCCGAAGATCCCCGTCTCGACCTTGGCGCCCAGGGCGCGCAGCTCGGTGACGACGGCGTCCACCAGGGGTTCGGCGACCGGGCCGGGGGCGGCGGCGGTCCAGGTGGGACGGCGGCCCTTGCGCGCGTCGCCGTAGAGGGTGAACTGGCTGACCACCAGCAGGGGCGCGCCCAGATCCGAGCAGGACTTCTCGTCCTCCAGGATCCGCAGCCCCCACAGCTTCGCCGCCATCTTCGCGGCCTTCTCGGGCGTGTCGTCATGGGTGACGCCGACCAGGACCATGAGGCCCGGCCCGTCGATCTCTCCCACGACGCGACCCGCCACGGTCACGCTCGCCCTGCTCGCCCTCTGGACTACCGCACGCATGACACGACATTCTGCCTGCATGGGAGCAACGACGCTCATCACGGTGGCCCCGACCGGGGCGGAGTCGGCCAAGGCCGATGTCCCCGCCCTCCCGGTCACCCTGGACGAGCTGGTACAGACGGCCAAGGAATGCGAGGCGGCCGGCGCCGCCGTCATCCACGTGCACATCCGCGACGACGACGCGCGGCCGACCCTGGACCTCGCGCGGCTGCGCGACACCGTCCAGGCGCTGCGGGAGGGCACCGGACTGATCGTCCAGCTGTCCACGGGCGGCGCGGTCACCGACCCGTACGAGCACCGGCTGCGGGTGCTGGACGCCGAGCCGGACGGCTGCTCGCTGACCTGCGGGACGGTCAACTTCGGCGACGACGTGTTCATGAACCCCTGGCCGTTCATGGTGGAGCTCTACCAGCGGACGCAGGAGCGGCGGGTCGTCCCGGAGTTCGAGCTGTTCGACCTCGGGCACATCCGGTCGCTGCACCGGCTGCTGGACAAGTACGGGGCGCCGTTCGGCGGGCACGTCCACTGCGACCTGGTCATGGGCGTCCCGGGTGGGATGCCGGGGGACGCGCGGACGCTGGTCGCGGCGGTCGAGGCGCTGCCCGAGGGCGCGACCTGGTCGGCGACGGGCGTCGGCCGGACGTCCCTGCCGGTGATGTTCGCGGCGCTGTCGGCGGGCGGGCACCTGCGGGTCGGCATGGAGGACACCCTCACCTTCGCCAAGGGGCAGCCGGTCACGGCGAACGCGCAGCTCGTGGAGCGGGCGGCCGAGGTCGCCCGGCACGCGCAGCGGCCGCCGATGAGCGCCGCCGACGCCCGCGTCCTGCTGGGCGTCCGCGAGGCCGGTTCCTAGGGCGTGTCTCAAAGCCACCTGCCCTACTGCGCGACGGGCGCCGGCTTTGAGACACGCCCTAGACCGCGGCTTCGGGCCGGGGCCGAGGTCGGGCACACCCCACCCCATCGGGTATGAGTGATGGAGAGAATGTCTGACTTGTGGGGGTTGCTGTGACAACGGTGTCCACGCCTGTGCTGGTCGAGGTGGAACGTTCCGGCTTCGTGGAGTCGCGCCACCGCGGCAGTGCGGTGGGCCTCGCCGCGGACGGCACGGCGGTGGTCCGCGCCGGGTTCCCGGACGAGCCGATCTTCCCGCGTTCGGCGAACAAGCCGATGCAGGCGGTCGCGATGGTCCGCTCGGGGCTCGCGCTGGAGGGCGAGCTGCTCGCCATGGCGGCGGGCAGCCACTCCGGTGAGGACTTCCACGTCGAGGGCGCCGAGCGGATCCTGGCGTCCGCCGGACTGTCGGCGACGGCGCTCCAGTGCCCGGAGCAGTGGCCGCTCGACCAGGAGGTCGCGCTGGACGTGGCACGCCGCGGCGAGGGCCGGACGCGGCTGCGGATGAACTGCTCCGGCAAGCACGCGGCGATGCTCGCGACCTGCGTGGCCGCCGGGTGGTCCACCGACGACTACCTCGACCCCGCGCATCCGCTGCAGGTCGCATCGCGCGAGGCGGTCGAGGCGCTGGCGGGCGAGAAGGTCGCGGCGGTCGGCGTGGACGGGTGCGGCGCGCCGCTGTTCGCCCTGTCGGCGACGGGCGTCGCGCGGGCGTTCCGGGCGCTGGTGACGGCCGGTCCCGGCACGCCCGAGCGCAAGGTCGCCGACGCGATGCGCGACCACCCGGCCTGGACGTCCGGCACCCGGCGCGAGGAGCGTCAGCTGATGGACGCCGTGCCGGGCCTGCTGGTCAAGTGCGGCGCGGAGGGCGTGGACGCGTTCGCGTTCGCGGACGGCCGGGCCGGGGCGATCAAGATCGACGACGGCTCCATGCGGGCCCGGACGCCGGTCACCGTGGCCCTGCTGCGCGCGCTCGGCGTCGAGCCCGCCGATCCGGCCGTGCTGGACGATCTGGCGACCGTCCGCCTGCATGGCGGCGAGGCGGTCGTGGGCGAGATCAGGGCCGTCCGAAACCTGTTCTGACCTGGGACGAAACGGCCGGAGGCGCGATCCTGGAGCGTTCCAGGGTCGCGCCTCCGGCCGTGTCCGGGGTCAGTCGAGGACGCGGCCCCGGCTGGCACCGAGGCCCGGCAGGATCTCGGCCAGCGCGATCATGATCACCAGCGCCACCGGGACCGTCCAGCCGGACGTCGCGTCCCGCAGCGCGCCGATCAGCAGCGGGCCGAACGCGGAGATCACGTAGCCGACGCCCTGCACCATCCCGGAGAGCTGGGCGGCGGTCGCAGCGTCCGGGGAGCGCAGCCCGATCATGGACAGCGCGAGCGCGAACGACCCGCCCTGGCCGAGCCCGAGCACCACGACGAACAGCCACATCCCGCCCAGCGGCGCGAAGGCCAGCCCGGCGAACCCGATCGCCGTGAACACCCCGACCATCAGCACGATCGGCCGCTGGTCCCGGAGCCGCGCGGCCACCAGCGGCAGGCACATGTTCCCGACGATCTGGACCAGGCTGGACGCGGCGGTGACGAACCCCGCGCTGCTCTCCGACAGGCCGCGGTCGGAGAGCATGGTCGGCATCCAGGCGAACAGGACGTACGCCAGCGACGACTGGAGCCCGAAGAACAGCGTGATCTGCCAGGCCAGCCGCGACCGCCAGACCTTCCGCGCCACGTCCCGGTTCGCGGTGGGGGCCGGGCCCGCGGCCGCCGCGGCGCGGCGCACCCGCAGCAGCTTGGGCAGCCACACCAGTGCGGCCAGTGCCGACGGGATGGCCAGTAGCGACAGCGGAACCCGCCAGTTCCCGCCCGTCGCGTCCTGCATCGGGACGGCGAGCCCGGACCCGAGCGCCGCGCCGCCGCTCAGCGCGACCGTGTAGAGCGCGGTCACCGCCGTGATCCGGTGCGGATGGTCGCGCTTGATGATGCCGGGCACCGCGATGTTGCCGATGCTGATCGCCATCCCGGCGACCAGCGACCCGGCGAACAGCGCCGCCGTCACCGGGATCATCCGCAGCCCGATCGCCGCGGTGAGCGCGATCATCGCCGCCACCAGCAGGGCCTCGGGACGCGGCGGACGGCGCAGGAACGCCGCGAGCAGCCCGTACGAGCCGAGGAACATCAGCGGCAGCGTGGTCAGCGCCCCCGCCGCCGTCCCGGACAGGTGCAGGTCGTCGCGGATCCCCCCGACCAGCGGCCCGACGGCGGTCAGCGCGGGCCGCAGGTTGACCGCCACCAGGACGATCAGCAGCAGCCCGGCGACCGCTCCGGCGCGTCCCTGCCCGTCCTGGGCGGGATCGGAGGGGATCGAGGGGGTCGGGGGTGTCGAGGTCGAGGGCGGAGTGTCGGAGTCCTCGCGGACACTCAAGGGGGGCTCCTAGGGGGTGTCGGGGGTGACCAGCGCGTCCAGTTCGGCCAGGGTGGGCTCGATGATCGTCCGGACGGCCCGCTCGGCCGCCTCGGGATCGCGGACGGTGACGGCGTCCAGCACGGCCTGGTGCGCCTCCTGGCTGGCCTCGGCGATCGCGACGTCGGCGCGCAGCGCGGCCATCGCCTCGCCGAGCCGTCCGGTGAAGTACCGGTAGGCCTCGACCAGCAGGGGGTTCTTGGCGGCCTCGACGACGCCGAGGTGGAAGCGGGCGTCGGCCTCGCCGAACTCGCGGTCGTCGGCCGCGGCGCCGCGCGCCGCGAGCAGGCCCTCCAGCCGGGCCAGGTCGGCGGCGGTGCGGCGGCGCGCGGCGAGCCGGGCGGCCTGGACGTCGTAGGCGAGCTGCACCTCGAACACGTCGATCAGGGTCGAGCGCGCCACGCCGGTCAGCATCGGCCGGGGGTCGACGCGGCTGCGCACGTACGTCCCGTCGCCCCGGCGGACCTCGAGCACGCCGATGTGGGTGAGCGCGCGGATCGCCTCCCGGACGGCCGGACGGCTCACCCCGAGCTCGCCCGCGAGCCGGTGCTCCCCGGGCAGCCGCTCGCCCACCTCCCAGCCGCCGCCGGTGATCTCCGACTGCAGCTGGTCGAGCACGGCGTCCACGGTCGAGCCCGTGGGGACCGGGTTGAGGGCCATGCCACCTCCATGGAAGGTCAGATGTCAGACATCTTACCTATGCTCCGAACACGGCATTCGGCCGAGGTGTCCGGACGCGAGAACGCCCCGCCCACCGGAGGGATTCCGGGTGGACGGGGCGTTCGGCGTTCGGAGCGCCGGTGGCGTCACATGCCGCGCGACTGGGAGATCGAGCCGGACGTGGCGAGGGTGAAGGTGCGCATGGACTCGGCGAACCGGGACAGGTCCCACTCGGCCGGGCCCTCGTACCAGTAGAGGTTGTCGGCGCCCTCGGCGCGGACGCCCGCGTCCTCGACGGTGCGGGCCCAGCGGTCCACGACGTCGAAGACGACCGCGTACGGCAGGAACCGGGAGAACAGGGCGATGCGCTGCTGGGATGGCATGCCCTCGTCCGGCAGGGCGCCCCGCTCCAGGAACGCGCGGAACCCGATGGTGTGCGCCAGGACGGTCGAGCCGCGCGCGGTCTTGGCGGGCATGTACTGGCCGCCGTAGGCGAGCGCCGCGCCCGCGACGATCGCCGCGAGGCCGACCAGCGCCAGGTCCGTCGTGACGGCGAGGACGACGGTCGCGATGATCCCGAGCCCGGTGACGCCCATGCCCGCGATCGTCCAGCGGGATCGGACGGTGTCCGGGCGGCGCGCGAACCAGCCCTGCTCGACCACGTCGTCGTACATCGCCGACCGGACGCGCTGGAGCTGCGTCGAGAACGTCCCGCCGAGCGAGGACAGCTTGACCGTCTCCCGGCCGTCGAACAGCGCCCCGAGCAGGATCCGCTCGTACCGCAGCAGGTCGGCGTCGCCGCCGGGGCGCTGCAGCCGGCGCAGCGTCCAGTCGAGGCGTCCGGTGGTGCCGCGGTCGTCCTCCTCGATCAGCAGGTGGCCGCGGACGGCCAGGTCGACGATGGTCGCGGTGACGTCGATCACGTCCGCCTGCTCGTCGATCAGCGTGCCGATCTGGCCGGGCCGGACGCCGTTCGGCGGCTCGAACTCCTCGCCGCTGACGTGCCCGTGGTCGCCCTCGGCGGCCCGCTTGCCGACCACCCGGGTGTCCCGCCCGCGCACCATGTAGAGGGCGAGCACGCCGCCGACCAGCAGCACGAGCAGCCCGCCCAGCGCGGACGCGGTGACGCCGTTCACCGAGAACGCGGTCGCGGCGGTGTGCCGCCGCTCGGAGATCGCCTTGCCGCCGGTCGCCCCGGCGGGGAGCCCGACGACGACGGTCAGGTTGTCGTCCGACAGCATCTGGCTCTGGCTGAACACGCCCTGCGTGTGCGTGTGGTTCGTGTAGAACTGCGTGCACCCGATCGTGCTGTCCAGGGCGCCCGCGAAGCAGTTGACGTTCTGGACCATGGCGGGCACGTCGACCGTGGCGCGCGCCTGGACGACGGGGACCTTCCAGCCGCCGATCGCCGTCCAGCGGAACTCCTCGGCGTCCTTCATCTGGTTGACCGCGCCGCGCACGTCGTACTCCAGCACCACCGAGTGCTGCCCCGACGCCGCGCCGCCGGTGAGCTTCACCTCGGTGGTCGTCCCGGACGAGGAGACCGAGGTCTTCGTCGGCCCGCCGTCCGGGCTGGACGCCTTGACGTTCTCGATCTTCCAGACCCGGTCGTGGGTGACGCTGGAGTGCACGCGGGTCGTGAAGGTGCGCTCGAACCCGGCGCTGGTGAACTGGTAGACGATCGTCTCGCGGACGTGCGCGACGCCGCCCTTGCCGAGGGTGATCGCCGCCTCGTCCCTGACGACGCGGTCGGACACCCGCAGCGTCGATCCGCTCGCGGCCTGCGCGGGAAGCGCCAGGCCGGCGGACAGAACCGCGGCGAGCGGCAGGGAGGCGACCAAAGGCCGCAGGCGACTCGACATGGCGGCAAATCGTAGCGGTCCCGCCCGTATAGTTCTGCACTATGGCTGGTCATTACCCCCCTCCGGCCGGACGGCCGGGGCAACCGCCGTACGGTCCGCCGCCCTCGCGGCCGCCCTACGGCGGGCCTCCGAACGGCGCGCCGCCGGCGCAGCCGTACGGCGGTCAGCCCCGTCCGGCCTACGGCGCGCCGCCGCCCCCGCCGCCGCAGGGACCGCCGCCGCCGTACCGGGGAATGCCGCAGCCCTACCCGCAGGGCGGCCAGATCGCCTACCGGTACGCGCCTCCGCGCCGTCCGCCGCGGCGCAGCGCGGGCGGGACGGTCGCCGGGATCATCGGCGGCTTCGCCGCGCTCGGCCTCGTCCTGATCGTCGTCCTGTCGGCGATGTCGTCCAACCACACGACGGTGCAGTCCGACGGGGGCGGCATGACCGCATCCGGCCGGGGCAGCGGCAGTGGCGGCGGCTCGCCGCAGAGCGCGACCCGCGCGACCGCCACGAACAGCAAGCTGTACACGAGCGGGGCGCTGAGCTCGGTGAGCTGCCACCTGCCCGCGCTGGACCAGACGTCCGACTCGATGCGCCGGTTCATGAACCAGCTGAGCGACTGCCTGGACGCCACCTGGAAGGCGCAGTTCAGCAAGATCGGCACGTCGTTCGCGCCGCCGAACCGGGTGTTCTGGCTCTCCGCGGGCAGCAGCCCGTGCGGCCAGTACCCCGCCCCTGGCGCGTCGGCGTTCTACTGCCCGTCCAACAACACGATGTACGTCGGCCTCAAGCACGTCATCGAGACCTCGGGCGAGGAGTCGGTGGCGCACTTCGCGGTGTTCGCGCGGGTCATCGCCCACGAGTACGGCCACCACGTCCAGGACCGGGCGGGCATCCTGCTCTACGGCGACCGCCTCATGGACCAGAGCGACCCGCTCGGCCGCGCCGAGGCCAGCCGCCGCATCGAACTCCAGGCGCAGTGCTTCGCGGGCGAGTTCCTCGGCGCGAACCGCACCACCCTGCCGCTGGACCAGGATCAGTACTCGGCCCTGGTCGTGGACGTCCAGGGCCGCGGCGACGAGAACCAGCCCGCCGACAAGCGCGACCACGGCTCCGGCAGGCACTACGCCGGGTGGGTCGTCCGGGGCATCCGGTCGCAGAACCTGTCCGTCTGCAACACCTGGACGGCCGCGCCCGGCGCCGTCTCCTGACCGTCTGACCGCCCGGGCCTTCGGGCCGGGCGGCCAGGCAGAGCTTCGAACGGCGGGTCAGAGCTTCGAGCCGCCGGTCGCGTCCAGGATGGACCCGGTCACCCAGCGGCTGTCGTCGGACGCGAGGAACGCGACGATGTCCGCCACGTCCTCGGGCTCGCCGACGCGTCCGAGGGCCGCCATCGCCGCGGACGCGTCCCAGGCCTCCTGGTTCCCGCGCAGCCAGGCCGCGTTCACGTCGGTGTCGATGATCCCCGGGCGGACCGAGTTGACCGTGATGCCGCGCGGCCCGAGCTCCACGGCCAGGTTCATCGTGAAGTTGTCCAGCGCGGCCTTGGTCGCGCCGTAGGCCATGATCTCGGGCATCGCGATCCGGGACAGGCCGCTGGACACGTTGACGATGCGCCCGCCGTCGTTCAGCCGCGGCAGCGCCTGCTGGACGATGAAGAACGGCGCCCGGACGTTCACCGCGAAGACCTCGTCGAAGCCGTCCTCGGTGAGGTTCGCCAGGTCGGCGCTGCGTCCGATGCCCGCGTTGTTGACGATGACGTCGACGCGCGCGCCGCCGGTGGCCTCGTCGTAGGCGGCCCACAGGCGCTCGGCGTCGCCGTGCGCGCCGACCTCGGCCTGGATCGCGAAGGCCTTCCCGCCGTCCTTCTCGATCCGGGTGACCGTGTCGGCCGCCGAGTCCGCATCCCGTGCGTAGGTGAGGACGACGGTCGCGCCGTCCGCGGCCAGACGCTGCGCGATGGCCCGTCCGATGCCCCTGCTGCCACCGGTGACCAGCGCGAACTTTCCGACCAGACGTCCCGTGCCCATGATGATGCGACCGCCTCTCACTTGTTGAATGATCGCTCAAGAAAGAATCTAGCACACATTCTTGAGCGGTCGATCTATAATTGGGGCATGACCGAGACCCGCCGGGGTCGTCCCCGGGCCTTCGACCGGGACGCCGCCCTCGCGGCCGCCACCCGGATGTTCTGGGAGCGCGGCTACGAGGCCACGTCCATCGGTGACCTGACCGAGGCCATGGGCATCCGCCCGGCCAGCCTCTACGCCGCGTTCGGCGACAAGAAGACCCTGTTCAGGGAGGTCGTCGAGAGCTACCAGCGGACGGAGTGGGCGGACTTCGTCGGGCGCGCCCTCGACGAGGAGGCCACCCTCTACCGCGGGCTCGCGCGGGCCCTGCGCGCCGCCGCCGGGATCTACACCGACCCGTCCCACCCGGCGGGCTGCCTGGTCATCCGGGCGGCGACGAACGTCGCGCCGCGCGACGCCGAGATCGAGGCGTACCTCCGCGACATCCGCAACGCGAACGTGGAGGCGTTCGCCGGGCGGGCGCGCGAGGCCGTCCGGCGCGGCGAGCTACCGGACGGCACCGACCCGGACGCGGTGGCCCAGCTGTTCGCGATCACCCTGCAGGGGCTGTCGCAGCGCGCGGGGGACGGCGCGACCGCGAGTGACCTGCTTCCAGGGGTCGAGATGATCCTCGCGGGGTGGCCGGGGAGCCGGGATTGAGCGACAACGACGCTGGTCATGAAGGCTGTGAGCAGTCTCACCGGGGAAGTGCTAGCAAGCCGCTTGCAATTGCAAGCACCGTGACGGAGGGTGGGGGCATGGCGAGTTCGAAGGTCGGCTCCATCGGGGAGTACATCCGGGAGCACCGCACGCGGGCGAAGATCTCACTTCGCCAGCTCGCGGACGTCTCGGGCATCTCCAACCCGTACCTGAGCCAGATCGAACGCGGTCTGCGCAAGCCGAGCGCCGAGATCCTGCAGCAGATCGCGAAGGGGCTGCGGATCTCCGCCGAGGCGCTGTACGTCCAGGCGGGCATCCTCGAGGCCCGCGAGGCCGAGAGCGACGTGCAGGCCGCGATACGGACCGACCTGATCCTCACGGAGCGTCAGAAGCAGGTGTTGCTCGACATCTACGACTCGTTCCGCAAGGAGAACGAAGCAGCCGGAGTCGTCCCCGAGGCCGCGCCACCGGGCGCGCGCGAGGCGGACGGCGAGCGGGCACCCGCAGCACAGGAAGGGGAACAGGTCCCATGACTTTTGCCGACACCCTCCGAGACAACAAGGTCGTCCACACCGTCGCCGGCGCGGGCGATCTCGCGGTCGCCAAGCTCCGCGAGGCGCCCGAGCAGGTCGGGAAGGCGCGCGAGACGGCCGCCAAGTACCAGGGCGAGGTCCGCGAGAACCTCGGCAAGTACCGGGGCGAGGTCCGGGAGAACCTGGACAGGTACGGCGGCGAGGTCCGCGAGAACCTCGGGAAGTACCGCGGGCAGGTCCGCGAGACGGTCGCGAAGTACGGCGGCCAGGTCCGCGAGAACGTCGGGCAGGTCCGCGAGAACGTGGGCAAGTACCGCGGCGAGGCCCGCGAGAACGTCGGGAAGATCCAGGAGAAGGTCGAGGTCAAGGACCTTCCGGGCGCGGCCGTCGCGTACGTGGCGCACGTCGGCACCCGCGCCGTGGGCTTCGTGGACGACCTGGCCGAGCGCGGCAAGAAGGTCGTTCAGGGCGCCGCCACCGAGGTCGCCCAGGGGCTCGACGCCGTCGCCGAGGTCGGCGCGGGCGACCAGGACAAGGACGCGCCCAAGCCGAAGGCCCCCCGGACGAAGAAGACGACCGGGGAGTAGACCCGCTCCGGCGCGTCCGACCGCGGGTCCGGCTCCTGATCCACATCGGCGAGGGGCCCGGCCGGGAACACCCGGCCGGGCCCCTTCGTCGTTCGGGGTACCGGTTGGACAGGCCGCATAGGGTGGGGATTCCACTCGCCGAACAAGCGGCGCCCACCCGGCGTCGCCCGGAACGGACAGGAGCGTTGATGTCGGTGACCGGCTTCGGTGTGCTCGACTACTTCTTCTGGATCCTGCTGATCATCGCGTTCGTCATGGAGGCGTGGGCGCTGATCGACGCGCTGACCGTGCAGCCGAACGCCTACGCCGCGGCGAGCAAGCAGAGCAAGAAGCTCTGGATGATCATCCTGATCGTCGCGGCCGTGGTGGGGCTCGCGGCGGCCGTCCTGCCGCTCAAGGGCTCCTCGCCGGTCGCGGTGCTGTTCGGGATCCTGCCGGTGGCCGCGTTCATCGCCGCCGCCGTCTACCTCGCCGACGTCCGTCCGGCGGTCAAGCAGTTCAAGGGCCGCGGCGGCCGGGGCTCCAACATGGGCCCCTACGGACCCTGGTAGGCCGCTGATCCGTTCCCGGGACCGACGCGCGCCGAGGTTCCGGGGCGATTCCCGACATTTGCAAGTAAGTTCTTACTTCGGGCATTCTGGGCTGGTCCGCCGATCCGTGACGGGCGCCCGCCGGCGGGATCGCCGGCCGGACGCCGTGCGAAGTGAGGCTCCCGTGACCAGTGCCCCCGCCGTTCCGCTGCCCACCGGCCCCGGCCCTCGCGGGGGCGGCGCCGCCGTCGAGCCGATCCCGCCCGTCGTCCGGGAGCTGGTGAGCGGACCGTCCCTGGCGGCGGGCGGCGCGAACGTGATCATGCAGCTGTCCCGGCTGCCGGTCGGGCTCGGCGTCGTGAAGTCCGAGGTCGAGTCCGGACGCATCGACCGGCACCCGGTCAAGCGCACCCGCACCACGCTCACGTACCTGATCGTCGCCATGATCGGCGGTGACCACGAGCGCGCCTGGATCCGCGAGGAGATCAACCGCCAGCACCGCCGGGTGCGCAGCGGGCCCGGCGCGGACGTCCGGTACAACGCGTTCGACCGCGAGCTCCAGCTCTGGGTCGCCGCCTGCATCTACTGGGGCATGGAGGACGTCTACCGCCGCTTCTACGGCGAGCCGTCCGAGGCGGCGCTCGCCGACTTCTACCGGCACGGACGCCGGTTCGCGACGACCCTCCAGGTGCCGGACGACATGTGGCCCGAGACCCGCGAGGCGTTCGAGGAGTACTGGCGGGACGGCCTCGGAAAGCTCAGCAGCACCCCGGAGACCCGCGCCTACCTGCGCGGGATCGCGAACGCGGGATTCCTGCCACGGTCCGTCCAGCGGGTCGTCGGCCCGGCGAACCGGCTCCTCACGGTCGGGTTCCTGCCGCCGGAGTTCCGCGACGAGCTGGGCTTCACCTGGACGGCCCGGGAGCAGCGGGCGTTCGACGCGGCCGTCCGGGCGCTCGCGCTCGCCAACCGGACGATGCCGAAGCCGGTGCGCCGGTTCCCGTTCAACGCCTACCTGTGGGACTTCCGCCGCCGCATGCGCACCGGCCGCTCCTTCGTCTGAGCCGCCCGCGCAGTCCGCGCCCGGTGCGAACCGCTCACGCCCTGGCGGCGGACCCCCGCTGGACGAGCACCCAGGCCGCCGACGGGACGAGGACGAGCGCGCCCGCGCCGATCGCCGCGAACACCATGTCCAGCACGGCGTTCCCGGCGACCGTCCCGGACAGGTCGAGATGGGCCATCGACGCCGCGCCCCACAGCACGCTGACCACCGCGAGCGCGCCGGTCACCCGGACGGCCCGGAACCGCCGCCGGACGACCAGGACGATCGAGGCCAGCCCGGCGAGCGCCGACACCAGGATCAGCGGCGAGCCGACGCCGAGCGCCAGCGCGCCCGGGATCGCGAACAGCCCGATCGTGACGCCGGAGACGATCGCGTAGCCCTGGAAGTGCAGGAGGACGTCCTGGTCGCCGACCCGCCGGGCGTCCCAGATCAGCCGGACGGCGGCGAGGTAGGCGCACAGCGACGTGGTCAGCGCGCCGCCGTACACCCCGGACACGCTCATCCAGCTCGGCTCCCCGGTGACGACGGCCGCCGCGACCGCGCCCAGGAAGTAGGGCGTGAGCAGCGACAGCGCCTCCAGGAGGGACTCGAGCCGGAACCGGCCGGGCGCGACCTGGGCGAACACGGACGCGCCGCCGCGGGCGAGGAGGCCGAGTCCGGCGAGCCCCAGTGGGAGCCGGTACGCGGTCACGACATCGGCGAAGAGCGCCGGGAACGCCGTCCAGGACAGCAGCAGGACGAGGGCCAGCCAGAGGTGATGTGCCTCCCACAGGGGGCCCATGGCCCGCTCGATGACCCTCTGATCGCCGATCCGCTCGCGGGAGAGCAGGTGCCAGATCCCGGCCCCGAAGTCGGCCCCGCCGAACAGCAGGTAGGCCGAGAGTCCGGCCAGGATCAGCGCGGAGGCGATGTCGGCGTGCGTCATCGGAGGGGTCACCACCCGGGGGTCGGCGGACGTGAGCGGGAGGGCACTCACGTCGACTGACTGTAGTACTACGAGGCGTAGTACTTGACTGGGTAGTACTACCCCGCGTGGTGATCTGTCTCACCCGTCGCTTACAGTGGACGGCGTGAAGGGTCTGGGAGAGCTTGAACGCACCGTCATGGAGGTCTGCTGGGCGCGCGAGGAGGCCGGTGTGGCCCCCGCCACCGCCCGCGATGTGAGCCGCGCGCTGGCCGACCAGCGCGACCTGGCGCACACCACGGTCATGACCGTGCTGGACCGCCTGGCCAAGAAGGGATTCCTTGATCGTGAGCGGGACGGTCGCGCGTGGCGGTACCGTCCGAGTGCGAGCAGGGAGGGATATGTGACCGAGCTCATGCTGGGCGCGCTGAACGAGACCGGCGACCGCGACGCCGCGCTGGCGTACTTCGTCCGGTCGGTGTCGCAGGACGAGATCGACGTCCTCCGCCAGGCCCTCGAAGAGATCACCCTGGAGCCACCGGCATGACCGGCCCGGCCCTGCTCGCGGCGGTCGCGCTCCTGACCGTCCTCGGCGCGCACGGGCTGTCGAAGGCTCGCTGGACGTGGCGCACCCCCCGCATCGCGATCGGACTGTGGCAGGCCCTCGGCCTCGGCTGGGGCATCGCCACGATCGGCGCGCTGCTGAGCGTGGCCCTGCTCCCGTACGGGCAGGGCATCGTGCACGGGGTGCCCGGTCTGGTGGGCGACAACGCCGCACGGCTCGACGTGGTCCACATGGCCGCGCTGCTCGCCGCCGTGGCGCTGACCTTCGTGCTGCTCACCATGCTCGCCACCGCGGTCGTCCGCGTGGTGCGCGCCCGCCGCCGGCACCGCGCCCTGCTCGCGCTGGTCGCCCGCGGCGACTCGGCCGCCCCCGACGCGCTGGTCCTGGACCACCCGGGAGCGGCCGCGTACTGCGTTCCGGGCGTCCGGTCGTCCAAGGTCGTGGTGAGCGCCGGGACGCTGGAGCTGCTCGACGACCGGGAGCTGGCGGCCGTCCTCGCGCACGAGCGCGCGCACGCGCGCGAACGGCACGACCTGGTGCTGCTGCCCTTCTACTCGCTGCGCCAGGTGTTCCCGCACTTTCGCCTCGTCGGACGATGTCTGGACGCGGTAGAGCTGCTCATCGAGATGGCCGCCGACGACCGGGCCCGCCGTCACCGCCCCGCGAAGGAGCTGGCGACGGCGCTTCTGCGTTTCGCGGCGGCCCGTCCGGCGGCCGCGCCGTCCGGCACCCTCGGCGTCGCGGCGGCGGACGACCTCCCGGTCCTGGCCCGGGTGAACCGGCTGATGCGTCCCGAGCCCCAGCCCCGCCGCATCCGCGTCGCCGCCACCGTCGCGATCCCGTTGGCGGTCATCATCCCGGCCTTCCTCTGGATGCTGCCGCCCCTGTAACCCCCCTTCACCCCTCACACACGCCGGTCCAGGACACGAACCTCGGACCGGCGTTCCGTTGTCCCCACCCGGCGCGCCGTCCGGGGGAGCAGCAGGGACAGGGGGACGGTCGCCAGCGTGAGCGCCAGGTCTCCCAGCAGGGTGAGGCGCGCCGCCCCGACCAGGCCGTGCCGTCCGGCCAGTGTGAAGAACACCGCGCCGAACACGGCGACGCCGATGGCCGCGGCGAACTGCTGGAACGTCGTGAGCAGCCCGGACGCGGCCCCGGCCCGCTCCGGCCGCACCCCGGCCAGCACCGCGCCGATCACGCTCGGAAGCGTCAGTCCGCTGCCGAGGCCGAGCAGCGTCAGCGGAGCGAGCAGGGACGCCGGCCCGCCGCCGCCGTACAGGGCCACCTCGATCCCCGCGATGCCGAACGCGGTGATCACGCAGCCCACCGTGAGCACCCGGTAGCCGAACCGCGCCACCAGCCGCCGTCCGCCGAGGGACGCCGCCATCGTCGCGAGCGCGAGCGGCCCGAACGTCAGCCCGGCCCGGACGGGACTCTGCCCGAAGCCGTACTGGAGCAGCAGGGTGTTCACCAGCATCAGGCTGCCGAACGACATCATGAACGCGACGTTGAGCGCGGACCCGACGGTGAACGAGCGGGCGCGGAAGAGCGCGAGGTCCACGACCGGTTCGGCCGTCCGGCGCTCCCAGAGCAGCGTCGCGGCCAGCACCGGGACGCTCGCGCCCAGCGACAGCCAGGTCCACAGCGGCCAGCCCTCCTCGCGCCCCAGCACCAGCGGGACCAGCGCCAGCCCGAGTCCGGCCGAGACGCCGAGCACGCCGGCCACGTCCAGCCGCGGCGTCGCCCGGGCCTCGGCGCGGGGGAGGACGCGGGTCGCGAGCAGCGCCGCCGGGACACCGACCGGCACGTTCACGAGGAAGATCGTCCGCCAGCCGAGGCCGAACAGGTCGGCCTGGAGCAGCAGGCCGCCGAACACCTGCCCGCAGACGCCGCCGAGCCCCATGACGACCCCGAACCAGGCCATCGCCCGCGCCCGCTCGTCCGCCGCGAACGACGCGCTGATCAGCGCGAGCACCTGCGGGACCATCGCGGCCGCCGTGAGGCCCTGGAGCAGCCGCGCCGCGACCAGCGTCCCGGCGTCCGGCGCGATCCCGCACAGCAGCGACGCCAGCGTGAACGCGGCCATGCCGAGCGCGAACATCCGGCGGTGCCCGAACAGGTCGCCGAGCCGTCCGCCGGTCACGAGCCCGGCCGCGTACGTGAACGCGTAGCCGCCGATCACCAGCTCCAGCGCGGCGGACCCGGCGTGCAGGTCGCGTTGCAGCGACGGCGCGGCCACGTTCACGACCATGTAGTCGAACGAGGCCATGAACGTCGCCGACAGGATCACCGGCAGGGTGAGTCTCATCGGATCCCTCCTGAGATCGCCTTCTAAAATCGCCTTCGTGTCGAAGGTGGCGTTCTGAAGAGGTCCGGCACATCTGCCGGAATACGTACGCCGTCGCCACGGGCTCTTCAGATGCGGGAGGTGGTCCGGTGGTCTTCGTCGGACGGACGGCCGAGCTGGCGGCCCTGGACGAGGCGTTCGCGGCGCCCGGCGTCACGGCCGTGCTCGTCGGCGGGGACGCGGGCCTGGGCAAGTCGGCGCTGGTCGCGGAGTTCGCCGTCCGGCACGCCTCGGGCGCCCGCGCGGTCACCGGCGACTGCCTGGAGCTGGACGGCCTGCCCTACGCGCCGCACGTCACGGTCGCCCGCCGCCTGGTCGCAGGCCTGGGCGCCGCGCGGGTGGCGGAGCTCGTCCCCGGCGGCGGACGGCGCGGTCTCGCCCGCTGGCTGCCCGCCCTCGGCTATCCCGAGCCCGCGGCGGATCCGTCGCTGGGCCGCACCGCGCTGTTCGAGGACGTGCTGGCCCTGGTGGAGGCCGCGGCGGCGGACCGTCCGCTGATCGTCGTCCTGGAGGACCTGCACTGGGCCGATCCGTCGAGCCGTGACCTGCTCACGTTCCTCGTCCGGAACCTGTCCGGCGCGAACGTGCTGGTCATCGGCACATATCGGCCCGTCCCGGACGGCCATCCGCTGCGTGCCGTGCTCACCGGCCTCACGCGCTCGCCGTCCGTCCGGACGATCGACCCCGCCCCGCTGGACGCCGCCGACGTGCGGAGCCTGCTCGCGTCCCGGCTCGGCCACGCCCCGCCGGGACGCCTCGCCGCCGAGATCCACCGGCGCAGCGCGGGCAACCCGCTGTTCGCCGAGGCGCTGGCCGACGCCGGTCCGGACGGCACGCCGACGCCCCTGCGCGACCTGCTGCTGACCGGTTTCCGCGCGCTCCCGGACGCGTCGCGCCAGGTCGTCCGGGCACTGTCGGCGTCCGAGGGACCGGCCGGGCTCGCCCTTCTCGGCGCCGCCGCCGACCTGCCCGAACCCGAACTGGAGGCGGCGCTGCGGTCCGCGATCGAGCAGGGCGTGCTCGCGCGCCCGGACCGCGACTGCCACGCCTTCCGGCACGATCTCGTCCGGCAGGCGGTGTACGAGGACATGCTGCCGAGCGAGCGTGCGCGCCTTCACCTGCGGTTCGGGCGCGCGCTCCAGGGCGAGCCGTCCCTGGCGTCCGCCGACCGCGTGCTGCCCCTGCTCGCCGCCCACTGGCAGGCCGCGGGTGAGCGCGAGGAGGCCCTCGCCGCCTGCTGGCGTGCCGCGCAGGCCGCCGCCGACATGCACGCCTACCCCGAGCAGCTGCGGATGCTCGAACGGGCCCTGACACTCCTGCCTCCCGACGCCGACCGCTCGATGGCGCTGTCCCTCGCCGCCGCGACGTGCCTCTACGCGGGCGAGGCCGGACGCGGCGTCGAGCTGGTGACCGAGGCCCTGTCCTTGATCGACTCGCCCCGCCGCCGGGCCCTCCTGCTGGACCTGCGCAGCACGCTGGCCCACCGCCTGGGCGAGGACGGCCTGTCCGACCTGCGCGAAGGCGTCGCCCTCCTCGAGGACGGCCCGGACCGCGCCCGCCTGACGTCCACGCTGGCGAACCGCCTCTACCTGATGGCCCGTTTCGACGAGGCCCGGACGCTCGCGCACCGGGCGCTGGAGATGGACGGCGACGAACGCGTCCGGGCCTGGGCCCAGCTCACCCTCGCCGCCCTCGCGGCCCTCTCCGGCGACCTGGACGAGACCGCGACCCGCACCGCCGAGGCCGAGCGTCTGGCCCTGGCCTCGGGCGACGCCACGTCCCGGTGCATCGCGATCATGTGCGAGGCCGACGCGCTGCACGCCATGGGCGAGGACGAACGGGCCTGGGAGCGCGCTCTCGAGGGCATCGAGGCGGCCCGCGAGCACGGCCTCGCCCGCGACCAGGGAGCCGGGCTGACCGCCCTGTCCGCCGAGGCCCTGGTCGCGCTCGGCCGCTGGTCCGAGGCCCGTGCCGTCCTCACCGCCTGCCTGGACCGCGATCCGCCGCCGCTGTTCCGCACCCTCGCCCTGACCACCCTCGGCAAGATCGAGCTGGCCGAGGGCGACGCCGAAGCCGCGGCCTCGGCCGCCATGGAAGCGCGCCGGAACCTGAGCGCCACCTATGGCGGCCGCATGTTCCAGCTTCGCCTGCTGGATCTCGAATGCGCCGTGGCCTCCGATCCGGACGCGCTGCTGGCGGACGTCCTGTCGGCCCCGGACCTGACGGCCCACCCACGCCAGGTCTGGCCTCTGCTCGACACAGCGGCCCGCCGGACCAGGACACATCGCCCCCGGATCCGGGCGCTGGCGGCGGATCTTCCTGTCGTCGGGCCCGTCCAGGAGGCGCATCGGCTCTCCGTCCTGGCCGAACTGGGCGACGCGTCCGGGCAGCACGCCTCCTGGCAGGACGCGGCCGACGCCTGGCGGGCGCTGAAGCATCCTCACCGCCTGGCGTACGCCCTCATGCGCGCGGGCGCGGTGGGGGAGTCGACCGCGCTGACCACGTCGCTGGGCGCGACCCCTTTCGTCTCCGAGACATCGTCCCTGCCGCTGACGCCGCGTGAGACCGAGGTGCTCCGGCTGGTCGCGCTCGGCTACAGCAACCGGCGGATCGGCGAGCACCTGTTCATCTCGGGCCGCACGGCCGGAGTCCACGTCTCCAACATCCTCGCGAAGCTCCAGGTCTCGTCGAGGACCGAGGCGGCGGCGGTGGCGCACCGGCTGAAACTGGTCGAATAGCCGGATTGGCGGGGCTACTCGTGGCCGATGACGCGGTGCGGCCTGTAGGGCTCCTCCAGGCGCTTGATCTCGTCCTCGGAGAGTTCGAGGTCGGTGGCGGCCACGGCGTCGTCCACGTGCCTGCTCTGGGTCGCGCCGACGATGGGGGCGGTGACGCCGTCCTTGCCCATGAGCCACGCCAGGGCGATCTGGGCGGGCGCGACGTCGCGTTCGGCGGCCACCTCCCGGACGGCCCGGACGACGTCCAGGTCGGCCTCGTCGTAGAACTGCTTCAGGATCGGGTCGCCGTCCAGGCGGGCCGTCCCGGCCTGGCGGGCGAGCAGGCCGCGCGCGAGCGGACTGTAGGGCAGGACCCCGACACCCTGGTCCCGGCAGAGCGGGATCATCTCCCGCTCCTCCTCGCGGTAGACCAGGTTGTAGTGGTTCTGCATCGAGACGAACGGGGTCGGCGCGCTGTGCTGAGCCTTCGCGAACTGCCAGGCGAACATGCTGGACGCGCCGAGGTACCGGGCCTTGCCCGCCCGGACGATGTCGTGCAGCGCGTCCATCGTCTCCTCGATCGGCGTCTCGTCGTCCCAGCGGTGGATCTGGTAGAGGTCCACGTAGTCGGTGCCGAGGCGGCGGAGCGAGGCGTCGACGGACGCCATCACGTGCTTGCGTCCGAGGCCGCGGTCGTTGGGGCCGGTGCCAGTCGGGAAGTAGACCTTGGTGGCGAGCACGTAGTCCTCGCGGCGGGGGAACATCGAGGCCAGCAGCTTGCCGGTGACCTCCTCGGACCGGCCGCCCGAGTAGACGTCGGCGGTGTCGAAGAACGTCACGCCGCTCTCCACCGCCCGCCGGACGATCGGCTCGGCCCAGTCCTCGGGCAGGATCCACGACCGGTTCGCCGGGTCGCCGTAGCTCATCATGCCCAGGCAGATCCGCGAGACCCGCAGCCCCGTCGATCCGAGCCGGACCTGTCGCATCTCGTGCTCCTTCACTCGGTGCGTTGGACGATCCACGTCCCGGACGTTCCGGTGTACCCGGCGATCATCCTCGCAGCCTGGCGAGAATGGGGAAATGCTCACCGACCGGCTCCGGGCATGGATGGGGGAAACCCCACGGACGCCCGCCTTCGTGTACGACCTGGACGTTCTCGGCGCCCACGCGCGCCGCATCCGGGACGCGGTGCCGATCGAGGTCTTCTACGCGGCGAAGGCCAATCCGGACGCGCCGGTCCTGCGGACGCTCGCGCCGCACCTGGACGGGTTCGAGGTGGCCTCGGGCGGCGAGTTCCGGCACGTCCGGGACGTCCTGCCGGACGCGCGGCTCGCCTTCGGGGGCCCCGGCAAGACCGACGCCGAGCTGGACCTGGCCGCGGGCCGCCTCCGTGGCGGCGACCGCCTGCACGTGGAGTCGCCGTTCGAGCTGGCCAGGCTGGCCGCGAACCGCCGCCCGGCGGACGTGCTGCTGCGGGTGAACCTCGCCGGGGACCGGGAGGGCGTCGCGCTCGCGATGTCCGGGCCGTTCGGGATGGATCCCGTCCTGATCGAGGAGTGCCACGCGATCCTGGCGTCCGCGCCGTGGCTGCGCCTGCGCGGCGTCCACGCGCACCTGGCCTCGGGCCTGGACGTCCCGGACCTGCTGGCCCAGTCCCGCGACATCCTGGACTGGGCGCGTCCGTGGACGGAGAAGGCCGGGGTCGAGGAGCCGGAGCTCAACCTGGGCGGCGGCATGGCGGTGGACTACGCGTCCCCGGCCCGGACGTTCGACTGGGAGGCCTACGGACGCGAGATCGCGCGGCTCGTCCGTCCGGGGGAGACCCTGCGGATCGAACCCGGACGGGCCGTCACCGCCTACTGCGGCTGGTACGTCACCGAGGTCCTGGACGTGAAGCCCGCGCACGGACGCTGGTACGCCGTCCTGCGCGGCGGGACCATGCACCTGCGGACCCCGGCGGCGAAGCGGCATGACCAGCCGTTCACCGTCGTCCCCCGGCGGACGGGACGCCCCGGCGCTCCGTCCGTGCGGGACGCCGAGGTCACGCTGGTCGGGCAGCTGTGCACTCCCAAGGACGTCTTCGCGCGCGATGTCCCCGTCGCCGGGATCGGCGTCGGGGACATCGTCGCCTTCGGCATGTCAGGCGCTTACGGCTGGAACATCTCCCACCGCGACTTCCTCATGCACGACCCTCCGGGATTCCACTACTTGAGCAGCGAGGTCCCGTAAAGGCGCTCGACGCGGAGGCGGATGACGACGCGGCGGTCCTTGACCATCTGCTCGAGGAAGGCGGCCTCGTCCGCCGGGTCCGAGAAGTCCCCCAGCATGTCCAGCAGTTCGCGGGAGACCGCGTCGCCCGCCTCCGCGGCGACCTCCGACAACTCCGCCGTCCCTTCCGCGACGCCGAACGCCATGTGGTCGTCGCTGGAGACATAGAGGGACGCGCGCGGGTCATTGCGGAGCTGCCGGACCTTCAGCCGGTCCGCGGTGGTCGAGACGCGGACGATCCGCTCCTTCTCGTCCCAGGAGAAGACGACCGTCGACATGTGCGGGTGCCCGCTGCGCTTGACCGTGGCCAGCACGCCGAAGGTGGTCTCTTCGATCAGCTTGGACACTTCCTCGTCGGTGAGAACCGAGGGGGCGGGACCGTCTCCGGGGCCATACGTGGTCATCGTGGATTCCTTTTCTAGAGGCCGGCGATCGCCGGGGCGTCGGCGGGAGAGGACGCGGACTCGGGAGAGGCGGACAGGGCGGGGGTGGGGGAAACCCGGCGCAGGACGGCCAGCGACAGGACGATCCCGGCGGTCAGCAGCCCGGCGCCCACCCAGAAGGCGACGTGGTAGCCGTGCGTCAGCGCCGCGCGGGACGTCCCGTCGGTGTTCGCGGCGGCGACGGCCGACAGGGCCGCGACGCCGAGGGCCGCGCCGATCTGCTGCGTCGTGTTGAAGACGCCCGACACCACACCGGCGTCCTCGGGCTTCGCGCCCGACATGCCGAGCCCGGTGAGCGCGGGCAGCACGAGCCCGCCCCCGCCCGTCAGCAGCATGAGCGGCAGCAGGTCCTGGGCGAAGTGGCCGTCCACCGGGAGGCGGGTGAGCAGCACCCGTGCGGCGAGCAGCAGGACGAGCCCCGTCACCAGGACGGCCCGGGCCCCGAACCGGTCGATGAGCCGCGCCGCGGCGAACAGCGACACGACGCCGATCGCGCCCGCCGCGGGAAGCATCGCGAGCCCGGTCTCGGACGCGTTGTAGCGCAGCACGTTCTGCATGTAGAGCGCGACCATGACCTGGAAGCTGAACAGCGCGGCCAGGATGACGAACTGGACGAGGTTCGCGCCCCACACGTTCCGGTCGCGCAGCACGCGCAGCGGCATCAGCGGGACGGACGCGGTGGCCTGCCGGGCGACGAACCCGCCGAGCAGCGCCAGCGCGCCGAGACCGAGGCCGAGCGTCGGCAGGCCCCAGCCGGAGGACTCGGTCCGGACGATCGTGTAGACGACGAGCATGCTCCCGGCGGTCACCAGCAACCCGCCGAGGACGTCCACGCCCGCCGAGAACCCCAGGCCCCGGTCGGACGGCAGGTACCGCAGCGCCGCCAGCGCCGTGACCAGCCCGAGCGGCAGGTTGATCAGGAAGATCCAGTGCCAGTTCAGCGCGTCGGTGAGCACCCCGCCGAGCACCTGCCCGAGGGACGCGCCGACCGCGCCGGTGAACGCGAACGCCGACAGCGCGCGGTTCCGCTCGGCGGGCGCGCTGAACAGCGTGGTGATCATTCCGAGCGCGACCGCCGAGGTCAGCGCGCCGCCGACGCCCTGGGCGAACCGCGCCGCGATCAGCATCGCGGGTCCGGTGGCCGCCCCGCACACCGCCGAGGCGAGGGTGAACAGCGCGATCCCGGTGACGAACACGGCCCGCCGTCCGGCCAGGTCGCCGAGCCGGCCCGCCAGCAGCAGCAACCCGCCGAACGCGATCACGTAGCCGTTGACGACCCAGGTCAGGCCCGCGTCGCCGAGCCCGAGGTCGCGCTGCATCGACGGCAGCGCGACCGTCACGATCGACCCGTCCAAGATGATCATCAACGGCCCGGCGCACAGCACGGCCAGCGCCAGGGCCCGCGATCGAACGCTTCCCACAACCTTCTCCTCCGCCACGCCGCGGGTCCGGTGCGAGACGACCGGGCCCGGCCGCGCCTCGACGGCGCGACGGAAGAGACGTTAACAGATAGTTCTGTTGCGGACTATATGTTTCGGATCTAGATAATCCGGGATGTGATGGAAGGGGTCAGGCGCGGTCCGGGGCGGCGGCCTCCAGCTCGTCGACGCCGCCGGACATGATCGTCCGGAGGTTCGCGGTGATGTGCTCGACCGGCCAGTCCCACCAGGCGATCTCCAGCAGGCGGGCGACGTCCCCGGGGGAGAAGCGGCTGCGGATGAGCCGGGCCGGGTTGCCGCCGACGATCCCGTAGTCGGGGACGTCCGAGGTGACGACCGCGCCCGAACCGATGATCGCGCCGTGCCCGATCCGGACGCCCGGCATGACCGTCGCGCCGTTCCCGAGCCAGACGTCGTTGCCGACCACGGTGTCGCCGCGGTTCGGCAGGCCGGTGAGCAGGTCGAAGTGCGCGGCCCACGCGCCGCCCATGGTCGGGAACGGGAAGGTCGACGGGCCGTCCATGCGGTGGTTGGCGCCGTTCATGATGAACCGCACGCCGGTCGCCAGTGCGCAGAACCTCCCGATGACCAGCCTCTCCGGCCCGTAGTGGTACAGGACGTTGCGGGCCTCGAAGGCGGTCGCGTCGTCCGGGTCGTCGTAGTACGAGTACTCGCCGACCTCGATCAGCGGGGACGTCACCAGTGGCCGGAGCAGCACCACCCGCGGCTGTCCGGGCATCGGGTGCAGCACGTCCGGATCGGTCGGCAGGGCGTTCGGCGCGGTCATCGGCACTCCATTAATGCGACAAGTGATGCATTAAGATGCTGGCATGACCCCGTCCCGCGAGCAAACCCCTTCAGACGACCCGGAGGACGGCGCGCCGCGTCGCCGTCCGGGCGGACGGACCGGACGCGTCCGGCGGCAGGTGCTCGACGCCGTCCAGACCGAGCTCGCCGAGAACGGCTACGACGCGCTGACGATCGACGGCGTCGCGGCCCGCGCGGGCGTGCACCGCGCCACGGTCTACCGGCGCTGGCGCGACGTCGGAGGACTGCTCGCGGACGTCTTCGACGCGGCGGGCGACGACGACTGGCGGCCCGCCGACACCGGCTCGCTCCAGGGCGACCTCACGGCCCTGAACCAGGAGAGCCAGACGGCGCTGACCGCGCGGCCGCCGCTCGTCTCCGCGCTGATCGCGGCGTCCTTCCGCTCCGACGAGGCGGCGCGCGGCGTCCGCGAGCTTTGGGAGGACCGCTACATCCGCTGCGAGGTGATCGTCGCGCGGGCGGTCGAGCGCGGCGAGATCCCGCCCGGCACGGACGCGCGGCAACTGCTCGTCGCCGCCACCGCCCCGATCTACCACCGGCTCGTCCTGCTCCGGACGCCGCCCGACCCGGACCTCCCCGAGCACGCGGCGAGAACGGCCGTCCTCGCCGCCTCCGCCGGAGCCTTCGCCGCGGGTACGTAGCGAGCACGCCCGCCTCGGCTAGCAAGCACGCCCGCCTCGGGTGACGGGCACGCTCGCCTCGCTAGAGGGCGCGTTCGCGGGTGCGTCGGGCGGAGGTGGAGGCGACGGGCTCGGCCAGCAGGCCGGTGGCCAGCCGGTTCATGGCGCGCACGAAGACCTCGCGCTCGTCCTCGGGCAGCGCGGCGAGCACCTCGGCGTGGACGGAGTCCACGATCTCCTGGCTCCGCGCGGCGACCTCGGCGCCCTTCTCGGTGACCGCGATGACGCGGGCCCGGCGGTCCTTGGAGGACGGGCGGCGCTCGGCCAGGCCGCCGCGCTCCAGGGCGTCCGCGGTGGCGACCATCGTGGTCTTGTCCATGTCGCCGATCTCGGCCAGCTGGTTCTGGGTGCGCTCCTCCTCCTGGGCGTGGACGAGGACGCAGTGCATGCGCGGGGTCAGCCCGATCTCGGCGAGCGCCGCCGACATCCGGGTCCGCAGGACGTGCCCGTTGTGGTCGAACAGGAAGGAGACGTCGTGCTCGACGCGGGAGGCGGGTGCGAGAGAGGTCATGCACCCATACTAGTTCCGTAGTGGATTATCCGCTTCGGTGTTGATCACGGTTCCGGGCGGCGACGCGTCCGGACGGGTACAGTGAGCGCATGCATCTCAGCGTCTGTCTTGGTTGGTGGCCGTCCTCGGACGGCTGACCCAGGCATACGCGCAGGCCGTCCGAGTACCGGGCGGCCTTCTCCTTTTCGAGGGGTCCGCCCCGGAACCGCCCTTCGAAGGAGAAGAGCATGACCGTCACCGCCCCGGAACTCCACGAACGCGTCGCCAGGGACGCGGCGCGGCACCGCGTCCTCACCGGTGACCGCCCGACCGGGCCGCTCCACCTCGGCCACTACTTCGGCACGCTGGAGAACCGCGTCACGCTGCAGCGCGCGGGCGTCGAGGTCTTCCTGATCATCCCCGACTACCAGGTGATCATCGACCGGGACGTGGCCGACCGGCTGGAGGAGCGCGTCCTCGGCCTGATCGCCGACTACCTGGCCGTCGGGATCGACCCGGCCACCGCGATGATCTTCACGCACTCGGCCGTCCCGGCGCTGAACCAGCTGTTCCTGCCGTTCCTGTCGCTGGTGTCGGTGCCGGAGCTGAGCCGCAACCCCACCGTCAAGGACGAGATCGAGCACTCCCGGCAGAACGCGGTCAGCGGGCTGATGTTCACCTACCCCGTCCACCAGGCCGCCGACATCCTGTTCTGCAAGGCCGACCTGGTGCCGGTGGGCCGCGACCAGGCCCCGCACCTGGAGATCACCCGGACGGTCGCGCGCCGCTTCAACGAGCGGTACGGCGAGGTCTTCCCGGTGCCGGAGTGCCTGCTGTCCGACGTCCCGCTGCTACTCGGCACCGACGGCCAGAAGATGAGCAAGTCGCGCGGCAACGCGATCGCGCTGTCCTCGACGGCGGACGAGGTCGCGCACCTGGTCAAGCGGGCCAAGACCGACGCCGACCGGAACATCGCCTACGCGCCGGAGACCCGTCCCGAGGTCTCGAACCTCGTGCAGCTCGCCGCGCTCACCCAGGGCCGGGCCCCCGAGGACGTCGCGGCGGAGATCGGCGACCGCGGCGCGGCCGAGCTCAAGCGCGTCGTCACCGAGTCGGTGAACGAGTTCCTGCGTCCGATCCGGGAGCGCCGGGCCGCGTTCGCCGCCGACCCGGCGCAGCTGCGGGCCGTCCTCGCCGCGGGCAACGCGCGCGCGAACGAGATCGCCGAGACCACGCTGGCCGAGGTCCGCAAGGCCATGGCGATGACCTACTAGGCGAGCACGTCTAGGGAGCGGTCGGGCTGGTCAGGGCCGGGAGAACGGCCCTGACCAGGTCGTCCAGCCACGTGCTGGGCGGCGGTTCGGGCGTGGCCGGAATCCCGCGCAGCAGGTGGTTCAGGACGGTCTCGTGGCACACGCCGACGATCATGGCGGCGACGGCGTCCACCGGCGCGGACGCCGCGATCCGGCCGAGGTCGCGTTCGGCGCGCAGCCAGGCGAGCAGGCGGTCACGCCAGTCCTCGGCCGGCGGGTGGGCGGCGGCGATGCGGGCCAGGAACTCGGGGCGCACCAGCAGGGTGGACATCCCGGGCATCACCGCCTGGTGGAAGCCCAGGCCGTACGCGAGGTGGGCCCGCACGCCGTCCGCGACGGTGCCCTCACCGGGCACGGGCAACGCGGGAAGGCTCTGCTCGACGGCGCGGATGCGCGCCCACCAGGCCTCCGCGAGCAGCTCGTCCTTGTCGGCGAAGTGGTTGTAGAGGACGCCGTCGGCGACCCCGGCGGCCCGGGCGATCGCGCGGACCGTCAGGTCGGCCATGCCGCGCTCGGCGATCAGGCGTTCGGCCGTCGCCACCAGGTGGTCACGCAGGCTGCGGTCGCCGTCCCGCACCGCCGCCGCTGTTCTCGGGGACATCGGCCCCATCGTAATGCGCGGTCACCAGCCAGGCCGTCCCGAGCGTCGTGACCCCGTCCGGCCCCTCGAAGCGGGCCATCTCGCGCCGGACGGCCTCGCGCGCGGCGACGACCGCCTCGGGCCGGGCCTTGGAGAACGCGAACGTCATCGGGCCCCAGCCGCAGAGGAACTCCGCCGCGTCCGCCGCGTCCTTGCCCCAGACCTGCGGGGCCTCGACGCGCCGGATGTCGACGCCCGTGTAGCCCGCCCTCGTCAGGACGTCCTCGGTGCGCGCGGGGTCGGCGAACGAGGTCGGGCCGGTGCCGTCAGAACCGCTGGTCGGCCGGGCCGTGCCCAGTGCCGCCATGGCCGCCTGGAGGATCGTCCCCATGTCGGTGCCCTCCAGGGACGTCAGGCAGGCGAAGGCGAGCCGTCCGCCGGGCCGGAGCGCGCCGGCGATGTTCGCGAAGGCGGCGACGGGATCGGCGAAGAACATCACGCCGAACCGGCTGAGCACGATGTCGGCGGACGCGGGGGCGAACGGGAAGACCTGCGCGTCCCCCTGCTCGAAGCGCACGTTCGGCACGTCCTCGGCCTCGGCCCGTTCGCGCGCACGCGCGAGCATCGGCTCCGACAGGTCCACGCCGAGCGCGCTCGCCCCGCGCCGCGCCGCCAGCCGGGTGAGCTGCCCGTTGCCGCAGCCGATGTCGAGGACGGCGTCGCCCTCGCGGACGTGGGCGAGGAGATGGGCGTTCATGGGCCTGTTCAGCCGGTCGTAGCGGTCGTGGTGCGCGGCCCAGTGCGCGCCCTCTCCACCGTTCCACGCCTCGGCCTGCGCGGTGTTCACGATCTGCACGGTCATGCCGTCCTCCTAAATGAACGCGTATTCATGAACGTAGGTTCATAATGGTCCGGTCGTCAAGGAGCCAGGGATTCGCGCAGGTGGTGGGCGTGTGGTTCCCCCGCCCGGGGCAGGGCCGGACACGACCTGCGGGGGAGGCGGATGGTGATCACGGGGGAGGTGTGCCGGACGGGTCGCGGCGGAGGCTGGGGCAACGAGATTGCCGTCCCCCTGGGAGCAGATCATGATCGACACCGCTCGGCCGCGCCGCCGGAACCCGCTCGCCGCCGCGTACGCCCGCCTGCACGGACGCCCCGTCGAAGGCGTGCCGCGCTGGGTCGTCATCGCCGCCCACGCGACGACCTGGGCCGTCCTGCCGTCATGCCTGTGGCGGCTGGCCTTCGGTGTGTTCCACCTGCCGATCTCCGAGCATCCGCCCATGTCGGACGGCGTGAACGGCGACACGCCCTCATGGCTGCCGCAGTGGGGCTACATGATCCTGTTGTGCCTGGTCAGCGAGGGAGCGGCGTTCCTCACCGTGGGTCTGGTCAGCACCTGGGGCGAGCGCGTCCCGCGCTGGATCCCCGGGCTCGGCGGACGCAGGATCCCCACGCCGGCGGCGGCCGTCCCGGCGGCGCTCGGGGCGATCCTGGTGACCGCGATCTGCATGTACGCGGCCTTCTTCGCGCACTCGACGCCGGAGTTCGACCAGACCTTCGCCCACCAGTGGCAGCTCAACCTGCTCCTCGCCACCTACGCGCCGCTGCTCGCCTGGGGACCGCTCCTGGGCGTCGTCACGGTCGCGTACTACCTCCGCCGGACGCGCCGATCCTGAGTAAGGCGCCGACTCCGACTACGGCGCCGGTGGCGCCCCTGGCTACGGCGCCGGTGGCGTCACGGCCCGGGCCAGGCGGGTCAGCGCCGCGCGCAGGCGCTCCTCGCCCAGCTCGGGCAGCAGCGCGGAGACGTGTTCGGCGCTGAGTGTGGCGAGGAGGCCGTGCGCGGCGGCCTCCGGGTCCGGGTCGCCGTTCAGTAGCAGCGCCAGGTGCTGGTGCCAGAACCGGTACGCGCCGATGCGGTACCGCGCGCCGGGGGACGCGGTCTCCGACATCCGCACCAGCGGCAGGTGTTTCAGCAGGTGGTCGAGGTAGGCGAGGACGAACGCCTCGACCCGTTCGGCGGCCTCCGCCCCCGGGCCGAGCGGTGGCGGGCCGCCGAGGATCGCCTGCTGGAGGTCGCGCTCGCGGGCGTCCAGCAGGGCGACGGCGAGCCCCGCCTTGTCGCCGAAGCGGCGGAACAGCGTCCCCTTGCCGACCCCGGCGGCCGTGGCGATCTGGTCCATGGACACGCCTTCGGGGCCGTGCTCGGCGAAGAGCCGGGCGGCGGCCTCGAGCACGGCGGCGCGGTTGCGCGCCGCGTCCGCCCGTTCCTTGGGCGGCGGCGTGCGCAGCAGTTCCAATGGCGTTGCATAACCGGACCGTGGTCCGTTACTGTCCTCAGACACGAAACGGACTATAGTCCGTCTCTCGAGAGGATGTCGTCATGACCGCACTCATCACCCGTGACGAGCTGAAGACCGCCATCGACGGCGGGAAGGTCACGGTCGTGGACGCCCTGGGCGGCGAGTACTGGGCCAAGCAGCACCTGCCCGGCGCGATCCCGATGAACCCGGGCGAGGTGGACGCCGAAGCGGCGAACCGCCTGCCCGACCGCGACGCCGCGATCGTCACCTACTGCTCGAACGAGGCGTGCCCCAACAGCGGCCAGGTGGCCGACCGGCTCACCGCCATGGGCTACACCGACGTCCGCAAGTACAAGGAGGGCATCCAGGACTGGACCGAGGCGGGCCTCCCCACCGAGTCCGCCTGAACGCCCGCCGGGCCCGGCCCTCGCGCGCGCGTTCTCGGCGGTCGCCCGTCAGGAGGCCGCGTGCCGGAGGGCCGGGGCCGTGGCCGCGATCTCGGCCTCCTCGGCGGCGCGCCGGTCGTAGGCGTCCCGCGCGGTGGCGATGGCGCCCTTGTTGAGCTCGGTCCAGTCGACCAGGGCCTTGATGGTCGAGTGCAGGCTCGCGCCCAGCGGCGTCAGCGTGTAGTCCACGCGCGGCGGGACGACGGGGTGGACGGTCCGGTGGACCAGGCCGTCCCGCTCCAGATGCCGCAGGGTGCGGGTCAGCATCCGCTGGCTCACGCCCTGCACCGACCGGCGCAGCTCGGTGAAGCGCAGGCTGCGCTCGTCCAGCAGCGCGATGACGAGCAGCGACCACTTGTCCGCGACGCGGTCGAGGATCTGCCGGGTCTCGCAGTCCTCCCGAGAGTCCCAGTGCGAGATGTCGAAGCCCTGGTCAGAGGCGGTATCCGCGCAGTAACCGGGGGACATAGAAGTGCCGTCTTCCATAGTGCTCGATGGTGCCCGACGATGCTGTCGGTATCAAGAGGTAACCGACGGGCCCAAGGGGAACCGTCGGTTTGCGCTGTGGAGAGGTAGCGGGACCGAGATGAGTACTTCACGCCGTTGGGGCGCACTCCTGGTGTTGTGCGGGGCGATCTTCCTCGAGGGGATCGACATCGCGATGCTGAACGTCGCCCTGCCGTCCATCCAGGCCGACCTGGGGCTGTCCACCGGCGCGCTGAGCGGCGTCGTCAGCGCCTACGTGCTCGGATACGGCGGCTTCATGCTGCTCGGCGGACGCGCGGCCGACCTGTTCGGCCGCCGCCGGATGTTCCTGTCCTGGCTCGTGGTGTTCGTGGTGTTCTCCGGGCTCGGCGGCCTGGCGACCGAGGGCTGGATGCTGCTGGCCGCGCGGTTCGCCACCGGCGTCGCCGCCGCGTTCCTCGCGCCCGCCGGACTGTCGCTGGTCACGGCCGCGTTCCCGGAGGGCCGCGAGCGGACCCGCGCGCTGTCGGTGTACGCGGCGACGGCCGCGGGCGGCTTCACGCTCGGCCTCGTCGCGGGCGGCCTGCTCACCCCGCTCGGCTGGCGCTGGGTGTTCTTCGCGCCGGTCGTCCTGTCGCTGCTCATCCTGGTCGCCGCCGTCCCGCTCGTCCGGGACGACGAGGAGAACGCGCGCGGACGCCTGGACGTCCCGGGCGCCCTGCTCGCCACGACCGCGATGTCCGCGCTGGTCTACGGGGTCGTCCGCCTGGAGCACGCCTCGGACGGCCCGCTCCTGACCGCCGCCGTCTTCGCCGCCGGGATCGTCCTGCTCACGGCGTTCGTCGTGGTCGAGCGACGCGTCCAAGAGCCGCTCGTGAGGCTCGGCGTCCTGCGCTCCGCCCCGCTCCTGCGCGCGAACGCCACCGCGCTCCTGTTCATGGGCGCGTTCGGCGGCTTCCAGCTGCTCATGACCTTCTACCTCCAGGAGGTCCGCGGCTGGACGCCGATGCAGACCGGCCTGACCATGCTCGTCGCGGGCCTGGACCTCGTCCTCGCGCCCACCCTGACGCCCCGCCTGGTCGAGCGCTTCGGCCTCACCCGGGTCATCCTCGCCGCGACGCTCCTGGCCACCGCCTGCTACGCGATCTTCCTCGGCGCGGGCCCGCACTGGACCTACGTCATGATGCTCCCCGGCCTCGTCCTCCTCGGCCTGGCCTTCACCCTCGGCTACGGCCCCCTGACCATGGCCGCCACCGAGGGCGTGGACGAGTCGGAGCAGGGCCTCGCGAGCGGCCTCCTCTACACGTCCATCCAGTTCGGAACGGCCCTCGGCGTCTCCGTCGTCACCGCCGTGAACGTCGCCGCCCTCACCGGCGACGGCCCCGCCGACAAGCTCGACGCCCTGCACACCGCGATGCTCGTCCCCGTCGCGATCGCCGTCGCCGCAGCCCTCATCACGACCCTCGGCCTCCGCCGCCGACGCGCGACCCCGGTGCTGGCGCCGGTGCCCGCCGCCGAGCCCGTCCGGACGGAGGTCTGAGCAGGATTCGGGCCCGTGGCGCGGACGCCCGATGTCGGTGGGACATGGCAGGATGCGGGCATGATCGAGATTGGGCCGCTTCGTCCGGATGAGCGGGACGCCTGGGAGGTGCTCGCGCGCGGGTACAAGGCGTTCTACCGCACCGAGGTCCCCGACGAGGGGTACGACCTCGCGTGGACGCGCCTGCTGAAGGGCGACGAGGTCCTCGCGCTCGGGGCGCGGCTGGACGGGCGGCTCGTCGGGATCACCCACTACCTGTTCCACGTCACCGTCTGGGACGACGGGGGCTGCTACCTGCAGGACCTGTTCGTCGACGGTGACGTGCGCGGACGCGGCGTCGCGCGGGGGCTGATCGAGGCCGTCGCCGACGCCGCCCGCGAGCGCGGCATGTCCCGCCTGTACTGGACGACCCAGGAGCACAACGAGACCGCGCGCGCCCTGTACGACAAGGTCGCCCGGTTCAACGGGTTCCTCCGCTACGACTACACGCTCTGACATGGCCGCCACGCTGGGACGGCGTGAGCTGAACCGGGCGCTGCTCGCCCGGCAGCTCCTCCTGCGCCGCCACCGCATGGGCGTGCTCGAGACCATCGAGCACCTGGTCGGGATGCAGGCACAGGCGCCGAACCCGCCCTACCTCGGCCTCTGGACGCGGCTCGAGGAGTTCGACTTCGACGAGCCCGGACGGCTGCTGCACGAACGCCAGGCCGTCCGCATGGTCCTCATGCGCGGCACGTTGCACCTGGTCAGCGCACGTGACGCGCTCAGCATCCGGCCGCTCACCCAGGCCGTCCTGGACGGCTACCTGCGCACCCAGAGCACCGTCCACGGCCTGGACGGCGCCGACCTCGACGCGGTGCGGGAGACCGTCCGCGAGCTGCTGATCGCCGAGCCGCTGTCGGACAAGCAGGTGCGGGAGGCCCTCGCCGAACGCTTCCCCGGGTACGGCCCCGCGGATCTCAACTGGGCGGCGCGCTGCATGCTGCCGCTCGTCCAGGTGCCGCCGCGCGGGGTCTGGGGATCGTCCGGGCTGGCCCGGCACACGGTTCTGGACGCCTGGCTCGACGCGCCCCTGGCCGAGCCGGACGTCGAGGCGCTCGTGCTGCGCTACCTGGCCGCGTTCGGGCCCGCGAGCGTGGCCGACGCGCAGCACTGGTCCGGCCTGACCAGGCTCGGCGAGGTCTTCGGACGGCTCGAACCCCGGCTGCTCACCTTCAGGGACGAGGCCGGCCGCGTTCTCTACGACGTGCCGGACGCGCCCCGTCCGGACGCCGACACGCCCTCGCCCGTCCGGTTCGTCCCGGAGTTCGACAACCTCACGCTGTCGCACGCCGACCGGGCCCGCATCGTCAGCGACGAGCACCGCAAGCGGCTGTTCACCGTGAACGGGATCATCCGCGCGGCCGTCCTCGTGGACGGCTTCGTGCGCGGCATGTGGAAGGCCGAGGCCAAACGCGGCGCCGCGACGCTCCGGATCGAGGAGTTCGAGCCCATCTCGGACACCACGCGCGAGGAGTTGACGGCCGAGGGGCTGCGCCTGCTGGACGCCGCCTACCCGAAGGCCGCCGACCGAACCGTCGCCTTCATGTCCTGAGCCGCGACCGGCTCACAGCGTGAGCTGGTCGACCAGACGTTTCGGGGCGTGCAGCCGGTAGCTCTCGGTGACCAGCTCGGTGACCTCCTCCCAGTCGACGTCGGGGAGGTCGAGCCGGACGCCGACCCAGCCGTGCTGGCCCATGTAGGGCGCGCTGAAGAACCGTTCGGGATCGGACCCGAGGAGCGCCTCCTGCTCGTCCAGCGTGACCTTCACCCACAGGGACACACGATCGTCACCGTGGTGGTTGTCCACGTACCAGGCGAACGTCTTCTTCCGCACGCGGTAGACGACGTGCGGGCCGTGCCCGGACGCCTCGGATCCCGCTTCCGGCAGGCTCGCGCAGATCTCCGTGAGCCGTTGCTTGCGCCGCTCGGTCTCCGTCTCGTCCATGCCGCCATCATGCGCGACGGCACTGACAGTTCCGCGACCCGGGTCAGGCGTCCAGGTACCGCAGGACGGCCAGGACGCGCCGGTGGTCGCCGGGCGCGGGCGGCAGGCCGAGCTTGGCGAAGATGTTCGCGACGTGCTTCTCCACGGCGCGTTCGGACACCACCAGCGCCGCGGCGATGGCGGCGTTCGAGCGTCCCTCGGCCATGAGCCCGAGCACCTCCCGCTCGCGCGGGGTCAGGCCGGGCAGCCGCGCGCCGCCGTTCCCGCCGAGCAGCTGCGCCACGACCTCCGGGTCGAGCGCCGTGCCGCCGGACGCGACGCGCCGCAGCGCCGCCTCGAACTCGGCGAGGTCGGACACGCGCTCCTTCAGCAGGTAGCCGACCCCGGCGGGCGACCCCGCGAGCAGCTCGGCCGCGTACCGGGTCTCGATGTACTGCGAGAACAGCAGGATCCCGACGGACGGATGGTCGCGGCGAAGCGCGAGCGCGGCCCGCAGGCCCTCGTCGGTGTGCGCCGGCGGCATCCGGACGTCGACGACCGCGACGTCCGGTGCGTGCTCGGCGACGGCCGTGACCAGGGCGTCCGCGTCGCCGACCGCCGCGACGACCTCGTGCCCGCGCAGCCGCAGCAGCTGGACGAGGCCGTCCCGCAGGATCACCGCGTCCTCGGCGATCACCACCCGCAGCGACGTCACGGCGTGTGGAGGGGGAGGGAGACGGACACGGCGGTGGGGCCTCCAGACGGGCTGTGCACGGTCAGTTCGCCGTCCACGGTAGCGATCCGGCCGGCCAGCCCGGCCAGCCCGCCGCCCGGCCGGACCTCCGCGCCGCCGCGCCCGTCGTCGGTGACGCGCAGCAGGAGGCGGCCGCCCGCCACCCGCGCGTCGATGCCCAGCAGCGACGCGTCCGCGTGCTTGGCGGCGTTCGCGACCAGCTCGGCGGCGCAGAAGTAGGCCATCGACTCGATCGCCGCGGACGGACGTTCGGGCAGGTCGGTGGCCAGTTCGGCGCGGACCGGGCTGCGCGCGCCGAGGGTCGCGAGCGCCGCGTCCAGGCCCTTGTCCAGGACGGGCGGGTGGATGCCGCGGACCAGTTCGCGCAGCTCGCCGATCGCGGCGCGGGCCTCCTCGTGCGCCGCGTCCACCAGCTCGCGGACGGCGTCCGGCGCGTCCGGCGGGAGGGTCTCCTTGAGCATCGCGAGCCGGATCGTGACCGCGACCAGGCGGACCTGCGCGCCGTCGTGCAGGTCCCGCTCGATCCGGCGGACGGTCGCGACCGCGTCCTCGACCGCGTACGAACGGCTCTCCTCCAGCGCCCGGATGCGCACCTCGGACGCCCCTGGACGGAACACCAGCCGCAGGATCCACACGTCCAGACGGGCGACGGCGCGCGTCGCGACGGGCGCGGCGAGCAGCAGCAGCGCGCCGACCGCGGAGAGCGCGGCCGTGCGGGGCCAGGAGTCGAAGAGGATCCCCGAGAACATCAGCCCGTGGCGGACGCGCCCGGACCCGTCCGTGATCGTCGACTCGTTCGCCCCGAGCCGCCACTGCACCGGGGACGTCAGCAGGAGCACCCCGTACACCCAGGTGAGCAGCACGGTCATCAACCCGAGCAGCCCGGTCGGGACGCTCACCGCCAGGTATCCGAACGCGCGGTACCCGAGCGGCCCGTGCTGGTCACGCACCCATCCGCGCAGGCCCCGCGCCTTCTCCCGGGACGGCGCGGGCACGTCCGCGCCCAACAGCCGGACGGCCAGGGCGCGCCGTCCCGCCGCCATCTGGACGGACCCGTACAGTACGGCGGCGGACGCGGGCGCCCCGATCCGCGTGACGGCCAGAAGGAGGGCGGCGAAGCCCGCGTAGATCGCGTAGAGGACCCCGACGGCGCTCAGCGCGCCGCTGCCGACCAGATAGAGCGCGGGCGCCCAGCAACGCCGATCGAAGGGGGTCCACCGCATCCGCCCAGCGTCCCCGACGACGGCGTCCGCGTCGATCGTGCCTCCACGAGGACGGGGGTTCGGTCGCCCCCACCCCTCAGGGGCTCAGGCGGCGTCACGCCCCGAGTCGTCGTCAGGGGCGTCCAGGGCCGCGCCGGCGGCGCAGATCTCGACGCCCGCCGCGGGCGGTTCGGGGTCGTTGGGACAGACCGGGGCGTCCGGGCAGACCGGCGCGTCCGGGTCGAGCCCGGCGAGCAGGGTGGTGAGGACGTCGTCGAAGGACTCGCGCTGCGCGGGCGTGAGCCGGTCGAACACCAGGCGGCGGACCTCGCCGACGTGCCCCGGCGCGGCCTTCTCGAGGACCGCCATGCCGTCGTCGGTCAGCGACGCGATGATCGCGCGCCGGTCGTCCGGATGGCGGCTGCGCACCACCCAGCCGTTCGCCTGGAGCTTGTTGACCGCGTGCGACAGCCGGCTCGGGGACGCGCGCACGTCCGTGGCCAGCTCGGTCATGGTGAGCGACCGGCCGGGCGCCTCCGAGAGCATCGCCAGGATCAGGTAGTAGCTGAAGGGCAGGCCCTCATCGCGGCTGAGCTGCCGCTCCATCGCCTCCGACAGCAGCCGGGAGAACGCGATGAAGGCGCGCCAGGTCCGCTGCTCCTCCTCGTCGAGCCACCGGGTGTCCGTCATGCGACCATCATACTTGAAGTTTCAATGATTCGCCCGGTCCGCCCCCATGGAATATCCCGAAGGCGGACGGACGGTACAGATCGGACGACCGAGGGCCGCACCGCCCCCGGGCGTGTCGCACCGAGCCCGATCAAGGCCGGTCTGGCCCGATCAAGGTCCGTCAGAGCACGATCAAGGTCCGTCGGAGCACGATCACGGCCCGGCGGAACCTCGCGGAACTCAGTCGATCTCGGCGAAGCCCTCGCGCCAGGACGCCAGGCGCGGCTTCCAGCCCAGTTCGAGCGCCCGCGCGTTGGACACCGGACGGCCCTGCAGGGCGGCGTGCCGGGCGGTCGGCGGGGTGGGCGCGCCGAGCGCCGCGCTGTAGACCGGCACCCATTCGGCGGCCGTCGCGGGCTCGTCGTCCACGATGTTCACCGGGCCCTCGGGCCAGTCGAGCGCCGCGACCGCCGCCGAGGCGGCGTCGTCCACGTGGACGAAGCAGGTCCAGGACGGGGTGAGCTTCAGCGCCTCCGCGTGCACCTGCTGGGCGATGGCGCCTTCCGGGGCGTACCAGGTGCCGGGGCCGTAAAACGCTCCATAACGGAGCACGACGCCGTGCGGCATCTCGCCGACGGCCTTCTCCAGCGCGGCGACGGCGGGGTACGGCTGGAGCGACGGGTCGAGGTCGTCGTCCTCGGTGGCCGGGTCCTCGCCGGGGCGGTAGACCCAGGCGATCGACTGGGCGATCATCTTCTCCACGCCGGCCGCGCGCGCCGCGTCCACCAGGTTGCGCGTGCCGTCGATCCGCAGCCGCGCGTTGGCGTCGAAATCCCCCGCGGACAGATCGGTGAGCTGGTGGATCACCACGTCGGGCGCGTGCTCGGTGAGCGCCGCCGTCAGTGCTTCGGCGTCGAACACGTCCACGACGCACGGGGTGGCGTGCTGGTCGGCGATCAGCTGCGCGCGCTCGGGGCTGCGGGTCGTTCCGACGACCTCATGACCGGCCTGGACCAGCAACGGGACCAGCCGCCGCCCGACCACGCCGGTCGCGCCCGCGACGAGAATCTTCAAGGGGGGCACCTCCACGACTTTCACACCATTGTGGTCGCTGTAGCGGCAGGATAGTGCCGCCTGTGACGACGTTTTCTCCGGCGGTTCGCTCGTTCGTGACCTGGCCGCCACCACGGGCCCAGCGGTCAGGCCCGAGATCGGCCGCCGAATTATCGGTACTTTCCGGTATTCCATGAAACCCGATGACGCCCGCTCGCGCCCGCCGTTTGGCCCGTCCCGGCCCCGATTTCGCGCGCCCGCACCGGGTTTAACGTTCCGACCCCCTGAGCAGGGTTCCCGACGGGATCAGAGGACGGTGTGCCTGTCCAGAAATGCGCGTTTTATGGTGGACACGCCGTTGGTAGGGGTGAAAGGGAAGCGATGAAGATCACTCTGGTGCGCGGGGACATCACCGCCCAGCGCGTGGACGCGGTGGTGAACGCGGCCAACTCCTCGTTGCTCGGCGGAGGCGGGGTGGACGGCGCGATCCACCGCAACGGCGGACCGGAGATCCTGGAGGCGTGCCGCAAATTGCGGGCCTCACATTACGGCGGCGGCCTGCCCACCGGCCAGGCGGTCGCCACCCCGGCCGGACGCCTTCCCGCGCGCTGGGTCATCCACACCGTAGGCCCCGTCTACTCCGCCTCGGAGGACCGCTCGGCCCAGCTGGCGTCCTGCTTCCGCGAGTCCCTCCGCACGGCGGACGAGCTCCGGGTCGCCTCGATCGCCTTCCCCGCCGTGTCCGCCGGGATCTACGGCTGGCCGGTGGACGACGCCGCCCGCATCGCCGTGACCACGGTCGCGTCCACCCCGACCACCGTGGAGGACATCCGGTTCGTCCTGTTCACCGAGGAGGCGTACACGGCCTTCGAGCACGCCCTGAAAGCACTGAGCGGATAGTTCCTACTGGCGTTCCGGTCAGGGCGGGCTTTCGGCGCCGATCAGGCCCCGGCGCATCGCGGCCATCACGGCGGACGTGCGGTCCGACACGCCGAGTTTGCCGAACACCCGCAGCAGGTGCGTCTTCACCGTGGCCTCGCCGATGTGCAGGCGCGCCCCGACCTCGGCGTTGGTGAGGCCGCGCGCGACCAGTTCGAGCACCTGCCGTTCGCGTTCGGACAGGCCGGGGGCCGCCTCGGCCGCCGCGAGCCGGTCCGCGACGTCCTTCGACAGGGCCCGTCCGCCGCCCGCGACGGTGCGCACGGCCACGGCCAGTTCGGCGCGTGACGCGTCCTTGAGCAGGTAGCCGGACGCCCCGGCGGCGATCGCCCGCGCGATGTCGGCGTCGCCCGCGTACGTCGTCAGCACGATGATCCGGAACTCGGGGGCCAGCAGCCGGAGCGCGTCCAGGCCGCCCCCGCCCGGCATGCGCAGGTCCATGAGGATCACGTCCGGGCGCAGCCGGGGCGCGACGGCGACCGCCTCCGGCCCGGACGCCGCCTCGCCGACCACCGTCAGGTCCGGCTCTGCGGCGAGCATTCCGCGCAGGCCCTCCCGGATGATCGGATGGTCGTCCACGATCATCACGCCGAGTGGACGGTCGCTTTGGCCGGGCATGGGATCACCGCCTCCACGGTCGTTCCCGAGCCCGGCGCGCTGGTGAGGGACAACGTGCCTCCGGTCTGCTCGATACGGGTGCGCATGCCGCCGAGTCCGTAGCCGCCGCTCGTGCACGCGGGGTCGAAACCCGGACCGTCGTCGGTCACCGTGAGAAGCGCGGTGTCCGGCGCGAACTCGATTCGGACGAGCACATCGCGCGCGCACGAGGCATGCCGCCGGATGTTGGCCAGCCCCTCCTGCGCGACGCGGAGCATCGCCGTCTCCACGTCCATGTTCAGCGGACGCGGCGGACCGTCCACCTCAAAGAGTGCGGGAAGGGCGGAGTCGTCCACCAGCCGCCGCAGCGCCTCGACCAGGGATCCCGTGGTCAGGGAGGGCGGCGCGAGGGCGGCGACCACCGCGCGCGTCTCGGCGAGATGCTCGCGGGCGGTGCGCGCGGCCAGTTCGAGCCGCCGATCCGGGCCGAGGTCGGCCATCGCGGCCTGGAGCAGCATCCCGATGCCGGTCAGGCCCTGCGCGAGGGTGTCGTGGATCTCGCGGGCGAGCCGCTCGCGCTCGCCCAGCGCGCCGCGCTCCCGGCTGATCTCGGCGAGTTCCGCGCGGGTGCGGCGCAGCTCGTCGATCAGCTCGGCGCGCTCCGCGCTCTGCCGGGAGACCCGGTCGATCAGCCAGCCCAGCAGGGCGTCGCAGGCCAGCAGACCCAGCATGACCGAGACGGTCAGCACCCACGGGAAGCCGGTCTCCCGCAGGATCCCCACGATGATCCCGATCGTCAGCAGCCCGACCAGGGCGGTGCCGCGCACCGGGCGCAGCAGCATGAACGCCAGCGGGGTCAGCGCGCCCATGATCGTCGCGGTCGCCGGGGCCAGCATGACCGCCGGGACGAACAGCACGACCATGATCACGGCGAACGGGTACGTCCCGGGCGCGGGACGCGCCGGATGGCGCAGCGCGCGCCGTCCCAGAGCGGCGTACGCGACGGCCAGGCCCACCAGCAGCCCCGCCGCGACCGCCTCCCTGAGGTCTCCGCGGCCCTCCTCGGGGAGGGCGGTGACCGTCACGAGGGTCAGGACGAACAGGAGGGCGAAGTAGGCGTCCCAGTACCGGAACGACCTCCGCCAGAAGTCGTCGGCGCCCGAAGCGGCGGACGCGCCGGAGTCCGGGTCGGCCGGAAGGCCGCTGTCCGATTCAGTCGGAATGCCGCTGCCCATGCGCCGCCCTTGCCTGTCCACCGATCGGTGGATAGTACCGGCGCGGATCGGCTCACATCATGCTCTGTATGGACAGACGCATCTATTTTCGGGTGATGATCGCGGTCAGCGCGCTCTTCGGTGTCACCGTCGGCATCGTGGCCATGGTCTCGGACGGGCTGGTGGGCCCGACCGCCGCGATCGGCGGCATCGTCGTCGCCGCCGGCTGGGCGATCGGCGCCATGGTCACCCGCCCGGCCGGAGGCGGCCGCGACCGCGGCCGGGACCGGACCCGGGGCAGGTAGTCCCCGGCCGGCCGGAGACCGTTTCGTAGCCGCCGTGCCGGGGCGTCGTGGCCGCCGCGTCGGGCGGGGGCGTTCGGGGAGCGCGGCCGGTCAGTCCTCCTTCTTGCCGTGCGGGACGACCAGGACGGCGCGGTGGGTCTTGTGCAGCACGCGCGTGGACACGCTGCCGAGGATCACCGAGCGGGTGGCGCCGAGGCCGCGCGAGCCGGTGACGATGACGTCGGCGTCGAGCTCCTCCGCGACGTCCACGATGCCCGCCCAGATCGGGCCGGTCGTGCGCGCGGACCGCGCCTCGACCTGCTCGAACCCGGCCTTGCGGGCGATCTCGGCGCCGGCCAGCGCGAGCCGCCGGGCCTGCTCCTCCTCGGGCCACTCGTCGGACTCCTTGTCCACCGACAGTGCCCCGGCGGCGGCGAGGGGGGCCCAGTTGATCTGGCTGAGCAGAGGCTCCCAGACGGTCAGGATGGCGACGGGCTCCTGGCGGAGCGTGCGGGCGGCGAACTCGATGGCGGTGCGCGAGTCGTCGGAGCCGTCGAAAGCGATCAGGATGGTCATGCTTCAGTCCTATCCCTTGATCGGCCGAATTCAACCCGAGGTGCCGAAGATCACCGTCCGGGGCCGTCCGTCCGCCGAGGTCAGCCGCGCGCCGGACGGTCGCCGCCGGGCGGTCCGGCGAACGTCTGGACCACCTCCAGCCAGCGGTCGGCGTCGGGTCCGGCGGCGGTGACGGCCACGTCGGCGCGGTTCCGGCGGCGGGTGGCCAGGAGGCAGAAGTCGAGCGCGGGGGCGGTCACCCGCTGGGCGGCGTCCGCGGGGCCCCACGTCCACGGGTCCCCGCCGTCCGGTGGGGTGATCTCGACGCGGAACGCCTCGGCGGGCGGCGTCAGGCCGCGGTTGAGGAAGGCGAAGTCGCGTGCCCGGACGGCGATGTGCGCGACGTGCCGCAGCCGGCGCGTGGGGGCGCGGGTCACGCCGAGCGCCTCCGCGACGTCCTCGCCGTGCGCCCAGGTCTCCATGATCCGCGCGGTCGCCATGGACCCGGCGGCCATCGGCGGGCCGAACCACGGCAGCCGCGTGCCGGGCGGGAGCGCGGCGAGCGCCGTGCGCAGCTCCGCCAGGCCCTCGCGCCAGCGGCCGAGAAGCTCGGCGGGGGCGAGCTTCGCGCCCTCGGCGGCGGCGAGGTCCACGTCCTCGATCCGGGGGAGGTTCGCCAGGAACGCGCCGGGATCGGTGGCCGCGCGCAGGGCGGCCACCTCCGTCCAGGTCAGGTGCGCGATCTGGTGGGCGATGGTCCAGCCCGCGGCGGGCGTGGGCGTGGCCCACGCGGCGGCGTCGAGGGGAGCGACGAGCGCGTCGAGGGACGCGCCCTCGTCGGCCATGTCGGCGAGCAGCGCGTTGAGATCCGGCATTCCGCCAGCATCACCCGCCGCACGCCCCTGGCGGAAGGCCCGGACCGAGCAGGATTCGGGCCGCCGCGTAGTCGGCCTTGCCGTTGGGCAGCCGGAGTGATCCGTCCGTCCGGACGAACGCCTTGGGGATCTTGTAGCGGGCGAGATGGCCCGCGCAGCCCCTCCGCAGGTCGGCGTCCGAGGGGCCGCCGGACGCGGCGGTCCGCACGACCGCGACGATCTCGCTTCCCCAGCGCTCGCTCGGACGGCCGACGACCAGCGCGTCGGCGACGCCGGGCAGGCCGCGCAGGACGGTCTCGACCTCCTCGGCGAACACCTTCTCGCCGCCGGTGTTGATCGTGGTGGCCTCGCGTCCGCGCACCTGGACGGTGCCGTCCGGGAGGATCCGGGCACGGTCCCCGGCGACCACGACGCGCGTCTCGTCCAGGGTCACGAACGTCTCGGCGGTCTTGTCCGGATCGTTGAGGTAGCCGAGCGGGATCGTGCCGGTCTTGGCCAGCCAGCCCAGCTCGTCCTCGCCGGGCGCGAGCACGCGGGACCGGTCGGCGCTGAGCACGACCGCGCCGGGCGAGGCGGCGAACGGCCGGTCGTCCGCGCCCTGCCGGGTCACCTGGAGCCCCGTCTCGGACGACCCGAGCACATCGACGATCCGCGCGCCGGGCAGCAGCTCCAGCAGGCGTCTCTTCACGCCCGGGCTGATCCCGGCGGCCGAGTTCAGCAGCGTCCGCAGCGCCGTCAGGTCGTGGTCGCGGCGCTCCAGCTCCGCGGCGAGGGGACGGGCGAACGCGTCGCCCACCAGCGGGATCCGGGTGATCCGCTCGCGCTCGGCGACGGCCAGCAGGTCGGCCGCGTCCAGGCCGTCCACACGCGCGGGGAAGACCACGCACGCGCCGCCGCACCAGGCGCCGAGCGCCGACCACGTCCCGGCGCCGTGCATCAGCGGCGGCCCGACCAGCACCCTCGCCGCCGACCGGACGGCCCGCGCGACCGCCTCGTCCAGGTCGGTGATCGCGGTGTGGTCGCCGCGGCGCATGCCGAGCGGGCCGAGCATCAGGTCCCCGATCCGCCAGAGCACGCCCTTGGGAAGCCCGGTCGTCCCGCCCGTGTACAGGATGTGCAGGTCACCGGCATCGGGAACGACCCCCAGCGGCTCGTCGGAGGTGGCCTCGAGGGCCGCCTCGTACGCGCGCGCGTTGGTCGGCTGCGGGGTGCCGGACCCGTCGTCCACAAACAGGAGCAGGGGTTGGAGGCCCGTGCGCTCGAGGACTTCAATGATCTGTGGGGCGTACCCGGCGTGGTAGATCACCGCGCTCGGACGGGCGTCCTCGAAGAGCCGCACCAGCTCGTCGCCGGTGTAGCGGTAGTTGACGTTGAACGGCGCGACACGGGCCATGTGCGCGCCGACCAGGCCCTCCAGGTATTCGGGGCCATTGTGCAGACACAGAGCGAGGTGATCATGTGGCGACTCCCAGGGCTCGCCCTGCGGCCCGTGCCGTCCGAGCCCGTCCTCGTGCAGGACGCGTGCGAGCCGGCGGCTGCGCCCGACCATGCCGCGCCACGTCCGCGAGTGCCGCCCGTTCACGTCGTGCCAGACCAGACACTCCCGCTCCGGCATCGCCTCCGCGATCGCCTCGAGCAATCCGGCCAGCTCAAGCTGCCCGTCCACCCCCGGTTCCCTCACACCCTCCTGCCTACCCGCTCGGCGCGTGGTGGCGGGCTCGTGCGCGGCAAGCTCCCGGCCTGTGGAGGCGGATCCGTGCGCAGGCAGGGGCTGGCGGGCGGGGGCGGGCTCGTGCGCGGCGGTGGGATCGGGCATGGGGCTCCCTTGCTCGCGGACGGGCGGGAGATCACCGTAACTGATCGCTTACGTCAACAGAATCCCGTTCGGTCCACCGGGCGGCGAGAATCGACGGCGTGGCGCGCGCGACGAGACCCCAGGGGGAGGTGACCCGGGGAACGACGAACCCGAACCGGCTCCGCCGAGCGGACCGGTGGACGGCCGCGACCCAGGGACGCCTGCTCCGTGCGGCCCCGCGTCCGCTCGCCGTCGACCTCGGGTACGGCGCGACCCCGATCACCACGATCGAGTTCTACACGCGCCTGCGCGCCGTGGCGCCCGCGGTCGAGGTCGTCGGCATCGAGATCGAGCCGGATCGCGTCGCCGCGGGTCAGGCCGTGCAGGCGCGGTATCCGGGGCTGTCGTTCCGGCGCGGCGGGTTCGAACTCCCCGTCGGCCGTCCGCCGACGCTCGTGCGCGCGTTCAACGTGCTGCGCCAGTACGACGAGGACGCCGCCTGGCAGGCCTGGGACGACCTGACCGCGCGGCTCGATCCGTCCGGCGTGCTGATCGAGGGCACCTGCGACGAGATCGGCCGCCGCGCGGTCTGGGTGACGCTCGACCGCACCGGCCCGCGGACGATCACGTTCGCCGCGCACCTGCCGTCCCTCGAGCGGCCGTCCGACCTCGCGCCGCGGCTGCCCAAGACGCTGATCCACCGCAACGTCGAAGGGGAGGCCGTGCACGCGCTGCTCGCCGACCTCGACCGCGCGTGGGCCATCGCCGCGCCGCAGTCGGTCTTCGGCGCGCGCGCCCGCTGGATCACCGCCGTCGAGCACCTCGCGGCGACCCACCCGGTCTGCGCGACCCCGCCCTACGGCGGAAGGGCCCGCTGGCGCCTGGGCGAACTCACCCTCCCCTGGACAGCCGTCGCCCCCACCCGCTGACCCCGTCCGGCGCGTCCAGCCTGGTCAGCCGGTCGTTCCCGCCCGCTGATCGGGCGGCGCGGGCGTTAGCTCTCGCGGTGGAGCTTGGGTCAGGGCGTCAGTTCTCGCGGTGGAGCTTGTGCGGGGCCGCCTGGACGCGGGGCTGGACGTCGATGCGGTCGATGTTGACGTGCGCCGGACGGGTGACGGCCCAGGCGACGCAGTCGGCGACGTCCGCCGCGACGAGCGGCTCGGGGACGCCCTCGTACGGCTTCCCGGCGCGCTCGGCGTCGCCGCGGAACCGGACGAGGCTGAACTCCTCGGTCTTGACCAGGCCGGGCGCGATCTCGGTGATCCGCACCGGCCGGTCCACCAGCTCCAGCCGCATGACCTCGTTGATCGCGTAGGCGGCGTGCTTGGCGGCGTTGTACCCGGCCCCGCCCTCGTACGCGACGTGCGCGGCGAGCGAGGTGATGTTCACCACGTGACCGGCCCCGGACGCGATCATCTTCGGCAGCAGCGCCTTGGTCACCCGCAGCAGCCCGAGGACGTTGGTGTCGTACATGGCCTGCCAGTCGGCCGGGTCGGCGTTCTCGACCGACTCCAGGCCGATCGCGCCGCCCGCGTTGTTCACCAGGACGTGGCAGGAGTCGAGCGCCTCCGCCAGCGCGTCCACGGACTCCTGGGACGTGACGTCCAGGGTCACCGGGACGACCTTGCCCGCGCCCGGCACCTCCTCGGCGATCTCCTTGACGAGGGCGTCCAGCCGGTCCCGGCGGCGCGCGGCCGCCACGACGTTGAACCCCTCGGCGGCGAGCCTCCGCGCCGTCGCCGCCCCGATGCCGCTGCTCGCCCCGGTCACCACCGCCGTTTTACGCATGCCGCACAGCTTCCCAGACAGGGCGGGGACGCACGTCACAGGGTCGCCTCCCTTGTACGGGAACAGTCGAACCGGCGGATAGGTTGCACCACTGGAGGTGGTGTCCGTTGTCGGGTCGTATCAAGCGAGTTGCGACGATCAGCCTGCACACGTCGCCCCTGGATCAGCCGGGCACGGGCGACGCGGGCGGCATGAACGTCTACGTCGTCGAGACCGCGAAACGGCTGGCCGAGCGGGGCGTCGAGGTGGACGTCTTCACCCGCGCGACCTCCCGGGCACTGCCGCCGGTCACCGAGCTGGCCCCCGGCGTCCTCGTCCGGAACGTCGTCGCCGGGCCGTTCGAGGAGCTGGACAAGGGCGAGCTGCCCCGCCACCTGTGCACGTTCACCTCCGGCGTGCTGCGTGCCGAGGCGTCCTACGACCCCGGCCACTACGACCTGATCCACACCCATTACTGGCTTTCCGGCCAGGCCGGATGGGCCGCCAAGCGGCGCTGGGGCGTACCGCTCGTGCACTCCATGCACACCATGGCCAAGGTCAAGAACGCCGCCCTCGCCGCCGGTGACGCCCCCGAGCCCCTCCTCCGCGTGAACGGCGAGCAGCAGATCGTCGACACCGCCGACCACCTCGTCGCCAACACCGCCAAGGAGACCCGCGAGCTCGCCGGCCTCTACGCCGCCGACCCGTCCCGCATCGCCACCGTCAGCCCCGGCGTCGACCTGGCCCTCTTCCGCCCGGAGTCGCCGGTGATCGCGCGCGGCACCGGGCTGCTCCCGCACCGCACCGGCCCCGCGCGCCGCCGCCTCGGCCTTCCCCGGGACGCCTTCGTCCTGCTGTTCGTCGGACGGATCCAGCCGCTCAAGGCCCCCGACGTGCTGCTCCGCGCCGTGGCGCTCATGCTCCACCAGGAGCCCGCGCTGCGCTCCAAGCTGGTCGTCGCCGTCGTCGGCGGGCCGTCCGGAGCCGGGCGGAGCCGTCCCGAGGTCCTCCAGCGGCTCGCCGCCGAACTCGGCATCACCGACGTCGTCCGGTTCGAGCCGCCCTGTCCGCAGCGTGAGCTCGCCGACTGGTACCGGGCCGCGGACGTCACGGTCGTGCCGTCCCACAACGAGTCGTTCGGGCTGGTCGCGGTCGAGTCGCAGGCGTGCGGGACGCCCGTCGTGGCCGCCGCCGTCGGCGGACTCCAGACCGCCGTGAAGGACGGCGAGTCCGGCATTCTGATCAACGGGCACGATCCCGCCGACTACGCGTCCGTCCTGCGCCGCCTGTGGGCCGAGCCCGGCACCCACCTCCGGCTCGCGCGCGGTGCGGTCCGGCATGCGCAGGCGTTCGGCTGGGACGCGACGGTGGACCGCCTGCTCGAGGTGTATACCGGTGCGACGACCCGCGAGGCGATGGTGAAGGAGATGGCCCGGTGAGCCACGGCGAGCAGGAGACCCCGGCGGAGCGGGCTGTCGGCGCCGACCCGATCACGGTGATCGAGGAGACGCTGCGGTCCGCCGAGCTGGAGTACAGCGTCCCGCGCGAGGGCGCGTTCTTCGTCAAGCTGCCGGGGCAGCACAAGCTCGCCACCATGACCTGGCTGATCGTCGGCGACCACAGCCTGCACGTCGAGGCGTTCTTCTGCCGCCAGCCGGACGAGAACCACGCCGACTTCTACCGCTTCCTCCTGGAACGCAACGGCCGCATGTACGGCATGTCGTTCGCGCTGGACGAGGTCGGCGACGTCCACATCGTCGGCCGCCTCCCGCTCCACTCCATCACCCCGGACGAGGTCGACCGGATCCTCGGCTGCGTCCTCACCTACTCGGACGAGAACTTCGACAAGGCCCTGGAACGCGGCTTCAAGACCTCGATCCAGAAGGAGTGGGACTGGCGGGTCAAGCGCGGCGAGTCGCTGGCGAACCTGCGGGCCTTCGCGTCCTTCGCCGACCCCGCCAACCGCTGACCCTCCCCGGGCCGCGGCCCGGCTGACCTGGGGACCTCCGGTCCCGGGCCTCGAGGACGGACCGCGCGCGGCGCCCGCTAGGCTCTGGTGCCATGGCGACCCTGGTTTTGCTGCGGCACGGCGAGAGTGTGTGGAACGCGGAGAACCTGTTCACCGGCTGGGTGGACGTGGACCTCTCCGCCAAGGGCGAGAGCGAGGCGACGCGCGGCGGCGACCTGCTGCTCGACGCCGACATCACCCCGGACGTGGTGCACACCTCACTGCTGAAGCGGGCCATCCGCACGGCGAACATCGCGCTGGACGTCGCGGACCTGCTGTGGATCCCGGTCCGCCGGTCCTGGCGGCTGAACGAGCGGCACTACGGCGCGCTGCAGGGCAAGAACAAGGCCCAGACGCTCGAGGAGTACGGCGAGAAGCAGTTCACGGTCTGGCGCCGCTCGTACGACACCCCGCCGCCGCCGATCAAGGACGACGACCCGCTGTCCCAGGTCAACGACCTGCGCTACGCGTCCCTGCCGTCCGAGCTGATCCCGCGCAGCGAGTGCCTCGCGGACGTCGTGGACCGCCTGCTGCCCTACTGGTACGACTCGATCGTCCCGGACCTGGCGAGCGGCGGCACCGTCATGGTCACCGCGCACGGCAACTCGCTCCGCGCGCTGGTCAAGCACCTCGACGGCGTCTCCGACGAGGACATCGTCGGCCTGAACATCCCCACCGGCATCCCGCTGGTGTACGAGCTCGACGACGACTTCGCCCCGCTCAAGCGCGGCGGCGAGTACCTCGACCCGGCCGCCGCCAAGGCCGCCATCGAGGCCGTCAAGAACCAGGGCGCGAAGAAGAAGTAGGCGCGAGGCCCCCCGAACGGCGAAGCCCGCCGCGTCCCCCTGGGAGGACGCGGCGGGCTTCTTCACGGTCCGGAGGACGGTCAGCCGGCGTCGATGATCTCCTGCGGGCGCTGCCCGGTGACCAGGTAGACGACGTTCTCCGCGACGTGGACGGCGTGGTCGGCGAACCGCTCGAAGTACCGTCCGGCCAGGGTGATGTCGACCGCGGGCTCGACGCCGTGCTTCCACTTGGGGGAGAGCAGCAGGTCGAACAGGCGGCGGTGCAGCCGGTCCATGGCGTCGTCGTCGGCGTCCAGCTCCAGGCCCATCTCGACGTCCCGGGACGCGATCACCGAGCCCGCCTTGGCGATCATGCGCTCGGCGATCTGGCCCATCTCCAGCACCGTGGACTGCAGCTCCGGCGGGACGGCCGTCTCCGGGTGCCGGCGGCGGGCGGTCTTGGCGATGTGGACGGCCAGGTCGCCCATGCGCTCCAGGTCGCTGCTCATCCGCAGCGTGGTGACCAGGGTCCGCAGGTCACCGGCGACCGGTTGCTGCCGGGCCATGAGGTCGAACACCGTCTCCTCGATCTCGGCGTCGATCTTGTTCACCAGCTCGTCGGCGGTGATCACCTCCTCGGCCAGTCGCAGGTCGGCGTCCAGCAGCGCGGTCACCGCGCGGGACATCGCCGAGCGGACCAGCCGGGTCATCTCGACCAGCTTGTCGGCGAGGGAGTCGAGTTCCTCGTGGTAGACGTCGCGCAATTGAAGATCCTCGGGTTTCGGGGAGGGGCGGGCGTGGGGCCCGTCCGGGTACTGCGGGAGCGGTACGGCACCGCCCACTCGGGTGCTTCGGGCGTCTGCGTGCCGCATCCGGAGCCGACGGCGCCGGGGCGTCCCGTGCCTCCGGGCGGACCCGGGGCGCGGGGCGTACTCGCCCACGACACACCCTGCCCGACCGGCATGAACCGATACGGATAAAGAGGTGAACATTGGGCTAACGGCTCACGCGGCGGCACCCCCATGGTGTGGGAGGGGTTCGATCGCCACCTACGATCCAAGATGTGGAAGTCGAGGTTGTCGCAGGTCTGACCGGGCTCGCCGGGCTCGCGATCGGACTCGCGACAGGATTGGCGGTACGGGTGAGCGAGCGTGCCCAGCGAACCGTGCCCCCGGCGCAGCCCCAGGGGGGACTGCCGCCGGGGATAGCGTCGGTGCTGAGCGTCCTGAGGTCGTCGGGCGTCGTCGTGGACGCCGAGGACAGGGTGCTGCGCGCGAGTTCGGCCGCCCGCGCGTACGGGCTGGTCAGCGATGATCGGATGGTCGTGGACGAGCTGCTGGCGATGGCCCGGCTCGTCCGCCGTGACGGCGAGATCCGGGAGACCGAGATCCAGGTCGGGCCGTCCCGGTCGCGCTCGCGCGCCGAGGGCCGCTGGTTCGCCGTCCGGGTCGCCCCGCTCGGCTCGCACGGCCTGGTGCTCGTCCTCGCCGAGGACCTCACCGAGATGCGCCGCGTCGAGGCCATCCGGCGCGACTTCGTCGCCAACGTCAGCCACGAGCTGAAGACCCCGGTCGGCGCGCTGTCGCTGCTCGCCGAGACCGTGGACGCGGCCGCCGACGACCCCGAGGCCGTCCGCCGGTTCGCCGGGCGGATGCAGCACGAGTCGGTCCGCCTCACCAACCTCGTCCAGGACCTCATGACCCTGTCCCGCATCCAGGGCGAGGAGCCGCTGGACGACCTGCACCCGGTCGAGCTCGACACGGTGATCGACGAGTCGCTCGACCGCTCGCAGATCCGCGCGGGCTCCAAGAACATCGAGCTGATCGTCGGCGGACGGCACGGCTTCCGGGTGCGCGGCGACGAGGAACTGCTGGTCACCGCGCTGCGCAACCTGATCGACAACGCCGTCGCCTACAGCCCCGAGAACACCCGCGTGGTCGTGGCGACCCGGCAGACCGATGACCAGCACGTCGAGATCACCGTCACCGACCAGGGCATCGGCATCCCCGACGGCGACCTGGAACGGATCTTCGAGCGCTTCTACCGGGTGGACCCCGCGCGGTCCCGGCAGACCGGCGGCACCGGGCTCGGACTGGCCATCGTCAAGCACGTCACCAGCAAGCACGGCGGCGAGGTCACGGTCTGGAGCAAGGAGGGCTCCGGCTCCACCTTCACCCTCCGGCTGCCGCTGCTGAACCCTTCGGCCCCGCCGCTCAGCGCGGGCGCAGAGACCCCCAGTGACGCCCCCGGCGAGTCCAACGGCACGGACCGCGGACCGGACGCGCCACGTCCGGACGCGACCCTCCTGTCGTTCGTCCACGGCCTCACCCCATCCCACCCGACCCCCGAGGACCGGACGCGGTGACTTCCGCGCTCCTGCCCAGAACCGCCCGGGAGGCATCACCGTGACCCGTGTGCTCGTCGTGGAAGACGAGGAGTCCTTCAGCGACGCGCTGTCGTACACCCTCCGCAAGGAGGGGTTCGAGGTCGCCGTCGCGGCCACCGGCCCGGACGCGCTGGACATCTTCGAGCGCAACGGCGCCGACCTCGTCCTGCTCGACCTGATGCTGCCGGGCCTGCCCGGCACCGAGGTGTGCCGTGAGCTGCGCGCCAGGTCCAACGTCCCGGTGATCATGCTCACCGCCAAGGACAGCGAGGTCGACAAGGTCGTCGGCCTGGAACTGGGCGCGGACGACTACGTCACCAAGCCGTTCTCCACCCGCGAGCTGATCGCCCGCATGCGCGCCGTCCTGCGCCGCCAGGGCGACGCCGGCGAGGAGCTCGCACCCGCCGTCCTCGAGGCCGGCCCCGTCCGCATGGACGTCGAACGCCACACCGTGAGCGTCAACAGCGGCTCGGTCCAGCTGCCCCTCAAGGAGTTCGAGCTCCTGGAGGTCCTGCTCCGCAACGCGGGCCGCGTCCTGACCCGCATGCAGCTCATCGACCGCGTCTGGGGCGCCGACTACGTCGGTGACACCAAGACCCTCGACGTCCACATCAAGCGCCTCCGCGCCAAGATCGAGGACGCCCCGTCCACGCCGCGCCACATCGTCACCGTCCGCGGCCTGGGCTACAAGTTCGAGCCATAACCCACCGAGGAAGAACCAGGCCGCCGGCGTCCGCCCGCGGCCTTTTCCTTGTCCTGCTTCCTCCGGGGGCCGCGAACGCGAAACGGCCCGCGTCGCGTCCGGGGGGACGCGGCGCGGGCCGTTTCGTGTGGTGCGCGGGTCAGGCGGCCGGGGTCTGGGTGCTCTCCGGCTGGCCGGACTTGCTCGGGCTGGACGAGCCGGACGGCTCGGTGCCCGGGGTGCTCGGCTCGCCGGCCGGCGTGGACGGCTCGCCGCTGCCGCTCGGCGCGGTCGTCGGGGCCGCGGTGAACGGCGTGCCCGGCGAGACGGCGACGTAGGTGCTGAACTCGTTCTGCTGCGGGATGACCGGGACGGAGAGGGTGATCGTTCCCGCCTTCTCGAACTGCAGCGTGACCTGGATGCTCTCGCCGCCGAGGAGCTGCTTGTCCGTCTGGGTCAGCACGACCAGCGGGCCCTTGGCGCCGGGCGCCGCGGTGGCCTCACCCGAGGCGGGCGCGGTCGGCTCGCCGGACGCCGGGGCGGTCGGCTCGCCCGAGGCGGGGGCGGTCGGCTCACCGGACGCGGGGGCGGTCGGGGCTCCGGAGGCCGGGGCGGTCGGGGCACCGCTCGACGGCTTGGCGCCGGGCTTGCCGGACTTCGGGGTGGCCGGCTTGGTCGACGGCGCGCCCGACGGGGTCCCGTGGCCCGCCGCGGGGGTCGCGTGACCCGCCGCGGCCGTCCCGAGCAGGGGCACCGCGGTGCCCTCGCCCTGCTCCTTCGCCGCCGGCAGCGCCACGCCCTGGTCGGCGATCTTGGCCGGGCCGAACCCGGGCACGCTGACCGACACGAGCCGGTCGGTGCGTCCGGCGACCTCGTTGATCAGCGTGGCGTACAGCGGGATCGAGGACTGGGCGGGCAGCGCCTGCTCCGGCGCCGGGCCGAGCAGGAACATGTTCCGGATGCTGACCTGCGGCTTGGCCGCCTCGTTCTTGGGCACCCAGGCGTTCACGCCCTCGGTGAGCTGCGTCGGCGCCGCGGTCTGAGGCTCCTCGCCGGCCCCGCAGCCGGAGAGCACCGGCGCGATGGCGACGGCGCCCGCGAAGGCGAGCGCGACCACTCGACGGCTGTTTCGGATCACGGCGACGATCTCCTCGGGAAAGGGGGTTGTATGCGGTGGGGGTTCGGCGTACCGAACGCCGAACGGCAGCCTAGCGAGGTCGCGGCCGTGGTACGGATCCGGGGTCCCGATCCCGGTGGATCCCTCTATACCGCCCCCTGCTCCGGCAGGGAGGTCCGGTGGCCTAGTTGTTCCTGTCCGGGGTGGCGGTCTTGAAGAGGTCGGTCAGCTCAGGCCCCGGATGCGCGGGCGCGCGGACGTCCGAGACCACTCCGTCGCTGCCGACGAACACCGCGGTGAGCCCGACGGCGGGACGTCCGTCCGGGGTGTTGGCGTAGTCCTTGGCCAGGATGCCGGACAGATCGTCCAGGACCACGGGGTCGCCGTCGTGCGTGCCGCCCGCGAGCGTGCGCAAGGACTTGATCGTCTCGGTGGGGGACGCGGTGGAGCCGCGGCGGTCGGCGACCAGCCACAGGCTGAGGCGGAGATCCTGGGCGCGCTTGGCGAGGTCGGAGATCACGGCCGAGCAGGAGCACTTGGGCGAGGCGATCGCGATCACGCCCGGCCGCAGGTCGCGCAGGCTCTTGTGCGTCGTGCCCGGTGGCGCGGTGACGTCGCCGGCGGGGAGGTAGCCGCCCTTCTGCCCCACCGCCGCGGACGGGTGCGGGGCGAGCGCGGCGCGGGTCGGCCCCGTTTCCGGGCGGGTTCCGAGGGCGGTCATCAGCACCCCGCTGACCAGCGCGATCAGCAGCGCGCCGGTGATGATCGGGATGGCCACGCCGAAGCGGGCGAAGGGGCCGACGAGGCGGGCGTAGCGGGCGCGGCGGCGGAGCTGGCGCTGTTCACGGTGGTAGGCGATGACGTCCCGGTCCAGGTCGCGGGCGTCGTCGGGCACCACGACATCGACGTGGGGGAGTCCGTGGTCGTCATGCTCGGGATCGCCGTCTGGCCTCACGCCGCACCTCTCCTGTTCACCCGTGTTCGCCGGAACGCTCCCGCCCGTTGCGCCCCTTTCACTCTTTTTCGGACGTTTTGTACCCGCGGCGACCGGCATGTTCACCTCCCAGTATGGGCCGCGGTGCGCGACCTGACAGGGGGGAGTGTCAGAACGCCTCGAAATGGCCGCACCGCGCCTTCGAGACCCTTTCGTGATCATGCCTGGACGTGCGGTGACAAGGGGTGATGCCGGGACGGGCCGGGCCGGGGTGGTGGGATGGGCGGACTCGGTAAACGTGTCCCGGATGCACTATCAAGACACATTGTCAAGGTCCCAATAAGGGGGTTGACCTGCGGATTTGTCGCGAACGTCGGTGCGGTCACCCCGAGGTCCGTGCTACCCTGGTTCTAGCGGAAGGGGTACTTGTCACATGACTTTCCAGGTCGGCGACACCGTCGTCTACCCCCACCATGGGGCTGCTCGGATCGAGGCCATCGAGACTCGCACCATCAAGGGTGAGGAAAGGACCTACCTGGTCCTGAAGGTCGACAAGGGCGACCTGACAGTTCAGGTTCCGGTCGAGAACGTCGAGGACGTGGGCGTGCGCGACGTCGTCGGCCAGGAGGGTCTGGAGAAGGTGTTCGAGGTGCTGCGCGCACCCTACACCGAGGAGCCGACCAACTGGTCGCGCCGCTACAAGGCCAACCTGGAGAAGCTCGCCTCCGGTGACGTCAACAAGGTCGCCGAGGTTGTGCGTGATCTTTGGCGTCGCGACAAGGAGCGCGGGCTCTCGGCGGGCGAGAAGCGCATGCTCGCCAAGGCTCGCCAGATCCTGGTCAGCGAGCTCGCGCTCGCGGAGAAGACCAACGAGGACAAGGCCGAGGCCCTCCTCGACGAGGTGCTGGCCAGCTGATCAGGTGAATCATCAGCTTCCACGGGTGGGCGTCGGAACCGACGTCCACCCGTTCGCTTTCCATGACCGTCCCCTCTGGGTGGCGGGGCTCGAATGGCCCGGCGAGGGTCCCGGCCTCGAGGGCCACTCCGACGGCGACGTCGCCGCGCACGCGATCTGCGACGCGCTGCTGTCCGCCTGCTCACTCGGCGATCTCGGCAAGGTCTTCGGCACGTCCGACCCTCGCTGGTCCGGCGCGTCCGGCGCCACGCTGCTGCGCGAGACGGCCCGCCTGGTGGACGAGGCGGGCTGGCTGATCGGCAACGTCGCCGTGCAGGTCATCGGCAACCGTCCCAAGATCGGCAAGCGCCGCGACGAGGCCGCCAAGGCCCTCTCGGAAGCGCTCGGCGGCGCCTCCGTCAGCGTCTCGGCCACCACCACCGACGGACTCGGCCTCACCGGCCGAGGCGAAGGACTGGCCGCCCTGGCCAACGCCCTCGTCTTCCCCAACCCCCCCACGTAACCCCACCCACCCCCAAGCCCCCCCACCCAGCACACTCACGCCGCGTGCTGGCGCCCTGCCGCGCGCCTGGCGTGCCTGAGCTGCCCGCCTGGCGCACTCGTGGCGCGTGCAGGTGCACCCAAGCAACCCACCCGGCAATCACCTGGCGCGCTGGCGCACCCGAGCCGCGCGGCGCTTCCGGTCGCCCCATGCAGCTCGCTCGTCTGCAGAGGAGTGCGCCACCTCAGGGGTGCCCAGGGCTCCGGCGGGCCCATCCCACGCGCGGCGCTTCCAACCGCCCATGCAGCTCGCTCGTCTGCAGAGCAGCGCGCCACCCCAGGGGTGCCCAGGGCTCCGGCGGGCCCATCCCACGCGCGGCGCCTCCAGCCGCCCCATGCAGCTCGCCCGTCCGCAGAGGAGTGCGCCATTCCGGGGATGCTCAAGGTTCCGGCATGTCCATCCCACGCGCGCGGGATGCCTGCTGCTGCGGCGGGGCGCGCTGCGCGATCGGCTCCTTGCCGCTCCTGCGCAGCCCTGCCATTCCCCAGTACGGGCTCCTGCCGTCCCGGTTCAGTTCTGCCCGTCCTCGATGGGCTCACGGCTCCGTCGCTCGGCCCTCAGGGCTTGGCGCAGCTTGTTCAGAACCTCGCACGCTCCCCGCGACCTCGCCCGGTTCCGGGCGTTCCGTTCGTGCGATCACCGAGCTTTGAGTCCTGCGCGCCGGAGGGTTATCCACAACCTGTGGGTAACTTTCCATTACCCGACTCCGGCGGCGCAGACTCGATCACATGAGACGTTCAGCAGTGCGCGGGGCGGATGGTTCCGGTCACCTCGCCGAGATCGATCTTGGTCCCGTTCGCGCCCGGCGCGGTCGCGCGGATGGTGACGGTGTCGCCGTCCTCGAGGAACGCGCGCTTCGCGCCGTCCGGCAGCTCAAGCGGCTCCGTGCCGTTCCAGGTCAGCTCCAGCAGGCAGCCGCGCTCCTCCTTGGCGGGTCCCGAGACGGTCCCGGAGGCGAACAGGTCCCCGGTGCGCAGCGGCGCGCCGTTCACCGTCGCGTGCGCGAGCTGCTGCGGCGGCGTCCAGTACATCCCGTCGAACCGCGGCCGCGACACGGCGTGCCCGTTGATCAGGATCTCCAGCCGCAGGTCGAGCCCCCAAGGTTCGTCGGCGCGCAGGTAGGGCAGGGGCGCCGGGTCCTGTGCGGGCGGGGCGACCCGGGCCGCCTCCAGAGCCGCGAGGGGCACCACCCAGGGCGAGACCGAGGTCGCGAACGACTTGCTGAGGAACGGCCCGAGCGGCTGCGCCTCCCAAGCCTGGATGTCCCGCGCGCTCCAGTCGTTCACCAGCACGAACCCGAAGACGTGATCACGGAACGCGCGCGGAGTGACGGGCCGTCCCGGCGTCGACGGCACCCCGGCGACGAATCCGACCTCGGCCTCGATGTCGAGCTTCAGGCACGGCCCGTACGACGGCGCCGCGTCGGCCGGCACGACCTTGCGCTGTCCGCACGGCCGCACGATCGGCGTCCCGGACGCGTACACCGTCCCGGCCCGCCCGTGATACCCGACCGGAAGGTGCTTCCAGTTCGGCAGAAGCGGCTCGCCCTGCGGCCGGAAGATCCGGCCGACGTTCGTCGCGTGGTGCTCGGAGGAGTAGAAGTCCACGTAGTCGGCGACCTCGAACGGCCGCAGCAGTTCGACATCCGCGACCGGCACCAGATGTGGCGACACCGCCTCCTGGTGTGCCGGATCCGTGAGCAGTTCCCGCAGCCGGGCCCGGTTCGCCGTCCAGGCGGCCCGTCCTGCCGCCATGAACCCGTTCAGCGCGCCGGATGCGAACCAGCCGCGATCCTCGACGAGCCCGGCCCCGGCCAGTCCGGCCAGATCCAGCACCCGATCGCCGATCGCGACCCCGACCCGCGCGTCCGCTCCGTCCCGCCGGAACACCCCGTACGGCAGATTCTCGATGCCAAAGCCGCTGTCCTCGTCGACCTCAACCCAAGTCATGCGCACCATCCTTCCCCGCCCACCGAGATCGACCAACCCCCTCGCCGCACCGAACCTCGCACCACTCGTCTTCGTCCCTCCACACCCCATCCACCGACCATCGATCAAGCCCGACCGTCCGCACCCGACACCCACCCCAGAGCTCGCAGAGAGCGGCCATCGCACGCCTCATCTCGGCTCGTGACCGGATGGCGACCCCAGTACCGTCCCGGCGGGCTGACTCAAGGCGAAAGAACGGCTGATGATCGCCGAGGAGGCCCCGTCCGTGTTCTACGTGCCGGACGGTGTCAGGGCCGGTGGTCCGGGCCGCGAGCCCGTGGAGGCCTCCCCGGTGCTCCACTTTGCGCTCACCCGCAGAAAGGCCCCTTGAGGAAGCCCTTCCCTTCGAGTGAAGGGCCCACCGCGGGGCCGGCATTGGACGCTCGGCCCGACAACAGAGCCGTCCCCTCACAGCAGGCCGAGGTCGGCGAGGTCCGAACGCGGGGAGTCGATGTCACAGGAGCCGAAACCGGTGAACATCCGCCGCGCCGCTTCGCGCTGATCACCGGTCAGGCCGCGCACCCGCGAGGCGACGGCGACAGGGTCGGTCGCGAGGACGTCCTCGAGGCTTCCGCCATGCGCCGTGGCCAGCAGGATGTTCAGGAACCCATGGTGGACGAACCCGGTCTCCGGATCCGCGTGCCGCACGGCATGGTGCAGGCCCGCCGTGCACTTGAACGGCAACCGCCGCTCGACGCACGCACCCACGAACACCGCGACCTCGTCCGGCGACGGGAACGCGTCGGCCGTCACCCCGCCCGTCCGGAGCTTCGCCCCGACCCGGGCCCCGGCCTCATGCGCGGCGGCGATCCCGTCCACCACCGCATGCCACGAGGCCGCCCGCCGAACCTCGAGGAACGTCGGCACCTCCGGTGCCAGCGCCGCGATCGTGACCGTCGCGGCCTGCGCCTGAGCCGCGTCCTCCGGGAGCGCGACCTCGATCCCGCGCAGCCGGAGCCGGGGCTCGGACGCCACGTCCTCCAGCACCTTCGGCAAGGCGTCCACCCCGGTGTCCGCGATCACCCCCAGATCCAGGAGGTCATCCGTGAGGAGCAGCGTCCGCAACTCGGCGACCCGCGACGCCGGACACAGGAAGCGCCCGATCACCACGTCCCCGGCCGCGTCCCGGTAAGCGGGCAGTGCCTTCTCCAACGACTCCCGTGCCGGCGGAAACAGCGCGGCGTCGTCCACCAACCCAGCGAACAGTCGACCCATGCCCGAAGACGTACCCGCACACCCCCACCCCCACCCGACCATTTCCGGCCCACCCGGACACCCCCCCCGCCTCTTCACCGCCCCGCCCTACGCCCGGCCCCGGTCCACGCCCACCCCCGCCCTACGCCCGGCCCCTGCCCACGCTCGCCCCGGCCCACAGCCATCCAGACCGTGCCGTCCCACCGCCTGCCTACACTCGCCCCCGGCCTGCGTCCGGCCCCGGCCCACAGCCATCTAGACCTGTGCCGTTCCACCGCCTGCCCACGCCCGCCCCGGGCCCACGCCCGCCCCGGGCCCACGCCCGCCCCCGGCCTGCGTCCGGCCTCTGCCTACGCTCGCCCACGACCCACGACCCACGACCGGCCCACGCCCGGCCCAGAGCCACGCCCACCTCCGGCCCCGGCCCGCCCCCGGCCCAGACCCACGTCCATCTCCGGCCCGCCCCCGGCCCAGACCCACGTCCATCTCCGGCCCGCCCCCGGCCCAGACCCACGTCCATCTCCGGCCCGCCCCCGGCCCAGACCCACGTCCATCTCCGGCCCCGGCCTCGGCCCGGCCCACAGCCATCTAGACCTGTGCCGTTCCACCGCCTGCCTGCGTCCGCCTGGGCCTGCGTCCGTCTGGGCCTGCGTCCGTCTGGGCCTGCGTCCGGCGCCTGCCTACGCTGGCCCACGACCCACGACCCACGACCCACGACCCACGCCCGGCCTGGCCCACGCTCGCCCCGGCCCACAGCCATCCAGACCGTGCCGTCCCACCGCCTGCCCACGGCCCACGGCCCACGCTCGGCCCAGCCCTACGCTCACCTCCGGCCCCGCCCTGCCCCCGGCCCAGCCCCACGTCCATCTCCGGCCCCGGCCCGGCCTCGGCCTCGGTCCACAGCCATCCGGGCCCATGTCGTCCGGGCGCACCCCGTCTCAGCCTCTTCCGTCTGGGCCTCCACCCCCGTCCTGGCCTCCCCCGTCCGGGCCCGCGACCTGGCCTGCTGCCACCGCCCGCTCTCTCGATATTCCTTGCCCATCGCTTACCGGCCTGCCTGCATCCGCCCATCGGCTCACTGCCCCCCCCTGCACAAGGGCTTCACGGTTACTGGCCTGGCTGCGCGGGGAGGCCAGCTGCGCCAGCGTTGGTTCCGGTAGTGGAGCGCTGACACCGAGGCCGTCGAGCACGCTGCCGGCTCGCCCGGTGCGCGCTGGGCCGGGCTCCGCCGCACGGACGGCCAGCGTGACGCCGGGGAGGCACCCGGCCTGGACGTCTTTCTGAGCGGCCAGGTCTTCATGGACGTGATCTTCGCCGGGCTGCCGGACTGCCCCTCCCCGACACCGAGCTGTTCACCGAGGGGCTCGGCTCGGCGCCCGGCGGCAACGCCAAACTCGTGGTGGCCATGAGCAGGGCTCGGCCTCGGCGGTCCCGGCGTCGACCTAGCCGCCGGAGAACTGCAGGTACGGCCGGCACGGGTGACTGTGGGCCCGAAGCCGGGTCGCCTGACTCGTTTTCGTGGCAGCGATGGCTGCTGCCGAGGGTGGCTAGTCGGCAGGGGGAGTGGGGGAACTGCGGAGCCTGCTGGATGGCGAATTCAAGCCCCAGGGTGGCGTGTCGTCCGTCTGAGCCTCGTCCAGTTGAACGTCTGGGAGCGGCGCGGGGAGTGGGTCGTGCTCGGCCAGGAGGGGCTGGGAAGTGGCTTCGGCCGTGTGACCCTCGCCGTCTGGGAGCGGCGTGGAGAGGGGGGCGTGCTTGGGACGAGGGGGCTGCGGGGTGTTCTTCGCCGTGCGACCTTCGCGGTCTGGGGAGATGGGGTCGGGGTCGGGATCAGGGGCGGGCGTGGTTGGCGGTGCTTCGTGGGAGGGGAGGGGCTGTGGTTCGTCCTCGGGGGGTGTGTCTTTGGGAGGGGCGAGGTGGGGGCTGGCTTCGGCTGAGTCGACGGCCTCGGGGGACTCCGGGGGCGTGTCGTTGGTGGGGAGGGGGGCGGTGGGGGTGTGGGCGTTCTTGGGGTGAGCGGGGTGGTTGGGGTGAAGGTCTTCGCCGGGGGAGTGGGAGGCGTGTTCGGACGCGGCATGTGCGCCGGCCTGGGGCTCCTCGGCTGGCTGTTGCGGGGCGTTCGTGTCTGCCGGGGGATGACCTGGGGTTCGGGCCTCGGTCCCGGCGTTGGGGACGACGGCGAGTGGGGTGTTGCCGTCGTCCTTGGAGGGGGTGAGAGGTGGCGTCGAATCTTCCCTTGGCGGCGGGGTCGGGTGCGCGGCGGCGTTGTCCGCGCGGGCGTCCAGGGGTGATTCCGGCGGGCGAGCCCCCTCGTTGTGGAGTCGGGGCGCCGCGACCGTGACCTGACGGCGCTGCGGATGCTGCCGCGTGGTGGAGGTGTCGGGCTGGATCTCCGGTTCGGAGGAGAGGGCGGTTGTGGGGTAGGGGGCGAGAGGGGGTGTTGCCAGTGTTCTCTGGCTTGGTTCGTCGGGGTGGGGCGCTTCGGCTTGTTGAGTGTGGGGGCCTGTGTGGTCCTGGAGGGCTGCCCGGGGCCTTGTAGCGCGCTCGGCGGGGTGGTTTGGGGAGTCTTGGGCGGATGGGGTGGTGACGGTTTGGGGGCCGTGCTCTTCGGGAGGGGGTGAGAGGAACTGGACGGGGTGTTCTGCGGGGTGCTGGGGGTGGCGTTCCGCGGGGGCGTCCGAGGTGGGGGCTGGTGGGAAGAGGTGTTCGAGGGGGGATTCGTGGAGGGGTGCGGCGGGGGTTGGGGGAGACGTGGGGCGCTGGCGGGGTGTTGGGGTGCGGAGTAGGCGGAGGGTTGTCAGCCACAGCCAGACGCCGATGAGGAGCATCGCGTGCGGGGCTACGGCGACGGTGCCGCGGAGGGGTTTGGCGGGGAGGGACGCGTAGCCCCAGACGGCGTGCTGGACGGTGGTCCAGGACAGGCCCGCCAAGAGGAGGAGCAGGAGCGTCCAGCGGAGGGCGCGGGTCCACCAGCGGGCGTGGCGGGCCGCGAGCAGGGAAAGGAGGGTAAGGACGAGGAGGGCGTCGGCGGCGGCCGGATAGACGGCGGACCAGGTGTGGTCGATGCCGCCCGTCTCGGCCAGGGTGCGCAGGACGTCCCAGGTCAGGGTGCACGCCGCTGCGGTCAGCAGGGTCACCAGGAGGGCGGCGCTGAAGGTGAGGAGGCGGCGCGGCAGACGGGACGGGGGCGCTTCGGACGACATCTCGGCTCGCGGTTCGGGGAGGGGACGGGCGGCGCCCAGATTAACCAGGACGGGTACGGCACGCGGTGATCAGGTGTGCTGCGCCCGAAACGTGTCGGGACGTACGGTGGCGGTGACGATGGCGTCCCCTTACTGGAGGCAGTGATGCCGTACTACCGGGTCGTGGGTGAGGTCCCACGCAAGCGTCACGTGCAGTTCCGCCGTCCGGACGGCGGGCTCTACGCCGAGGAGCTGATGGGTGAGGAGGGGTTCTCCTCCGATTCCAGCCTGCTGTACCACCGGCACGCCCCGACAGCGATCATCAAGAGCGAGGGGCTGGACGACGTCGCCGCGGCGGGGGGACTGACCCCGAACCATCCGCTGCAGCCGCGCGGCTACCGCACCCAGGATCTGCCGGTCGGCGGTGATCTGGTGCTCGGCCGCCAGGTCCTGTTCGGCAACCAGGACGTGCGGATGTCGTTCGTGGCCTCGTCCGGCCGGCCGAGCGAGTTGTACCGCAACTCGGTCGGCTCGGAGGTCGTCTACGTCCAGACGGGCCGGGCGACGTTCGAGTCGACCTACGGCGCGCTGGAGGTCGGCGAGGGCGACTACGTGGTGATCCCGACCGGGACGATCCACCGCTGGGTGCCCAAGGACGGTGAGACGCTCCGCGCGCTGGTCATCGAGGCGAGCGGTCATGTGCGGCCGCCGAAGCGGTACCTGTCGCAGTTCGGGCAGTTCCTCGAGCACGCGCCCTACAGCGAACGGGATCTGCGTGCCCCCGCCGAGCCCTTGCAGATGGAGGGCGGCGAGGTTCCGGTCATCGTGCGCACGCGCGGTGGCCTGTCCAGGTTGACGTACCTGAACCACCCGTTCGACGTGGTCGGGTGGGACGGCTACCTGTACCCGTACGTGTTCAACATCCACGACTTCGAGCCCATCGTGAAGCGGACGCACGCGCCGCCGCCCGTCCACCAGACGTTCGAGGGCCCGAACTTCGTGATCTGCTCCTTCTGCCCGCGCCCGTTCGACTTCGATGAGGAGGCCGTGCCGATCCCCTACAACCACCACAACGTGGACTCCGACGAGATGATGTTCTACGTCGGCGGCGACTACAGCGCGCGGAAGGGCTCGGGCATCGGGATCGGTTCGATCTCGCTGCACCCGGCCGGGTTCACGCACGGACCGCAGCCGGGCGCGGTGGAGGCCGTGATCGACGCGGTGAAGCAGGGGCACGACCGTGCGACCGAGTTGGCCGTCATGATCGACACCTTCCGTCCGCTGGACCTGGGGCCCGCCGCCCGCGGCTGCGAAGACCCCGAATACGCCTGGACCTGGGCCCGCACCGCCACCTGACCCCACGCCGCCGCACCGTTTCGTCCGGTCGCTCATGTGGGCGGGCGATGGCGGTGCGGCGGGCCGGTGATGGGGGAATGGCGCGCGGTGGTGATTTTCTTCGGTGACGTTGGGGTAGTCGGTACTTTGTGCCATTTCCTCGTTCGGTGCTGGAGCGGGCCGCCGCGCATGGGCTCGGGGCGCCGGTCCGGGTGTTCGACGCCCGGACCGGCCGTCGGCGCGCCATCGGCTGGCTGGTGCTGCTCGGTCTCGCCGTCCTCGTGCTCGCGCCCGCGTCCGTGCTGTACCTGCGCGCCGGACGGTTCTGGATCGGCGTGCTCGCCGCATCCGTCGGCGCCGCCTATCTGGCCGTCGCGGTGCGGATCCTCCTGCGCGCGCGACTGCGGGGGCACTGGCCCGTCGTCTACCTGTTCGGAGGCGGCCTGGTCTACGCCGGGACGGGACGGGCGGTGGCCTACCGCTGGGACGACCTGTCCGCCGTGACCGTCGCGGGCGTCCGCAGCGGGACGCGCGGGCGGACGCGATGGCGCTTCACCGTGACGGCCGTGGGCGGGCGGGACCTGCCGCTCGACGACCGCCTGCCGGACGTGCGGCGGCTCGGGGACGTCGTCGTCGCGGAGGTCGCGGCCCGGGTCGTCCCGCGGCTCACGGCGGTCGTGCGGAGTGGTGGGACGGTCCGGTTCGGGGCGTTCGAGCTCGGTCCAGACGGGATCGGCAAGGACGGCCAGCTGGTGCCCTGGCCCGCCATTCGTGACGTGAGCATGATGAACGGCCTGGTCCGGGTGGAATCGGTCGACGGCGTCCGGGAGTTGACCGCGCTCGCGGCCCACACTCCCAACGCCGTCGCGCTCGTGGACCTCTGCGCCCGCCTCGCCACGGCAAGGGAGCGTCCCGTCCGGTAGCGGTCCCGTTGATCAGCGGGGACGGAGTGCGTGCGAGGATGCCCCTGACCTAATGATCTTCTGGAGGACGTCATGGCGGAGAAGGCGCTCAACGACAAGGCGCGTGCGTTGTTCGACGGGAAGAACTTCGTGACGGTGGCGACCATCAACCCGGACGGCGCGCCGCAGGCGAGCCCCGTGTGGGCGAAGGTGGACGGGGAGGCGATCGTGTTCTCCACGACCAAGGGGCGGCGCAAGCACTCCAACCTCGTCCGCGACCCGCGGATCAACCTGACCACCTACGACCTGGCCAACCCCTACGACTACGCCGAGGTCCGCGGCACGGTCACCATCGAGGACGACCCGGAGGCCGCGCTCATCGAGGAGCTGTCCCAGAAGTACACCGGGAACCCGTGGACGGCGCGGGGACCGGAGGAGCGTGTGATCGTCCGCGTGACCCCGTCCTCCGTCCACGTCCACTGACGACCTCGGGGCGACCGTCCAGCCGGTCGCCCCGAGGAGAGTCCGGGTGGGGAAGTCGAGGAGAAAGGGCGTTCGGGAAGGCGCGTGTCCCGCACGATCCAATAACCTTGGGGCGTGAGCCTGCGCCTTTACGACACCAGCACCCGTACCGTCCGCGCGTTCGAGCCGCTTCGAGAGGGCCGCGTGGGGATGTACGTGTGTGGGGCGACGCCGCAGGCCTCCCCGCACATCGGGCACCTGCGCTCGGGCGTCATCTACGACGTGCTGCTGCGCTGGCTGCGCGCGTCGGGGTACGAGGTGACCTTCGTCCGGAACGTCACCGACATCGACGACAAGATCATCAAAGTCGCCGCGGACACCGGGACGCCGTGGTTCGCGGTGGCCGAGGGCAACCAGCGGATCTTCGGCCAGGGCTACGACCGGCTCGGATGCCTGCCGCCCACGATCGAGCCGCGCGCCACCGGGCACGTCCCGGAGATGATCAAGCTGATGCGGCGGCTGATCGACAACGGGCACGCCTACGCGTCCGAGGGGGACGTGTACTTCGACGTGAACTCCTGGGCCGAGCACTACGGCGAGCTGTCCAACCAGCGCCTGGAGAACATGCGGTCGGCCGGGGACACCCCGAACGAGAACGCCAAGCGCGACGCGCGCGACTTCGCGCTCTGGAAGGGCGCCAAGCCGGGCGAGCCCGCGTGGGACACGCCCTGGGGCGAGGGCCGTCCGGGCTGGCACCTGGAGTGCTCGGCGATGGCGACGATGTACCTCGGCCCGACGTTCGACATCCACGGCGGCGGCGTCGACCTGATCTTCCCGCACCACGAGAACGAGATCGCCCAGTCCAAGGGTGCGGGCGACGCGTTCGCCCGCTACTGGATGCACAACGGGCTGCTCACCGTGGACGGCGAGAAGATGAGCAAGACCATCGGCAACGTCGTGCTGCTGACCGACCTGCTCGACCGGGCGCGTCCCGCCGAGGTGCGGTACTACCTCGCGTCCGCGCACTACCGGTCGCTGATGGACTACACCGACTCCGCGCTCACCGAGGCGGTCACCGCCTACCAGCGCATCGAGGGGTTCGTGAAGCGCGCCGCCGAGGTCGTCGGGGCGGGCGAGCCCGGGACGCTTCCGGAGGCGTTCGTCCAGGCCATGGACGACGACCTGGGCGTTCCGCAGGCGCTTGCCGCCGTGCACGAGACCGTCCGGGAGGGCAACAACGCCCTCGCCGCCGAGGACAAGGACGCCGCCCGGCGGCTCCTGGCCTCGGTCCGTGCGATGACCGGCGTGCTCGGCCTCGACCCGCTGTCGGACGAGTGGGACGCCACGACCGGGGACGACCTGACCCCGGTGGTGGAGGCCCTGATCAAGGTGGCCCTCGAACAGCGGCAGGAGGCGCGCAAGCGCAAGGACTTCGCCGCCGCCGACGCCATCCGCGACCAGCTCACCGAGGCGGGCGTCCTCGTCGAGGACACCCCCCACGGCCCCCGCTGGGACCTCAAGCGCGACTGACGCCAGGGCGCGTCCCGACGCGTACCGACGGCGTCTTGGCGCGTTTCCCTGCGATCCGCCGCGTTCCGCCCGCCCGACGGTGTTCGGGAGGACGGAACGCGGCGTAGCGTCGGAAGGGTCCCGTCGCATCTCCTGCGAGGTGGTCCCGTTGTTCGAACGGTTCTCCGACGACGCGCGGCAGGCGGTCGTGCTGTCCCAGGACGAGGCCCGGAGGCTCGGGCACTCCGCGATCGGCACCGAGCACCTGCTGCTCGGCCTCGTCCGCGGTGACGAGCCGGGGGTCGGCTCGGTGCTCGGCCGGGCCGGGCTCGACCTGGAGCGGCTGCGCGCCGAGATCGCCAAGACCGTCCCGGCGGACGAGGGCGGACCGCCGGGCCAGGTCCCCTTCACGCCGCGCGCCAAGAAGGCGCTGGAGTTCGGGCTCCGCGAGGCGAACCGGCTCGGCTCGGAGGTGATCCTGCCCGGGCACCTGCTCCTCGGGATGATCCGCGAGGGCGAGGGGCGCGCCGTCCGGGTGATCTCTGATGCCGCCGGTGACCTGGAGATCGTCCGGCGGGAGATCGAGCGGTCGCTGCGCGGACGGGCCGCCCGGATCCTGCCGCTCAGCCTCCTCCAGAGCGGACGCGCCGCCGCGGCCGCCGGGGAACGCCTCGAGCGGATCGAGGCCCGCCTCACCGCGATCGAGACCCACCTCGCCCGGCTCGCGGCCCGCCTGGACCCGCCGAACGACCGCCCCGAGTCCTGAGCCGCCTGCCGGCCGACGACCCGCCGGGCAGGCGTCCCGAGTCCCGAACCGCCGCCCCCGGCCCCTCGCTCGCGGGGGGATGGCCTGGGCAGGGGTCGGGGGCACCTAAAATCAGAGGTTTGGAGGGCGCGCGCGGATCCCCGGCGCGTCCGAGATCTGAGCCGCCCGACGCCACGAGGGCGTGCACTCCGCAAGCCGCAACGTCGCGAAGGGCGTAAAGGAATCATGCCGAAGCGCAAGGGCAAGGGCCCCACCCCGAAGGCCGAGAACCGGCACTGGCACGGCAAGCGCCAGAAGGCCCGGGCCGTCAAGAGCTCCCGCCGCACCGGGACCGACACGCTCGGCCCGGGTGGCGCGCGCGCCGCCCGCAAGACGGCGGCCGACGCCGCCAAGGCCGCCACTCCCACGGGACGTCCGGCCGGGGCGCGGCGCGCGACCGGCGAGACCCCGGAGCTGGTCACCGGCCGCAACCCGGTGGTAGAGGCCCTGCGCGCCAGGGTGCCGGGGTCGGCGCTGTACGTGACCGACGCGCGGGACGACCGGATCCGGGAGGCGATCCAGATCGCCGCCGACCGGAACATCCCGCTGCTGGAGGCCGGGCGCACCGAGCTCGACCGGCTCACCGACGGGGCCGTCCACCAGGGGATCGCGCTCCAGGTCAAGCCGTACCGCTACGCGCACGCCGACGACCTGCTCCGCGGCACCCGCCCGCTGATCGTCGCGCTGGACGGGATCACCGACCCGCGCAACCTCGGCGCGATCGTGCGCAGCGCCGCCGCGTTCGGCGCGACGGGCGTGGTGCTTCCGGAGCGGCGCGCGGCCGGTGTCACGGCGGGCGCGTGGAAGACCTCCGCCGGGACGCTCGCGACCATCCCGGTCGCGCAGACCACCAACCTCTCCCGGCAGCTGAAGGCGTACCAGAAGGCGGGCTGCTTCGTCGCCGGCCTGGACGCCGCGGGCAGCACCCCGGTCGGCGATCTGGAGATCGCGGACGGGCCGTTCGTGCTGGTCGTGGGCTCGGAGGGCAAGGGGCTCGGCCGTCTGGTCGCCGAGACCTGCGACATGATCGTCACGATCCCGATGCCGGGTCAGGCCGAGTCGCTGAACGCGGGCGTCGCCGCCGGAGTCGCGCTCTACGAGGTGTCGCGCCGCCGCTCGTCCTGAGTAACGTCGCTTCCGGTATCACGCACGGAACCGGAGGCATTTGTGGACAAGCGCGTTATCGGTGGGCTGTCGGTCGGGGCCGTAGGCCTCGGCTGCATGGGGATGACCCACGCCTACACCGTGGGGGAACGGGACGAGGCCGAGTCGATCCGGGTGATCCACCGGGCGATCGATCTCGGCGCGACGCTGATCGACACCTCTGACGTGTACGGCCCGTTCACCAACGAGGAGCTGGTCGGACGGGCTCTGAAGGGCCGCCGGGACGAGGTCGTCCTCGCCACCAAGGTCGGGCTGCGCATCCCGGAGGGCGAGGACAACCGGGCGATGCACAAGGACGGCCGTCCGGAGCACATCCGGGCCGCCGTCCGGGAGTCGCTGCGCCGCCTGGGCACCGACCACATCGATCTCTACTACCTGCACCGGGTGGACGAGAACGTTCCGCTCGAGGAGAGCTGGGGCGCGCTCGCCGAACTGGTCGAGCAGGGCCTGGTCCGGAACCTCGGAATCTCGGACGTCCGGCCCGAGCAGATCGCGGCCGCGCACGCGATCCACCCGGTGGCGGCCGTCCAGAACGAGTTGTCGCTGTGGACCCGGGACGACGAGGTCGTCGCCTGGACGGCCGAGCACGGAGTCGGGTTCGTCCCCTATTCGCCGCTGGGACGGGGCTTCCTGACCGGCCGGTACACCTCGGCGGCGGACTTCGGCGAGGACGACTTCCGGGCCCGGCTGCCGCGCTTCGCGGACGAGGCGCTGAAGGCCAACCTGGCGATCGTGGACCGGGTCCGCGCGGTCGCCGACCGGCACGGCGCGACGCCCGGCCAGGTCGCGATCGCCTGGACGCTGGCCCAGGGCGGCCATGTCGTGCCGATCCCCGGCACCAAGCGGCTGTCCCGGCTGGAGGAGAACAGCGGGGCCGCCGGCCTGGCGCTGACGGACGCCGATCTCGCCGAACTGGCCGAGGTCCCGCCGCCCGTCGGCACCCGCTACTGACCCGCCCGCAGGCCCTCTGCCGCCCGCGGCGCGTCCGGAAGGGCGCGCCGCGGCGGCGCGAGCGGGGACGCGCGGACCCGTCCGTTCGACTACGATGCGGACGTACTCGCCAGCGTGGCTCAATTTGGCAGAGCATCGGTCTTGTAAACCGAGGGTTAGGGGTTCAAGTCCCCTCGCTGGCTCTTACCGACCAGGGCGTTCTCGACTTTCGAGGACGCCCTGATCCTTTTCCGGGCCCAGTTCTCGGCCCTCCGCCGCCGGAGGGCGGGACGCGTCCCGGATGCCCCTACGGGCGGGGCCAGGGGCGTCCGGACAGGCGCTCGATGTCGGTGTTGAAACGCTTGAGGAAGGCCGCGAAGGTGGCGACGTCCTCGGATGACCAGTCGGCCATGACCTTGTCCAGCCCCTGGACGATCTCGTCGCGGCACTCGTCCAGGCGGCGCTCGCCCTCGGCGGTGAGGCGGAACTTGCGCGCGATGCCGCCGTCCGGGTCGGGGATCCGCTCGAGCAGGCCGACCCGGACGAGCGTGGAGGTCTGCCGGTTCAGGGTGGACTGGTCGAGCCCGAACGCCTCGCTGAGCTGCCGGATCGTCATCGGGCCCTCGACCCGGACGCGGCTGAGCACGATGTAGGCGGTGCGCTCCAGGCCGCCGATCTCCGACTCGGGGCCGGACGAGAGCAGCGGGCGGTGGCGGCCGAGCAGCATGGTCTCGTACTCGACCAGGTCCGTCGGCTTCTGCATGGCGTTCTCGGAGTCCTTCCCCGGTGGGTGTCCTGACTGGCTCCATCCCTACCACACGGTCCTGGGGTGTGCATGGCACACATTTTGTGTGCTGTGCATGCCATGTGTATCGTGCACATGTACTTCGCCCCCGACGACGCAGGAGAACGCGATGGACGAACCCGAACCCGTGGCAGCGCAGGAGGCCCCCACCGTGCGGTCCGGCGGCGGGGTGGTGGCCGTGCTGGCCGTGGCGGGCATCGTCGCCGCTCTGATGCAGACGCTCGTGGTGCCGCTGATCGGACGGCTGCCCGACATCCTGCACACGAGCGCGTCCAACGCGTCCTGGACGGTGACCGCCACGCTGCTCGCGGGCGCGGTCGCGATCCCGGCCGTCGGACGCCTCGGCGACCTGTACGGCAAGCGGCGGCTGCTGCTGGTCAGCGTGGTGCCGCTGGTCGCGGGCTCGGTGGTGTGCGCGCTGTCGTCCTCGGTCGTCCCGATGATCATCGGACGCGGACTCCAGGGCGTCGGCATGGGACTGATCCCGCTCGGCATCAGCGTGCTGCGCGACGTGCTGCCGCCCGAGCGGCTCGGCGGCGCCATCGCGCTGATCAGCTCGTCCATGGGCATCGGCGGCGCGCTCGGCCTGCCGGTCGCGGCGGCGGTCGCCGAGAACACCAGCTGGCGCGTGCTGTTCTGGGCGTCGGCCGTGCTCAGCGTCATGATCGGCCTGCTGATCTGGAGGCTCGTCCCGGCGGCGGCCGTGCGCGAGAGGTCCGGGCGGTTCGACGTGATCGGCGCGGTCGGGCTCGGCGTCGGCGTGGTCTGCCTGCTGCTCGCCGTGTCCAAGGGCGCGGACTGGGGCTGGACGAGCGCCACCACGCTCGGCCTGTTCGGCGCGGCCGTGATCGTCCTGCTGGCCTGGGGTGTGTTCGAGCTGCGCGTCAGCGACCCGATGGTGGACCTGCGGACCGCCGCGCGCCGCCAGGTGCTGCTGACGAACGTCGCGTCCATCCTGGTCGGCTGCGCGATGTACGCGCAGTCGCTCGTGCTGATGCAGCTGCTCCAGCTGCCGAAGGCGCTCGGCTACGGCCTCGGCCAGTCGATGTTCGCGGCGGGACTGTGGATGGCGCCCGCAGGGCTGATGATGATGCTGATCTCGCCGCTCGGCGCGAAGCTGTCGGCCGCGCGCGGCCCGAAGACCACGCTGTGCGCCGGAAGCCTGGTGATCGCGCTCGGCTACGGCGTCTCGCTCGCGCTGATCGGCTCGACCTGGGGCGTCCTGGTCGTCGGGCTCATCATCAACGGGGGCGTCGGCCTGGCCTACGGGGCGATGCCCGCACTGATCATGGGGGCCGTCCCGCGGTCCGAGACGGGCGCGGCGAACAGCTTCAACACGCTGATGCGGTCGCTCGGCACGTCCACCGGAGCGGCGCTGGTCGGGGTGATCCTGTCGCAGATGACGATCTCGGTCGCCGGGCACGTCATCCCGTCCGAGGACGGGTTCCACACCGCCATGCTGCTCGGCTGCGGCGTCGCCGTCGTCGCCGCGCTGGTCACCCTCACCCTCCCGAAGCCCCGGGCCGGGTCCGCCACCTCGGCCGCCGAGGTCGCCGAACCCGCGGCCCGGACGCGCTCCTGACCGGGGCGGGACGTTCCGGTCCGGAACGTCCCGCCTACAGTCGGGGAGTGGACATCGACGATCTGCTCAAGCGGTACGCCTATCCGGACAGGACGCCGTGGCTGCGGGCGAACATGATCGCGACGCTGGACGGCGGCATCCAGTACAAGGGCGACACCGGCGCGCTCGGGTACCCCGGCGACCAGGCGCTCATGGCCGGGCTGCGCGGACTCGCCGACGTCGTCGTCATGGGCGCGGCGACCGTCCGCGAGTACGACTCCTGGCCGGACGACGCCCCGCCGCTCGCGGTCGTCTCCCAGAGCCTGGACCTGGACTTCGACGGCGGCGTCTTCGACGGCGGCCGGACGATCGTGATCACCTGCGGGTCCGCGCCCGCCGACCGGCTCGCGCGGGCTCGCGACCGCGCGGACGTGCTGGTCGCCGGCGAGGCGTCGTCCGACGTCGGCGCCGCGCTGGACGAGCTGGTCCGGCGCGGCCACGAGCGCCTCCTCTGCGAGGGCGGCCCGAGGCTGCTCGCACAGGTCGCGGCGGCCGGATGGCTCCACGAGCTGTGCCTGACGCTCAGCCCGATGATCACCGCCGGGGGCGCGTCCCGCATCCTGAACGGCCCGGACCTCGACGTCCCGCGGCGCATGCGCCTGATGCACGCCGTCCCGGACGGCGACTACCTCTTCACGCGCTACACCGTGGAGTGATCACTCGACGTTGTGCCGGGTGTAGGCGGGCTCGCGCCAGCCGAGCACGGCCTCGGTCATCCGCACCGCGTCCACGGCCTGCCGCACCTCGTGCACCCGGACGATCCGCGCCCCGAGCATGATCGACGCGACGGTGACGGCGATCGTGCCCTCGACCCGCTCACGCTGCGGACGGTCCAGCGTCTCGCCGATGAAGTCCTTGTTGGAGATCGCGGCGAGCAGCGGATAGCCGATGTCGGCGATCTCCGGCAGCCGCCGGGTCAGCTCCAGCGAGTGCCGGGTGTTCTTGTTCAGGTCGTGCCCCGGGTCGATGATGATCCGGTCCGGCGCGACCCCGTGCTTGAGCGCGAGCGCGACCCGGTCGCGCAGGAACGCGGCGACCTCCGACGCGACGTCGCCGTAGACCGGGCGCGGGTAGCGCGTCCGCGGCTCGGCCAGGCTGTGCGTGATGATCAGGCTGGTGCCGGACTCGGCGACCACGTCGGCGAGCCTCGGGTCGTGCAGGCCGGTGACGTTGTTCAGCACGTCCGCGCCGCCCGCGAACGCCGCGCGCGCGACCTCCGGATGGTAGGTCTCGACCGAGATCACCGCGTCGGTGCGGGCCCGGGCCGCCTCGATCACCGGCAGGACGCGGTCGATCTCCTCCTGCGGCGACACGTCCGGGCCGGGCGCGAACGGGACGCCGCCGATGTCGAGCCAGTCCGCGCCCTCGCCCAGCGCCTTGTCGACCGCCTCGACGGCCTTGTCCAGGGCGAACGTCCGGCCCTTGTCGTGGAAGGAGTCCGGGGTCCGGTTGATGATCGCCATCACCGCGACCTGCCGGTCGAAGTCGAAGGAGCGGCGTCCGATCGTCCGCCTGGGGCAGACGAGCTCCGGCGCGTAGACCCGGTGCGGGGCGGCTCCTGCCACGATGACCTGCCTTCTCCGGTGCTTCGGCGCGGCGGTTCGATCCGGCCGGGGACTGGTCCGGCCGGGGGACCGATTCGGCTCAGCCTATCCGTGCGGGCCGTCCCGCCGCCGTGTCCGGACGCGTGGCCCGTTCGGCGCACGGTTCGTCAATTCCACGGGACCGATTTCAAAGCTGAGTGACCCAAAGTGACCGGGTCGCGGCGCAATTCCGTCAGACGGACCTTCAGGAGGCCGGACCGGGCCGCCGCCCAGGCTGGACGGGGGCACTTCCGGCGGCGGAAGCCGTTCGTTCCGCGACTCCGGACCTCTGGGGAAATAGGGGACAGGCATGACCAGCGGGATCGTTTCTTGACCCCGTGCCGGCACTTCTCCCAAGCCTTTCTCGGGAAGTGGCCCGTGCTCACCATGATTGTTTGATCTCATAGTGAAGTCACATCATTACATAGAGTCATGGGGAGTCAGGGGAGGGCCAGATGGTCTGGGACTCGGGACCACCGGAGCGCGGGGGGACCGGCCGGGGGCGAAGAAAACCGGTCGTGCGCTACGCGGTCATGGCACGCGACGAGAGGTTCCTCCTGCTGAGACGGAGGTTCGCCCGGCTCGCGCTGGCGGTCGCCGCTTCCTTTCTCGGCTGGTATTTCCTCTACGTCGCGCTCTCGGCGTTCGCGCGCGATCTCATGGCGCGTCCGGTCACCGGCAACATCAACGTCGCCTTGGTCCTCGGGGTGCTGCAGTTCGTGTCCACGTTCGCCCTCGCCTGGTACTACGCGCGGTACGCGGCCGAGTCGCTCGACCCGATCGCGACGGCCCTCCGCGAGGAGGCGGACGCCCCGGCCGCGATCCGGGCCGCGCCGCGGCGCTCGGCCCTGCGCTCACCCGCCGCCGAGGACGAGCCGGCCCCCGAACGGCGCCCGAAGGCGGTCCTGGTCTCCGCGGAGGAGCCGACGGCCTTCACGGACGAGCCTGAGGACGCTGTTGAAGACGGGTTGACGGTCGAGGTCGCGGTCGAGGTCGCGGTTGATCCGAGCCTGAACGGTCGTCCGGACCGTCCAGTCGAGGTGGCCGGGTCGACGACGACCCAGCCGTTGCCGAAAACGGAGTCACCGAAGCCGCCCCAGGCTCCGGTGAAGCACGATTCGGAGCGGCGGGAGAAGGAGCCTGAGGAGGAACTGGCGGAGGTGGTGCTCGCGGGGCCTCAACGAAGTCCGGAAAACGTCCCCGGTCCACTGGATGACCTGGTGAAGGAGGCCGCGGATTCCGCCTCCACCCCGGCGCGGGACGACACCGACCCGCCCCCCGGTTTGAACGATGCGGCCCCCGCCACCAGCGCGAACGGGGCCGACCCGGTTTCCACCGCGAACGGGGCCGACTCGGTTTCCACCGTGAACGGCGCGGACTCCATCCCGAGTGAGAACGGAGTCGGGCCGGTTCCCAGCGTGAACGGAGTCTCGCCGGTTCCCAGCGTGAACGGCGCGGACTCCGTATCGAACGTGAACGGAACCGACCCCGTCCCGAGCGCGGCCGAAGCCGAGCCCGTTCCGAATGAGACCGAAGCCGAGCCGGTCCCGAGTGCGAACGGGGCCGAGCCCGTTCCGAGCATGAACGGGGCGGCGCGGAACGGAGCGCCGGGCCCGGTTCCGGGCCCGGCGAAACCGAAGGACGACGTCCCGGACGCGCGGTCCGGGACGGGAGCACGACCGGACCCGGGGTGGTTGCGATGATCGGTCATGTCCTCGCCGGAGCGGCGACGCTCGCCGCCTCCGCGCCCTCCCAGGATCCGGGCACCGCGGGCGGCAACGGCCGCACGGTGACGTTCGGGTTGTTCCTTTTCTTCATCGTGGTCACGCTCGGGATCACCGTGTGGGCGCGGCTCAACACCAAGAGCGCGGTCGACTACTACGCGGGCGGGCACGCCTTCTCCGGGCCGCAGAACGGCATCGCGCTCGCGGGCGACTACATGTCCGCCGCGTCCTTCCTCGGCATCGCCGGGATCATCGCGCTGTCCGGCTACGACGGGTTCCTCTATTCGATCGGGTTCCTGGTCGCGTGGCTGCTGACGCTGCTGCTGGTCGAGCTGATGCGGAACGCGGGCCGGTTCACCATGGCGGACGTGCTGGTCTACCGGGTGCGCCATCAGCCCAAGGTGCGCATCGCCGCCGCGATCTCCACGGTGACGGTCTCGGTGTTCTACCTGCTCGCGCAGATGGTCGGCGCGGGCGCGCTGGTGGCGCTGCTGCTCGGCATCCACCCCGGCGAGACGTTCCTCGGGATGTCGGCGGAGGCCGCCAAGACCTGGACGATCGTCGTGGTCGGCGCTTTGATGATCTTCTATGTGATGTTCGGCGGGATGAAGGCCACCACCTGGGTGCAGATGATCAAGGCGGTGCTGCTGATCGCCGGCGGGCTCGTGCTGACCGCGCTGGTGCTGGCCCGGTTCGGCTACAACCTGTCCGGGCTGCTCGGCTCGGCGGCCGCGTCGTCCGGCAAGGGGTCGGCGTTCCTGCAGCCCGGCCTCAAGTACGGCAAGGACGTGCCGGGCGACGGCTACCAGACGATCCTGAACAAGGTCGACTTCATCAGCCTGGCGCTCGCCCTGGTGCTGGGCACCGCGGGCCTGCCGCACGTCATCACCCGGTTCTTCACCGTCCCGGACGGACGGGCCGCGCGCACCTCGGTGAACTGGGCGATCGGGCTGGTCGGCGCGTTCTACCTGATGACGCTCGCCCTCGGGTTCGGCGCCGCGGCGCTGGTCGGACGCAAGGCGATCATGGCGCAGGACCCGGCGGGCAACACCGCCGTGCCGCAGCTCGCCAAGGCCCTCGGCGACCATGTCGGCGGCCCGGTCGGCGGCGACCTGATGCTGGCGTTCATCGGCGCGGTCGCGTTCGCGACCATCCTCGCCGTGGTGTCGGGCCTGGTGCTGGCGTCGTCCACGTCGCTGGCGCACGACTACTTCGGGAACGTGCTGATGTTCGGCCGTCCGCGCGAGTCGCAGGAGGTCGCGGTCGCCCGGTTCGCGGCCTGCCTGATCGGGGTGCTGGCGATCGTGCTCGCGGTCATCGCGAAGAACATGAACGTGGCCTTCCTGGTCGCGCTCGCGTTCGCGATGGCGGCGGCGGCGAACCTCCCCGCGATCACGCTGTCGCTGTTCTGGAAGCGGTTCAACTCGGCCGGGGTCGTCTCCGGCATCTACGGCGGCCTGATCAGCTCGCTGGTCCTGGTCTTCTTCTCCCCGGTCGTGTCCGGCAAGGTGGACCCGCTCACCGGGCAGAGCCTGTCCCTGTTCCCCAAGGGCGTCGACTTCCACTTCTTCCCCCTGGAGAACCCGGGCATCGTGTCCATCCCGTTCGGGTTCCTGTGCGCGATCGTCGGCACCTACCTCGGACGCGAGGACGCCGACACCCGCCGCTACGACGAGCTGTCCTTCCGCTCACTCACGGGCGCCGGTTCCGTCTGACCGAAAAGGACCGTCCGGACGGGCGGGGTGCGCTCCTCGTGCGCACCCCGCCCGTCCGCGTTCTGTGCTCCGCCCCTCGGTGTCCGCCACGCCTGTTCGCGTCGCCGGAGCGGTCGCGCGCGGGCAGTGATCACTTTCGTGAGGGGACTAACACCGCCGGAGGGCCTGTGGTTACCCGCCGGTAGGGCAGGCTTGTGCGCATGAAGCCCTCGTCCCCGCTCGCCCTGGTCCGCTCGACCGGAGCCACCGCGCTCGCCACGGTGGGCGCGGCGGCGCTGCTCGCGGGCTGCGGCGGCGACGGCGGATCGGCGACCGCGAGGTCCGTCCCGAGCGCCCGCTCCTACCAGGGCACCGCCGAGATCGGACGGGCCCTGCGCACGGCGGGCGCGACCGGCTGCAGCACGGACGCGGCCCGCGTCGAGTGCCGCTACCAGGGACGCTTCGTCGCCGCGACCGTCGTCGACCCGAGCCTCGGCCTCACCATGGACAGCGCGCTGCGCAGCTGGCGCACCGGCGTCGGGCAGAGCGCGCTCGGCGAGAACGGCGCGTTCGCGATCCTGCGCGGGCCGAACTGGCTCGTCACCGGCCCGGACGGCCTGGTCGACCGGGCGCGCGGCGATCTCGGCGGCCGTGCGTACCACTGCGACCACCCGTACGGGAAGTGCGCCTGAGCCCGATGTCCCGGCCTGTGTCCCGATGTGCCGGAGTGCCGGGGCGGCCCCGGAGCGTCGTGGCAGAATGACCGCAGCCGGTCGGACGTCCGCCGCCCGGACGATCGGGACCCCGTGGAACGCGGCCCACGGCCGGGAGGAGGTGCGGTGACGTGCCCCCTGCCGGACGCCGCCTCCGGAGGCTCCGCCACCGCGTCACGAACCGTCCGGCCCTCGGCGTCGTGCCGGTGCGCGCCGTGCCCGTCCGCACCGCCGCCGTCCTCACCGCGCTGACCCTCGCCTCGGCGGTCGCCGTCCCGATCGCGATCGCGCCCGCGCCCGGGACGGACCCGCGCGCCGCCGACTCCAGCGCCGCGATCTCGCGCGCCGCCAAGTCCCGCACCGTCAAGTCCCCGGCCGCCGCCTCCCGGACGTCCCCCGTCGCCGCGTCCGCGCCGCTGCCGTTCCCGCAGGCCCCGGACGGTCCGGTGGACATGATCCGGTCGCGCGAGTGGCACCTGTCCGCGCTGCACCTGCCGAAGGCGTGGAGGCGCTCGCGCGGCGCGGGCGTCGTCGTGGCCGTCCTCGACACCGGCGTCGACAGGCACCACCCCGACCTCACCGGACGCGTCCTCGCCGGGCCGGACCTCACCGGCGGGACGCGCCACCCGGGCGGCAAGTACTGGGGGCTGCACGGCACGTCGATGGCCAGCATCATCGCCGGGCACGGGCACGGCCCCGGGGACGCGCAGGGCGTGATGGGCGTCGCGCCCGCCAGCCACGTGCTGTCGCTGCGCGTGACGTGGGAGAACGACGACCCGATGCGCAAGGACGACGCGCAGGTCAGCCACGCCCGGGACGCCATCGCGCAGGGCATCCGGTACGCGGTCGACCATGGCGCGACCGTCATCAACATGTCGCTCGGCGGCGGCAAGCAGTACTACGACGGCGACTCCTCCGAGGAGGACGCCATCCGGTACGCGCAGGGCAAGGGCGTCGTGCTCATCGCGTCCGCGGGGAACGACGGCGCGGGCGCGAACCGCAAGAACTTCCCGGCGGCCTACCCGGGCGTCATCGCCGTGGGCGCGCTCGACCGCGACATGCGCGAGTGGAAGGACAGCAACCGCCACTCCTACGTCGCCGTCTGCGCGCCCGGCGTGGACATCGTCAGCGCGGACGCCGACGACGGCTACGTGGTCGGCACCGGCACCAGCCCGTCCTCGGCGATCGTGGCCGGGGTCGTCGCGCTGCTGCGCTCGCGCTACCCGTCGCTGAACCCGGACCAGGTGCGGCAGGCGCTCGTCGAGGGCTCGTCCGGGAAGGACGCGGCGCCGTCCGGGAACTGCCCCGGCGTGCTGGACGCGGCGCGCGCGATGACCGCCGCCGCGCGGATCAGCAAGGAGCCGCCCAGGCCGTCCGCGCCACCCGCCCGGACCGACAACGCGCCCGCCGCGGAAAGCTCGGGGAACTCCAACCGGATCTACCTGGCCATTCTCAGTGGCGGGGGAGGGCTGCTGCTCATCGGGCTGTTCCTCGGCTGGCGGCAGCGCCGCCGTCCGGACGACGACTCCGAGCAGGACCTCGGGCCGGACTTCGAGCCCGGTTTCGGGCCGTCCGAGACGATCCTCGCGCAGGAGCCGCCGCCGAGGATGTCGTTCCAGCCCGCTCCGCCGCGTCCGGCGCCTTCGTTCGAGCTTGTGGAACCGCTCGCTCCTCCGTCGTCTCCCATGCCGGAGCCGGCGGAGCCGCTCACCGCTCCGCCGCATTTCGCCGCCCCGCCTCCGCGGGAGCCCGTGGAGCCGCTCGCCGCCCCGACCCCGACTCCGCCTTTGCCCGAGCCCGCGGAACCGTTGGCCGCTCCGACGTTCTCCGGTGGGCCGTCCGACGGGAACCCGGCGCCTGCCGACATCGAGCCTGAGAGCCGGTCGGCGTTCGACCCGTTGAGCGATCCGCTGAAGGGCGGGCCGGGGTCGGTGCAGGGTGCGGGGCCGTTGAGCGAGCAGGAGCCGCGTCCCGTCGAGGACGAGCCGGGCCTCAGCGACGAGGAGTGGGAGCTGTTCCGGCGCGGCGTGCTCGCCGAGGCCGGGACGCCCCTCCCGCCGGCCATGCCGCCGCTGGAGGACCTCCAGACCGGGGCCGTTCCGGACGCGCCGCCGCCCGGACTCGCGGACGGTCCCGGCAACGGCCCGCTGCCCACCCCGCCGGACGACGCCCTCGGCCGTCCCTCGCGCCGCCGCCGTCCGCTGATCGCGGACGACGACGAGTTCCGTCCGCCGTGGTGGTGATCCCACTACCCCGGCGGGCGTAGCCGCGAAGCCGCCGCTCGTACGACGACACGTCCCGGACCCTCCACGGACCATCGGTGCATCCGAACCGGAGGAGGAGTCCGATATGCACCCGCTGTTGATCACCGCCGCGGAGCCCGGCTGGCACCACCACGACGGACCCGGCTGGTGGGCCGTCTTCCCGATCACTTTCGGCCTGCTGTGGATGGCCGTGATCGGTTTCTTCGCGTTCCAGCTGGTGAAGCGGCGTGGACGGGGCGGCTGGGGTGGCTGGGGACCCCGGGCGGCCGCCGCGTCCGCGTCCGGTTCCGCGCGCGCCACGCGTCCCGAGGACCTGCTCGCCGAGCGCTTCGCCCGCGGCGAGGTCGACGAGGACGAGTTCCACGCCCGGATGTCGGCGCTGCGCGCCGAGCGCGATTGAGACCGAGAGGGGAGGGACGGGGGTGGGGCCGGGGTCAGTCGGCCCCGGCCTCCCGGAAGATGCGCTCGACGCCCTCGGCGTCCATCATCGTGGGCGACTGCGCGGCGGCGTCGGCGAACTGGGTGAGCAACCGGGCGAACTCGCTCTTCTCGTGCTCGCTCCAGCCGCTCATCAGCGCCTCGAAGTAGGCGCGGCGGAACCGCTCGGCGACCTGCCGCACCCGCTGGCCGGCCTCGGTCAGGCCGAGGTTGGCGCGCCGGGCGTCCACCGGCGAGGGACGGCGCGAGACGAGCCCGGCGTCGATCGCGTGCCCGACCAGGCGGCTGGCGGTGGACGGGTCGATCTCCAGCCGCTCGGCGACCGCCCCGACCGTGACCTCCAGGCCGTCCTCGCACTCGGCGAGGGCGGCGACGGCGTGCACGACCATCAGGTTGGAGAGCTGGAGCGGACGTCCGCCCGGCCCGGACGAGGTCTGCGCCCGGATCTTCCGCATCAGGTCCGGGCGGGCCCAGACCCGGCGCAGGTGGAACAGCGCCAGCGTGATGTCGGAGAGCGACGCGTCGTCCGGCGCGGGCTCGGCGGCGGACTCGGACGTGGCGGGCCTCTCCGTCGTCATGCTCGGCCTCCCGGAGGGTGGTGGCGCCTGATCCGTGCTCGGGGCTGCATGGGTGCGCTATGCACACGCTACCGCGTGTGACCTGCGGGTCCCCGTCGCCCCCGGTCGAGCCCGACGGCGAGGGCGGGACGGCCGCGGACAGAAGCGGACGGCCCGGCGGGGCGGAAGGCCGTTCCGGGCGAACGGCCGGAGAATGTCCGCCGGGACGCGTAGAGTGGCCTCGGCCGAACCCGGACGACCCGGGATCAGTGACCACCAAGGGGACGCCGTGCCGGTGGCGGACGATCGCGGCCACGGCTCCCAACAGGACGGCAGCATGAACGACGGCTCACCCCTGCCCCCGAGGAACGAGGGCCCGGAAGGCGTCGCGGGCCTCACCGGCGACGCGCCCTCCCCGGACGACGCCGGTCTCCCGGACGACGCGGCCCTTCCGAACGACGCGGCCTTCCCGGCCGACCTCCTGTCCGAGCGCGACCGCCAGATCCTCGCCTTCGAGCGGCAGTGGTGGAAGTACGCCGGAGCCAAGGAGCAGGCCATCCGCGAGACCTTCGACATGTCGGCGACGCGGTACTACCAGCTCCTGAACATCCTCATCGACCGACCCGAGGCGCTGCGCCACGACCCGATGCTGGTCAAGCGCCTCCAGCGGATGCGCACCCAGCGGCAGCGCCAACGCGCCGCGCGCCGCCTCGGCATCCGCCCCTGAAGCGCGTCCCGAGCGCCCCGTCCCCACCCGCTGCGAGCGGCGGCTTTGAGCCGCGCCCGCCGTGGCCGACACTGGTCACGTGACTCCTTCCTCCTCCCCCATCAGCCCGGAGGGCGAGGACGCCCTCGCCGCCCTACGCGCCGATCCCGGTGGGGCGGTCCTCGGTTTCGACTTCGACGGCACGCTCGCGCCGATCGTGGCCGACCCGGCGGCGGCGCGGGCGCATCCCCGCGCCGCCGAGGCCCTCGCCGCCCTGGCCCCGCGGGTGCGGGCGCTGGTCGTGGTGACCGGGCGTCCCGCGAAGGTCGCGGTGGAGTACGGCGGTTTCGAGGGCATCGACGGGCTGGTCGTCCTCGGTCAGTACGGCGCGGAGCGCTGGGAGTCCGGCACGCTGACCTCGCCCGAGCCGCCGCCCGGCGTCGCCGAGGCGCGCGCCAAGCTGCCGCGCGTCCTGGACGCGGCGGGTGCGCCGCCCGAGACGTTCGTGGAGGACAAGGGGCGCGCCCTCGCCGTCCACACCCGCCGCTGTGCGGAACCGCAGGTCGCGCTCGATCGTCTGCGGAGCATCATGAACGCGCTGGCCGAACGGCACGGCCTGGTCGTCGAGCCCGGACGGTTCGTGCTGGAGCTGCGTCCGCCCGGCATGGACAAGGGCGTCGCGCTGCGCGAGTTCATCGCCGAGACCGGGCGGCCGTCGATGCTGTTGTTCGCCGGGGACGACCTGGGCGACCTCGCCGCCTTCGACGCCGTGGACGCCTTCCGCGCGGACGGCGTGCCCGGCCTCAAGCTGTGCAGCGGATCCGCCGAGGTCACCGAGCTGGCCGCCCGTGCCGACCTGGTCGTGGACGGTCCGGAGGGCGTCGTCGACCTTCTCGGCACGCTTCTGCCCGCCTCTTCCTGACCACCCCTGGCCGGTGCGGCGCGGGTCGCCCGCAGCGTGCGCTTTCGGCGGGTTCGGACGGCCTCTACCGACGATGCGGGTGGGGCAGGTGCGAATCAGGCGAACATTTGCGCAAAGATAGAGTAATTTCGCTGCGCCCGGCCGAGTAGGGGACTCGGTCGGACGACGAGCACGTGGGGAGCGCTGACGTGGACACTGGACCCGAAATCCCGCGACGGCCGGCGGGGCCGCGCGAGACGTCCCGTGACCCCTCGGGCGCACCGACCTCCGGCTTCCCCGTCCAGCCCTCGCAGCCACCGGCCCAGCCGTCGCAGACGCGGACGCAGCAGCCCACCGGGTACCCGGATGAGCCGTTCGCGTCCGGCGGGTATCCGACCGTCCAGTCGCCGAGGGGTTCGGGCGAGCATCTCCAGACGTGGGACGTCTCGGCGCCACACGGATACGGCCGGCAGCAGCCGTCCGCACAACAGCAGCCGCAGCAGCCTTCGCCGCAGCCGCAGTATTCGCAGCCGCAGCAGCCGCCCGCCCAGCAGTTCCAGCCTCAGCACTCGCCGGGCGTCCAACCGTCCGGCGCGCCCTACTCGGGCCGGGGCTCGGACGAGCTGGGCGTGCGCGAGACCAGCGGCGTCGAGGTGCGGATCGGGTCGTCGCGGAGCGAGCGGAACCGGATCCGGCGCGAGCAGCGCGGGCGCGACGGACGCCGCAAGGGCCTGCTCGCGGGCGCGGCGGTGCTCGTGGTGGCCGCGGCCGCCGCGGGCGCGTTCGTGCTGGTCCCCGGTTCGGACGGCGGCAAGAAGGACGGCGCGACGGCGTCCGCCGGCGGTGGCTCGTCCGCGCCGGTGCAGTCCGGCCGGATGCCGAAGACCGGCACCCCGGTGACCGTCGGCACGGCGGACGGCAACAAGTACCAGCTCGCCGCCGTGGACACGGGGACGGGCGACGGCGCGTCCACGCAGCAGACGGCCGCGCCGTCCGGATACGGGTTCGCGTACGTCGAGTACGTGCTGTCCAATCCGACCCACGACAAGGTGCTGCTCGACTACCCCGGCGACGTGTTCGTCAAGCGCACGCTCGTGGAGAGCGCGGGGCGCGGACGCTGCATGCCGCAGCTCGGTGCGCCCGAGGACATGTGCACGCCGCCGACCCACAGCGACGTCGTCCGGACGCTGCGCGGCGGCCAGCTCGTCAAGGGCGACGGCGAGGACAAGTACCTGCCGCCGGGTTCGGCCTACCTCGTCCGCGCGACGGTGGACGTCCCGGTCGAGAAGGAGCTGAAGACGGGCGACCTGCGCCTGTTCATCTGGAAGCGGCTCTACATGGCGAACGCGGACGCCAAGGAAGCCCCGCTCCCACGCTGATCCCTCCCATGTTCATCCGGAACGTGAAGGGCCGCCGCGACCGAGGTCGCGGCGGCCCTTCACGCTTTCGCGGGGATCAGCTCTCCGCCTCCGGGTCGTCGGCGAGGATGCCGTAGAGGCGGCGGCGGGCGTCGTTCACGACGTCCAGCGCGCGGGCCTGCTGGGACGCGCTGCCCACGGCCATGACCTGGTGCAGCGCGCCCATGAGCTGCCGGACGGCCTCCCGCGAGTGCAGGACGTTCTCGCCGGCGGCCTCGGTGACCTCGTCCCAGGGCGCGGTGGTCTGCGCGGCCGCCTCCGCGCCGCCCGTCTCGGTGAGGGAGAACAGCCGCTTGCCGCCCTGCTCCTCGCTGCTGACCAGGCCCTCGTCCTCGAGCATCTGGAGCGTCGGGTAGACCGAGCCGGGGCTCGGCCGCCAGACGCCGCCGGTGCGCTCGTCGAGTTGCTGGATCATCTCGTAGCCGTGCATCGGCCGCTCGGCCAGCAGGGCGAGCAGCGCCGCCCGGACGTTGCCGCGCCGGGTCCGGCGCCCGCCGCCCCGGCCGCGTCCACGGCGGTCCGGGCCGAAGCCCGGCATTCCGGGACCGAAGCCGGGACCGCCCCATCCGAACGGATCGTCGCGGCGCATCCGCGCCTCGGGACCGCCGTCGAAGCGCGGCCCGCGCCCGCGCCGGTCGCGCCCGTGGCCCCTGGTGTACTCGCGCATCGTCACCATCTCCTATTGTCGTTCGATCGCGATGCATTAACGATATATCGGCGAACACTCGCCCGCAAGCCCCCCTGTCAACCCCTTGACAGAAACTCATCAGGCGATGAATATCGAAGCAGGGGGTGGTGTCCCATGGGACGCACCAAGAACCAGGGAGACGGGGACCGCGCCACGGTCTGTGTGGTGGGCGGAGGGCCCGCCGGGGCCGTCCTCGGCCTCCTGCTCGCCCGCTCCGGCATCGACGTCGCCGTCCTGGAGAAGCACGGGGACTTCCTGCGCGACTTCCGGGGCGACACGATCCACCCGTCCACGCTGGACGTGCTGGACGAGATCGGCCTCGGCGACCGCTTCGAAAGGCTCGACCACCGCAAGGTCGCGGGGCTGGACGTGAACACCGGTGACGGCGAGTTCTTCACCGTCGCCGACCTGCGGACGCTGCGCGAGCGGCACCCGTACATCGCGATGGTCCCGCAGTGGGACTTCCTCACGATGATCACCAAGGCGGCGGCGGAGCTGCCCGGCTTCCGGCTGCTGATGAAGTCCGAGGCCACCGGCCTGCTCACCGAGGACGGCCGGGTCACCGGTATCCGCTACCGGGACGCCGCGGGGACCGAGCACGAGCTCGAGGCCGAGCTCACCGTCGCCGCCGACGGACGGCACTCCACGCTGCGCCGCGCCGCCGGGCTGCCGATCCGGAACCTGGGCGCGCCGATGGACGTGGCGTGGTTCCGGCTGCCGCGCGAACCGGGCGACCGCGAGAACGCGTTCCTGCGTCCGGGCGTCGGCCGGATGGCCGCCATGATCAACCGCGAAGCGTACTGGCAGGTCGCCTACCTCGTCCCGAAGGACGGCTGGTCGGAGATCCGCGACCGGGGCATCGACGCGCTGCGCGCCGACGTCGCCGAGCTGCTGCCGTCCATGGCGGACCGGGTCGCGGGGCTCGAGCTGGACGACGTCAGCGTCCTGGACGTCCGGGTGGACCGGCTGCGCCGCTGGTACCGGCCCGGCCTGCTCTGCATCGGGGACGCCGCGCACGCCATGTCCCCGATCGGGGGCGTCGGCATCAACCTGGCCATCCAGGACGCCGTCGCGACCGCGAACCGGATCGTCCCGGCGCTGCGCGCGTCCGGGACGGTCGGGGTCGCCGACCTCGCGGCGGTGCAGCGCCGCCGCGTGCCGCCGACGCTGGCCGTGCAGATGGCCCAGGTGGCGGTCCAGCGGTTCGTCATCGAGCGCGTGCTCAGCGGACGGCCGCCGGCGCTGGGCGCCCTGAAACGCGCTGGAACGCTCCGGCCCGTCCGGCATCTGCTGGCGCGCGGCGTGGGGTTCGGGCCGCTCCCGGAGCACGTCCGCACCCCGGCTGCCCTCTGACCGAGGACGGTCCGGCCCGGAACGACGTCGGCCACCTGAGCGACGTCGGGCCCTGGAACGACGTCGGGCCCCGCGACGAGATCGCGGGGCCCGACGTGGTCGTCGCCGAAGGTCAGGGCGCCTGGAGCTTCAGGTTGTCCAGGACCGTCTTCACGATGTCGGCGTTGTCGGTCTGCCGGATCCGGACCCATGCGCCGAACTTCTGGTCGGCCGAGTGCAGCGCGACCTCGGTGACCTGCGCCGTTCCGGTCCTGCAGGCGGTGAACCGCAGGATCGTCCCGGTGAGCGTCTTGTCCGGCGAGGTGTAGTTCTCCGGCGCGCCCTTCGTGCAGGACGCGTGGGTCGAGACGCCGGGCGGCAGCGTGGTCGCCTTCGGCATCGCGGTGGTCAGGCCGACGAACACGCCGGGCGCCGTCCCGACGCCGCGGAACTTCGCCACGTCCGGGGTCGCCCGCAGGACGGGCCGGGCGGTGGCGTCGCCGGTGAAGCCGAGGGAGCTCGGCAGCCACGTCTGGTCCGGGCCGGCCTTCGGCCACGCCTTGGGCACGGCCGCGCTGATCTTGCCCGAGCCGTCCGCGACCTGGGCGAAGTCGGCTGGGACGGACGCCTTCTTGCCGCCGTCGCCCGTCGTGCCCTTCTTGCCGTCCTTGGAGAAGATCGAGCCGAGGGCGAGCCCGGCGACGAGCGCGACGGTCAGCACCGCGGCCGTGATGAGCAGCGGGGTCAGGTACCCGCGCCGACCTCCGCCGCCTCCTCCGCCGCCGTTGCCCCCGCCTCCGCCTCCACCGGGACCGGACGGCCCGCCGGGACCGCCGCCCGAGCCGCCGGCGTCCTTCTTCCGCCGTCCGAAGGGCGAACCCTTACCGGACGAAGGGGACGGACCGGGCGGGCCGGGAGGCTGCTGCTGAGGCTGATAGGGCGGCGGCGGGTACCCGTGCGGAGGCGGACTCTGCGAAGGCCCGGGCGCCTGGCCCGGACCCGGGGCGTACGGGACTCCACCCGGCCCGGGGCTCTGACCTCGTCCGGGCCCGTACGGCTGGCCCTCCGCCGGGCCGCCCGCCTGGAACACCGCCGTCTTGCCGTCGTTGCCCGCCGTCGGCGGCACCCGCTCTCCGAACCGTCCGCCGCCCGGCTCGGAGAACCGTCCGCCGCCCTGCTGGTCGAGGACGGTCGCCTCACCGCTGTCGCGCGGCATGACCGGGTAGCCCGCCCCCGCCGCCGAGCCCCGCGGTCCGGCCGAGCTCCGCGGTCCGGCGGGCGGGCCGGGCGGCAGTTGCATCTCGGTCGTGCGGGCGTCGTCCGGCCCGCCGTCCGGCGGGAGGGTCTCCGAACCGGGCGGACGGTCCCCGTAGGGATGCTGGGGAGAATGGTCACGCACGGTCGCCTCCGGTGCCTCGTCCTTGACACCGGGGTATGACGCGTCCAGCGGGGTGCCGGGTTCGCCAGAATCGACCGGTTGCTGTGGCGTCGGCACGTCCATGACCGTGTCCGGCGCCTCCGTCGAGCCGCCGACGACCGTGGCCGGAGCCGGGTTCGGCGTCCCGCCGGCGGCGTCCGCGGACGCCTCGGCCGGGGCCTTCGCGCGCAGCTCGGCCAGCGCCTCGCCGAACGCCTCGGCCGTCGGCCAGCGCTTCTCCCGCTCGACCTCCAGGGCGCGCAGGATCACCTCGTCCGTGCCGGGCGGCAGGCCCTCGCGCAGTTCGCTCGGCTGGACCCGGATCGGCGGCTGGCCGGGCGGCCGTCCGGTCAGCATGTGGAAGGTCAGGGCGCCGAGCCCGTACACGTCCGCGCGCACGTCCAGGCCGCCGCCGAAACGGGCCTGTTCGGGGGACATGTAGCCGGGCGTCCCGACCGGGAGGGTGAACGCGCCGGACGCGTGCGCCAGCGCCTTGGCCAGCCCGAGGTCGGCGATGAGCACCTTCTCGCCGCCGTCCGGCGTGGACTGGAACAGCACGTTCGACGGCTTGAGGTCGCGGTGGATCACCCCGAGCGTGTTGATGACCTCCACGCCGTACGCGGTGTCCTCGGCGAGCGCGAGCGCCTCGGCGACCGGAAGCGGACGCTGCTTCATCCGGTCGGCGAGCGTCCCCCGGTCGGCGTACGACATGACGAAGTAGGGACGGCCGTCCGGGAGTTCGCCGATGTCGTGCACACGCACCAGCCGCTCGGAGTCGGCGCGGCGGAGAATCCGCGCTTCCTCCAGGAACCGGTTGCGCACATCGAGGTCGTCCAGCAGGCTGCCGTTCAGGACTTTGATCGCGACCATCGAGTCGAGCGCTTCGTCATGCCCGAGCCACACTGAGGCGAACGCCCCGGACCCGAGAGCGCGGTCGATTCGGTAACGGCCGACAGTAGAGGGGAAGGACACTCCCGTATCATGCCCAACAAACGGGGTGTGTGTGCGAGCGAGGTCGAGGCACGGCGATGGCATTCGATGAGAGAACAGAGGACCTGGCGCTGAAGGCCGCTCGCGGAGACGCGAGCGCGCTGGACGAGCTGCTCCGGAAGATCGAGCCGGACGTGCTCCGTCACGCGTCCCGCTTCCTGCCCAACCGGCAGGACGCCGAGGAGGCGTGTCAGGACGCGTTGCTGCAGGTCGCGCGTAACATCCACCGTTTCGAAGGGCGGTCCCGCTTCTCCACCTGGCTGCATGTCGTGGTGGCGAACTCGTCCCGGTCCACCTACCGGTCGCTCAAGCGCCGCTCGGTGGAGCAGGCGGGCGAGCTGCCCCAGCAGCGTCCCGACCCGCGCCGCACGAGCGTGATCGCGGGCTCCCGGGTGGACATCCTCGACGCGATGGAGGACCTGGAGTCCCGCAAGCCCGACCTGATCCAGGCCCTGGTGCTCCGCGACGTGTCCCAGCTGGAGTACGCCGAGATCGCCGAGCAGCTCAAGCTGCCGCTCGGCACGGTCAAGTCGCGCATCCACGAGGCCCGCAAGCAGGTCCGGCAGACGCTCGGCGAGTCCTACACCTGACCCATCCGCCCACGGCGGGCGCGTCCGTCCTCCGGGCGCGTCCGTTCCGGGCGGCGGGTGCCAAGGGTCGGCAACGGGTGGGCCAAACGGACGCGAATCCGCCCTGGTCAGAGGCATCGGTGGGTCACCATGCCCTGCATGGCCACTGGTACCGCCCCGTCCGCCCGGCCGGTCTTCATCCTCGGCTGCCCGCGTTCCGGGACGACGCTGCTCCAGCTGATGCTGCACTCGCATCCGCGCGTCGCGATCCCCGCCGAGACCCGGTTCGTCCTTCCGGCCTACACGGAAAGGTGCGACTTCGGTGACCTGGAGGACAGGGAGAACAGACGTCGGCTCGCGGAGTGGATCACCACCCGGCGCGTGACCAGGTTCGGCGACCTCGGCCTGGACGCGGCGGCGGTGACCGAGGAGATCGTCGACGGCCCGGCCACGCTCGGCTCGGCGCTCGGCATCGTGTTCCGCGCGTACGCGCGCCGGTTCGACCGCGTCCGCTGGGGTGACAAGAGGCCCAGCTACTCCAGGAACATCCCGGCACTGCTGCGAATGTTCCCGGACGCGCAGTTCGTCCACCTCATCCGGGACGGCCGCGACTGCGTGGCGTCGCTCTGCGAGATGCCCTGGTACAAGCTTGACGTCCACCACGCGATCGCGGCGTGGCGCGAGGCGATCGACACCGGCCGCCGCACCGCCGCGCACCTCGGCCCGGACCGGTACTTCGAGCTCCGGTACGAGGACCTGGTCGCGGATCCGGCCGCGGAACTGGCCGAGCTGTGCGGGTTCCTCGGCGAGGAGTACGACCCGGCGATGACCGAGCCGAGGCACATCGCCGAGCTGACCGTCCCGCCGCAGAAGGAGTGGCACAGCCGAACCCGCTCGGCCGTGTCGTCCGGGCGTGTCGGCTCGTGGCGGACGCGGCTCGAACCGTGGGAGATCGGCCTCGCGGACGCCGCGTTCGGCGACCGCCTCACCGACCACGGCTACGAGCCGAGCGGCCTGCCCCGGCCGGGGCCCGCGCTGTTCGCGAAGTTCGCCGCGACGGCGACGCACCGCCGGCTGGCGCACGGCAAGGCCGACATGCGGGAACGCTGGCGGCGGCTGCACGAGCCCAACCCAGTCACCTGCCTGCTCGAACCCGCCACCGAGCCTGCGCCGTCGCCGACCGCCTAACCGAGGGCGTCGAGCTGGTCGGCGAACCAGCGGGCGGGCGGGAGCGCGGTCGCGGCGGCGGCGAGTCGGCGGCACCGCTCGCCGCGCTCACCGGACGGCATGAGCAGCGCGTGATGCAGCGCCCCGACGGTCTGCGACACGTCGAACGGATTGACCGTCAGCGCGTCGTCCGCGAGCTCGGCGGCGGCGCCGGCCTCCCGGGACAGCACCAGCGCGCAGCCGTCCGCCGACAGCACCGGCCCCTCCTTGGCGACGAGGTTCATGCCGTCCCGGATCGGGTTCACCAGCAGGACGTCCGCGAGCGTGTAGGCCGCGAGCGAGCGCGGATAGTCGTCGTTGACCTGCACGATCAGCGGATCCCAGGTGGGCGTCGCGAACTCGTCGGAGATCGCCCGCGCCATCGCGTGGACGGCCTCGGTGTACGCGCGGTACTCGGCGAGGTCCGTCCGCGACGGATACGCGAACGCCAGGTGGACGACCCGTCCGTGCCATTCGGGATGCGTCGCGAGCAGCTCGCGGTAGGCGGCCAGGCCGCGCACGATGTTCTTCGAGAGTTCCGTCCGGTCCACGCGGACGATCAGTTTGCGGTCGCCCACCTGCGCGCGCAGTGTCTCCCGGCGTTCGGCCACGTCCGGCTGGGCGGCTCGTGCGCGCAGGGACTCACCGTCCACGCCGAGGCCGTGCACACCGATCTGGGTCGTCCGGCCCGCGTAGGTGACGGATCGGCCGTCCACGCGTGCGCCGGGCAGGATTTCGGCGCAGCATGCGAGGAAGGCGTCCGCCCAACGTCGTGTGAGGAACCCGGCGTGGTCCGCGCCGAGGATGCCGCCGAGGACGGCGACGGCGATGTCGTCCGGCAGCATCCGGAAGTACTCCGGCGGCGCCCACGGCGTGTGCGAGAAGTGCGCGATGCGCAGGTCGGGGCGCCGCTCGCGGAGCATGCCCGGCGCGAGCGACAGGTGGTAGTCCTGCACGACGGCCTTCGCCCCCTCGCCGGACGACTGGGCCACGGCGTCGGCGAACGCCGCGTTGTACGCCTCGTAGGACTGCCAGTCCCGGCGGAACCGCGCGTCGAAATGCGGCGCGACCGGCGTCTCGTACAGCAGGTGGTGGACGAACCAGAGCGTCGAGTTCGCGACCGAGTTGTAGGCGCGCTGGAAGGTCGCGGCGGGGATGTCGAGCATCCGCACCGCCGCGTCGCCGGTGTCGTGCCCCGCCTGGTCGAGCCGTCCGTCCGGGGCCTCGCGCGCGGCCTCCCGGTCGGCGTCGCCGAGCGCCGCGCACACCCACAGCACGTCCGTCTCGGCCGCGACCCCGGCGAGGCCCGACACCAGTCCGCCGCCGCCGCGCCGCGCGGTCAGCCCGCCGCCCTCGCTCCTGGTGAACGACACCGGACCACGGTTGGACGCCACCACGATTCGACTCATGGAGGCAGCGTCTCAGCCGAGGCGCCCGCACATCAAAGGGGCCCGCGTGGTTCATCGGCACAGACCTGTCGCCACCTCCACGGACACCTCCCGGCAGCGTGACAGAAGTCTGTCGGGTGACCAAGGCCACGAGCTGAACGCATCTCAACCGGCGAGATGGCCTTGTCCGCGAACCGGTCACGTCATGTAATCTCGGGCCACGGAGTTCGAAAGAACCCCTCATATAACTTCATATCGCTCATCCAGAGGGGTGCAGGGAGCACAGTGGCCGAACGGGCCGGTCTTCCAGCTCAGCCCTCGCACAACTTCATATCGCTCATCCAGAGGGGTGGAGGGACCGGCCCTACGAAGCCCCGGCAACCACCCGGTCAGAACGCACTCGCGACTCCGCGAGGCCGACCGGGAAGTGGTGCCAACTCCGGCCTGCGACCAAATCGGTGCGCAGGGAAGATGGGGAGAAGGGCCTCGCCTCATGGCGCTCACGTCTGCGATCGATCTCGGACCCGCCACCGCTCTGACCTGCCGCGAATGCGGCCACACCCGTGACCTCGGCCCGCACTACGCGTGCGAGGAGTGTTTCGGGCCGCTGGAGATCTCCTACGACTTCGGCGACGTCACCCGCGCGTCGATCGAGGCGGGACCGCGCAACATCTGGCGGTACAAGGGGCTGCTGCCCGTCCCGTCCCACGTCGAGGAGACGCCCAACACCGAGCCCGGCCTGACCCGGCTCGTCCGGGCCGACCGCCTCGCCGAGACGCTCGGGCTCGCGAGGCTCTGGGTGAAGGACGACAGCGGCAACCCGACCCACTCGTTCAAGGACCGCGTGGTCGCGGTCGCCCTCGCCGCCGCCCGTGAGCTGGGGTTCACCGTGCTGGCCTGCCCGTCCACCGGGAACCTGGCGAACGCGGTCGCGGCGGCCGCCGCCCGCGCGGGGATCCGCAGCGCGGTGTTCGTGCCGTCCGACCTGGAGGCGCAGAAGATCATCACGACGGCCGTGTACGGCGGGACGTTCGTGACCGTGGACGGCAACTACGACGACGTCAACCGGCTCGCCTCGGAGATCGCCGGCGAGCAGGAGGACTGGGCGTTCGTGAACGTCAACGTCCGGCCGTACTACGCCGAGGGGTCCAAGACGCTCGGCTACGAGATCGCCGAGCAGCTCGGCTGGCGGCTGCCGGACCAGATCGTCGTCCCGGTCGCGTCGGGGTCCCAGCTCACCAAGATCGACAAGGCGTTCCAGGAGCTGATCAAGCTCGGCCTGGTCGAGGACAGGCCTTACCGGGTGTTCGGCGCGCAGGCCGCGGGCTGCGACCCGGTCGCGAACGCGTTCAAGCAGGGCTGGGACGTGTTCCGCCCGGTCAAGCCGGACACCATCGCCAAGTCCCTCGCGATCGGCAACCCGGCGGACGGCACCTACGTGCTCGACGTCGCCCGCCGCACCGGCGGCACGGTCGAGGACGTCACCGACGAGCAGGTCGTGGAGGGCATCCGGCTGCTCGCCGCCACCGAGGGCGTCTTCGGTGAGACCGCGGGCGGCGTCACCGTCGGGGTGCTGAAGAAGCTCGCCGAGTCCGGCGTGCTCGACCCGTCCGCCGAGACCGTGATCATCAACTCCGGGGACGGCCTGAAGACCCTGGACGCCGTCGCCCCGTTCGTCGCCCCGACCGCCGACATCGCCCCCACCCTGACCGCGTTCCGCGCGGCCGGGATCGCCTGAGAGGAGCCCTCATGAGCACCGTTTCCGTCCGCATCCCGACCATCCTGCGGACCTACACCGGCGGCGAGTCCGAGGTGGACGCCGAGGGCGTCACCCTGCGCGCCGTGGTCGCCGACCTGGAGTCGTCCTACACCGGCATCTCCGCCCGCATCCTGGACGACAACGGCAGGATCCGCCGCTTCGTCAACGTCTACGTCGGCGACGAGGACGTCCGCTTCGCCGAGGGCCTCGACACCCCGACGCCCGCGGGCACCCAGATCTCCATCATCCCCGCCGTCGCGGGCGGCTGCTGACGGAGCCGGACGTCCGAGAAGCGACACAAAAGCCCTCTTTCCCTGTGGGAGAGGGCTTTTCGTGTTGATTGGGCGGGTAAAGGGATGGTCATGGGGATAGCGGAGGATGTCGCCGGAGTGCTGCGCGCCCATCCGGCCGTGCGGGGGGTGGAACTGGTCGGGTCGCGGGCGCGGGGGACGGCCGTGCGGAGTTCGGACTGGGACTTCGCGGTGGCCGTGGACGACTTCGGGGAGGTGGCCGCCGACCTGCCGGAACTCGTCGCACCGTTCGATCCGGTGGCGGCGCAGTGGGATCCGCTCGGCGAATGCGCGAGCTACCTGCTGGTGTTCGCCGGGCCGGTGAAGGTGGACCTGCTCTTCCGGGACGTCCCGCGGCGTCCGGCCGGGCCATGGCGAGTAGGGCCGGACACGCTGCGCGCGATCGACGCCCACTTCTGGGACTGGATCCTGTGGCTGGTCAACAAGCGTCGGCGTGGCATGGACGACCGGGTGCGCGGCGAGCTGCTGACCATGAGCGGGCACCTGCTGCGTCCGCTCGGCGTGCAGGCCATCCCGCGGTCGCTGGAGGAGGCCGTGGCCGGATACGTCCGGGCGCGGAACCGGTTGGAGACCCGGTACGGGCAACGCGTTCCGCGCCGTTTGGAGGAGGAAGTGCTTCCTCTCGTGCACGCGCGCAATGGTGACCATTTCCGGCCGTCCGGTCTTCGCTCATAGGGCCTGTCGCCCGAAACGGGCCGCCTATAAGGTCGGTGCCGATCACGCCGGGTCGACCCCGCCGCGGCCCGTTTCGGACGGGTCGTGGAGACACGGGTGGTGGTCGGCGGGTCCGCGATAGCAGGGGCGTGGCCCGGGACGGACCGTTGCCGCGGGGCGCGGACGATTCGGCAGGGTTTGGTATGGCGCAGGGCACAGTCAAGTGGTTCAACGCGGACAAGGGCTACGGCTTCATCGCGGTGGACGGCGGCCAGGACGTGTTCGTCCACTATTCGGCCATCCAGATGGACGGCTACCGCAGCCTCGAGCAGGGCCAGCGGGTCGAGTTCGAGATCACCCAGAGCGATCGCGGTCCCCAGGCCGAGGCCGTCCGCGCCATCTGAGACTCCGATGGCGCGTGCTCAGTCGCGCGGCGGCGTCCCCGGGCGCGGTGCGGACGCCACGTGCGCGGCGAGCAACTGGTCGGCGCGGCGCAGCCGGGCCGCGAGGCTGCGGGCCATCGCCCAGTGCAGCGCCTCCACGACCTGCGGACGGTCGACCTCCAGCCGCTTCAGCGCCGCTCCGGTGAGGACCTGGCAGACCGTGGGCTCGGCCGCGACGATGCGGTAGGTCCGCGGGTCGTCGCGGCGCAGCGTGAGCTTGGTGACGGCCGTGCCCGGACCCATGGACGCGACCTGTACCGGCTCGGCGGGCTCGCCCTGCATGACCTGCGCGACCAGGCCGCCGGAGATGACGAAGTAGAGCGACTCGTCCGGTTCGTCCCGGACGTCGAACAGCACCTCGCCGGGCGCGAGCCGGCGCTCGGCGAACAGCGGGGTCAGCACGTCCAGCATGTCGACGGGCAGGTCGCGCAGGACGTCCTGCTCAGGCAGCGGCACGACTTCGGCCTCGGCCGCCGGTCCGGTCTCGGCGACCAGGGCGTCCTCACACCATTCGAGCGCCTCGTCCAGGGACGCGAACGCGGCCTCGGTGGACGCCAGCGGCGACCGGCCGTCCCCGGCGGCGACGACCGTGGTGACGCCGTGCTCGCGCAGCTCGCGGGCCAGCGCGTCCAGCAGGTTCACCGCGACTGGCTCGGCCCGCACGACGCGGTGCAGGTCCAGGATCAGCCAGCGGACGCCGTCATGGTCGCCCGTGATCGCGCGCACCGCGATGTCCGTGGACGCGAACCCGAGGTCGCCCTGCAGCTCGCACAGCGCGATGGCACGTCCTCGCGTGCGCAGGATCTCCCGCTCGGCGAACCGGCGGCTGCGCCGCGACGACACCGCGTCCCCGCGTAGGTACCGGTGGATCGCGGACATCGTCCCGGTGACCGGACGCATCAGGTGAAGTCCGAAACGCGATGAAAGTTCCTGGCAGGCCGCGATCGCCCGGACGCTCGTGCCGCGCCGGTCCAGCGGCGGGCTGTACACGCCGATCCCGAGCTGCGACGGCAGGACGGCCACCAGCCCGCCCGCGACGCCGCTCTTGGCAGGCAGCCCGGACCGCAGCAGCCATTCGCCCGCGAAGTCGTAGGTCCCGGACGTCGCCATGACCGCCATGACGTGCTCGGTCGTGTCCGTCCCGACGACCCGGCGGCCGGTCAGCGGGTTCACCCCGCCGGACGACAGCGTCATCGCCATGACCGCCAGGTCCCGGGCCGTGACCAGCGTCGAGCAGGCCATGAAGTACACCTTCACCGCCTCGTCCACGCTGCCGTCGAGCGTCCCGGCGTTACGCAGCAGATACCCGATCGCGCGGTTGTGGTCGCCGGTCCGCTCCTCCGACGCCAGCACCTCGTGGTCGACGCTGAGGTCGCGGCCGGCGAACGCGGACAGGCCGTCCAGGATGCGCTGGAACCGGCGTCCCCAGTCGGCCCCGTCCACCAGCGACGCCACGACGATCGCGCCCGCGTTCACCATCGGGTTCAGCGGACGGCCCGTCCCAGCCTCCAGCCGGATCGCGTCGAACCCCTCCCCGGTCGGCTCGACGCCCACCTTCCGCAGGACGGCGTTCAGCCCGCGGTCGTGCAGCGCGAGCGCGTACACGAACGGCTTGGAAACCGACTGGATCGTGAACGGGACATCGGTGTCGCCGGCCTCGTAAACGTGCCCGTCCCGCGTCGCGAGAGCGAGCCCGAACAACGACGGATCGGCTTTCCCGAGTGGCGGGATATACGTCGCGACGCGTCCGTCGGTGATTTCCCCGATACGCGCGTGGACGTCGTCGAGCAGCTGCTGGACAGGGCTCGTGACATCCCCGGCGTCAGCCACCCCAACCACCCCCGAAACGCGTCCTCCACGCCCTCTCCTACCCGGCGAGGGCCCAGCTCATGGGGGGCACCCGAAGAAGTCGTCGAAGTAGCCGCCTTTTCCACAAGGACGGTTCGAGCATCGCGATGGCAGCTGAGGACGAGAGTCCGCAATTGGCAGTGCAGAGCCATTGTCAGGCGTCGCGCACCTTGATCAGGCGCCGCGCATCCGAGCCCGTGCCAAGGCCAGCTGCTCCCTCACGTGGTCGACCTTCTGCTCGAAGTCCTGCCGGGCCGCGAGGACCTCGTCCTTCAACGCCCGCGGGTCGGCCAGGTCGCCCAGCTCCTCGCGCAGCATCTCGGCGGTCTGCCGCCGCAGGTCCACCGTCGCCTCCCGGACGAGCCGCACGACCGTGTCGGCCAGCTCCTGCGATCCGAGCCCCATCGCCCGCGGATCGATCGTCAGCGCCGTCAGCCCCTGCCCGCCGGTGCACTCGGCCGTGATGCCCCCGTCCTCGCTCCGCGCCCGTCCCACGACGTCCCGCAGCCGCTCCTGGACGGCCATCACCCTCTGCATCCGCTGCTCAGCCCGGCCGCGGGCCTCCTCCTCGTCCGCGGCGGCGAACCGCGCGTAGTCGCTCATGGCCCCGTCCTCGCTCCCGGTTCCAGCGTCGGATCCCGCCCGCGGGGCGGCGCGAAGACCCTCACACATCAGGGGTTAGCCCCCGGCAATGACACGTGAAGATCCTTAAGTCCTGCCCGCTCCGCGCCCCCCTCACGAGCCCCCGCCCACCGCCGCGCCGAGGCCGCCCCGGCCCCCGCCGGGAGCTCCGCCGCGACCGATGTCGCGCCCGAACCGGCGGAGTGGTTCGGACGCTTGCACTCGAGGGGGTGGAGTGACCAAGACGAGTAGCAACTAGCGCCTGACCTGCGAACGAGCGGCCTCCGCCACAACCTCGGATGCCGCTCGTTCCGTACCTGTTCCGTTCCCCTTAGAACCAGGGGCCGCCGCGCCGTTTCCGCTGCCGGTACTCCAAAGGAAGCCGACTGCCGTCAATCAGCCAGGCATACCGGCAACCACGTTCGAATGCCGTGCATCCCAGGAACTGACCGTAGGCACGCGAGGAGCGCACGGTGATCGTTCCCTGTCCGCACAGGCATGGTGTGCCTGGTGCTGCGCGGAAGCTGCGGTGGCCGACGGGGCGGCGAGGACCACGCGAGCGAAACAGCTTCAATAGCGCATAGAAGATCTTGAGCAAGGCTGCCTCCGCCGTCCGGGAGCTGGACATTCTCGCCCAATCGGGGCAGCGGCCCAAACCGTGCGATCGCAGTAGCGGGGACGAGTCGCCTGTCCGGAGTGCTCGTTCGCGCGAACGACGAGATGTTGCGACAGACCGTTTCGCGCGAACGAGTGCTCCGGCACGCGGGGGGCTGGGGGCTGCGAAGCCCCCGCTTCAGTTCACCTCAGCCCACCCGATTTCCGTGTCTATGGAGCAATTAGCCGGATCCGAGACTGTGCAGGCCAGTGACGATCGCGACGATGTCAGCATGGCCCATCCCGGTCACGGAAAGCCAGATCGTCAACGCAGTGATCAGGGCGGAGAACATGAGCGGCTCCTGGGGGAGGGAGACGGTGTGAAGCTGCCAGCAGAAGAACTTCCGGTCACCAAGATCCTTTTCAGATGGTCGAGCCAGTGGTGCTCGCCCCTGACTGTCTAGCCGGTCGCCGATGTGCACCATTTGCGCGAACCACTACATGCAGGCCGATCTGCCTACTTTTGGCTCTCAAATCGACGTCTTGAAATCTCCCCGGTCGCAGGTTCTCGACGCCTCTTCCCTGGGGTCAGTCGCTCAACCAATCAGTCAGGGGTTTCAAGGCGCCCTCTGGTCGGCGATATCGGTCACGCAGTTCCTGCGTATCGGTGAGACCGGTATTGGGTGAGGGGACGCCCATCGAGCAAGCATCGTTTCGGACCGGTCGATACAACAAATCGGCCTGAGCCTTTAGTGAGTTTGTCAGACCCTTGGGGCACCATGGGCGCATGGTCGCAGGCAACCGCGAAGGTCAGAACGACAGTGTCGAGATGTCACTCTCCGAGCTCGCTGCCAAACATCAACAAGCTTGGGCCTCCGATTATGTAGAGAAGCATGGGATAAGGAGAGTTGTATTCTTTGTACTCGCCACTCTGCTTTCAAGTGTTGAAGCAGTAATGGTCTTTTCGTTTGACGGCATCGGCCGCAATTCGTCGACCTGGGATAGATATACAGAGCCTGGCGTATTCCCCTTTGCAATCCTACTTGTTGCGGTAATTGTCGACGGGATGGAGAGGTTGGTCCTCTCGGTAGGTAAGAGTTGGGCTTTGGTCTGGTCCCTTTCAGTTCTTCACGGATCCCTATTTTGTTGGCAGTTTGCTCAAGTTCACCACCCGGTGGTAGCGGTGCTGTACGCATTGATTGCACTGTCTATTCCCGCTATGGCCTTCTATGTGCTGCATATCCCCCGAGCTCCACACGTTCCATGGGATGTTGTGGAGGATGATTTTCTGATTAACGTCAGGTCGGCTCATGGGGGCGTCCATTACCCGCAAGAGATCTTTAATTATGAAGACGCCGAAAGAACCGGTGCGGCCTGGTTGCGGCGCTTTGGATACAGGGACGCGCAAGTCACCAAGAAAGGCAAGGATGATGGCATTGATGTCATCGCTGTCCGTGCGATCGCACAAGTCAAATGGTGGAGGACTAAGAATGTTGGAATCAGTGACGTTCAACGCTTGCCGGGTGCGGCGAAGGTAGGTCAACTCTGCTTCTTTTTTGCAGCGAAGGGGTATACTCGGGAGGCGCTAAAATGGGCGAGCGACCCTGATCGTAAAATCGCCCTCTTTGTTCTCCATGTCGACGGAAATGTTACAGCGGTGAACTATGGAGCTAAGAAGGCGCTTTGGGGAGCCCCTAGACACATTCCCAAGCGAAATCGGAAGCCACTGGAGGCTAAGACTAAAGTCAAGATGTTGGTATTCCCTGTTTTTGTCTTCTTGCTTCTTGGTATCTCGTTTATGCTTGGACTGGTCACGACCCCTGCGATGCGCAACTGGAAATCTGTTGGGCTGATAGCAGTCATACTCTCCCTCTATCTTTTGATGATTGCCGTCATTCTTGGGTCAACAATTTCCCGAGTAGTGCATTACCTTCGACTGCCTCGCGCGGAACGTACATGGCTCGGGTGGAGACATTTTCTGCGCGAAAGTGTCGATGATCTGGATATCGATCTAGCGAGCGACAGATTTGTTGGCTTTGAGAATGGACCGCCTTTGTTTAAGGTCTATAACATATATAGGGCATGTACGCGTAACGCAAGGACGATACGTCGTTTCTCTGGAAAGAGTAATTGATCTAATTGCATTTCTGGTACTTGAGGGCAGGTGATTCTCCATGCTGTTCGCATCGAAATTGCCTCGTAGTGGGGCCCTTTCCTCTGAAGGTGTTCGCCTGGCGACGCGTATCGGTGACCGTGGCGAACGACGCCTTACCCAAGCTGTGCCGTGTCGAGCTAGCTCAGTAGCTTAATTTTCGGCGTCGAGGCTCGCTCGCCACTTGGATCACCTTCCCGCCCAGGCGTCGATGGCCCTTTTCCTACTACGCCTGTCCGCTCGCGTCGGCCTCATTTGGGCGCCGAGGGTGCGCGTGATACTCGAGGGCGAGTCGACCCGAAGTGCCGGGCCGGCTACGGCCCGGGCATAGGAAACGGCGCGGCGTAATCGCCTCCAACCTATACGTTGCTAAGCCAGCCACGGCGATCGTATTTAAGCTCCACTCCACCATTGGGTGTTCATATTCGCTCGAAGTCGATCCGTGCCAGATCGATGAGGTTCATGCGGCTAGGGCGCAGAAACGAAGTGACTGACTGCTGGCCTGGCCCTTGCCGGACGACGGTGTGAACCTCACCGGCGAGGGAGCGGGCTGCATCGCTGACCTCGACAGAGCAGATCAACTGAACGGCCCGGAGTCTGATCCATAGTTGGTCGAGTGTCGACTCGGCACGTTCTGTCGTCGTGTCGTCGTCTACTCCGCGCTGATGCATGCTGATAGCCAGGCGTTCTGCCTCTTGCGCTGTTTGTATGAAGTCAATGAGTCGAGCGAGCTGCTCGCTCCTCCTGCCCTCGCTTATCGAGGCGACGTGCCGTCGAGAAGCCGCGCGCTCCACGCTTCGTTGCGTGATCATCGACAGACCGCCACCGAGCACGACACCGGCGAGTGATGTTGCCGTCACCAAGATCGTGTTGTCCATTCAAGAGCCTCCTGCGGACTCGAACGGGCAAGCCCACCGTTCGCCGATCCCGGACCTGTTGCAGGGGTGTTTCCTGCTGATGAGCCATTTGTACCGGTTCAAGGTTGCTTGGAGGAGCGAGGCCGGACGGCCTCGCCGGGATCGGCCGGAACAGGCCGCACGCCCGGCGCGGACGATCCGGCCTGGCGGACCGCTCGCGGGCCGCCCTTGAAGACGTAGAGAAAGTTCTCATCCTGCGTGATCGGCACGGCTGTCACGCTGGTTACGGCGTGAGCTTGCGGAGGGCTGCGCGGGTTTGGTCGGCGAGGCTGACGGCTGCGCCGTGTCGGTTGTCGATCGTGGTGGTGATGCCGGGTGGAGGGTCCGTCTGGAGGGTGCTGGTGTATTCGTCCCAGTGGTTGAGTTTCCAGGTGTCGCGTGGGGCGTCTCGGGTTTCGATGTAGTCGTGCATGGTGTCGTTGTCGCTGTTGATCCAGATGGCGGCGACGTCTACGCCTCGGGCCTTGCATCGGTGGGTGAGGCGGTCGAGCCATCCGGGGGTGTGGAGCTCGGTGGCGAATGGGGCTGAGATGATCATTGAGATGTTCGCGTCGATGTTGGCGTAGGCGGTGTTCATCAGGCACCGGTACTCGTGGGGGCGGATCTCGGTCCGGTAGAGGGTGGTGTGGCGGTCGTGCGGGTCGCCGCCGAGGGAGATCAGTAGGCGTTCGGTCATGCGGCGGGTCATGCCGTCCTTGTCCAGGACGGCCCAGCCGGTCAGGTCGGACAGGAAGCGGGCGAACTCGGTTTTGCCTGATCCGGCGTAGCCGCCGACCAGGACCAGGAGCGGGGCCGCGGTGGCGGTGGTGACGCGGCGGGTGTGTAGGGCGCTGGCTATGCGGGCCTTGAGGGCTTCGGCCTCGGGGAAGAACGGCGACAGGTCGACCGGTGGGGTTGGGGTCTTGCCTCGGGCGTGGGCTGCCTTGGCTTCGACGACGGAGAGCGGGACGTCACTGGCGCGGGCTATGTAGGGCAGCCAGTCATCTGGGATGCGCTCGCCTCGTTCCCAGCGGGACACCTCATGCCGGGTGAGGGTGGCTTTCCCCGAGAGGGCGCACAGTAGGTCGGCCTGTTGGCGCTGGCTCCGGTCGCCGCGTAGGCGTGCGAGGTACTGGCCGAAGTCGCGTTGGCGCTGCGTGGGCATCGCGGACCTCCCGCGCTCAAGTCTGGCCCCCACCTGGCCCCCTGTCAGGCTCCTCCGTGGAAGTCGAGTGCGCGGAATGCTTCGTGGCGTTCCAGTCCAGCGAACGAATCCGTCCTCCTGGGGACGAGTTCGGCATTCTTCGTGAGGTCTCGTCATGGCTCCTAACCAGCGTCCCGACGATGTGGCTCTGGCTCAGCTCCGAATCGACTTCCCCGGTCATCGCATTTGGCGCTCCGCGCGCTCGGATGGGCGGCTGGGTGACTGGGTGGCATCCCTGCACGACCCGGCCGAGGGGATCGACCCCACAGTGATCTGTTCCGACTCGTCCGCGCTGCGCTCCGCCTTGACGGAGGAGAAGCGGCAGGCCGAGGTGCGGAACGAGGACCGGTGATGGCGCCCGACCCCCGGGGCGGCTCGTCACCGGAGGGGGCCGCTGGCTGGGCGGCCCCTGCGGGAGGGGAAGGGAAGGCGGCGCGGCCGGCGGGGGTACCCCCTGCCTCGTCGGCTGCGCCGTCTTCCGAATCGTTCGGCGAGCGGTGGCGGACGCGGTGGGCCTGCCGCCGTCTGGATCGGCTCGCGCGGGATCTGGGACGGCTCGGCTGGGCGTCCGCTCCGCGGTACTCGAACTCGCCGCCGGAGCTGCTCGTCCGTGCCTCGATCACGTCGTCGGTCGGCGACACGGTGAGCGTCGTTCGAGGTGAGCGGATGTGGTGGTACCGGTCGAGTACGGGGGCGTGGTTGGGGCCTTGCTATGCGCCGTGGCGTGCGGCCGAGACGGTTAGCGAACTGCTGCGGTCCTGGGGCATCAGGCCGGGGATCGGCTGATGGTCGGCGTCCTGGACGAACGGCAGGTGGCGGTCGCGCTCAAGCGTGAGTTCGGGTGCGTGGTGTCGGCCTGGTACGGGCAGGCGACAGGCAATTGGTGGGCGCTCGTGCGCGTCCATTGGGGATCGCGGCTGGTGGAGGCGTCTACGCCTCGGCAACTGCGCGAAGCGGTGGTGCGGGCTGACGTCTGGCCCTGGCCGCCTGCTGGTCGTCGCGTGTCATGACGGATCCGCGCCGAGGGCGGCTTGGCTAATGCGCTTGGCCGCCTCGGCGGGGTCTGTCTCGTGGGTGCGAACGGTGAGGTCGAATCTGACGGCCTCGCCGTTCGTGCGCCAGTCGGCCTCAGCTTCGTCCCATGCGACGAGTCGGCTGGTGGTGTCTGTGTCGCCGCGGTGCTGTGAGCGGTCGGCCGTCACCTCGCGTGGAGCCCATAGGCGGACGCGCGTCCATATGAGCGGGACGGCTGAGCTGAGGGTGTTCACGCCGGGGATGTCGCCGACGTGGACAACGGGGATGCGTCCGGCGTCGGTGAGGGCGTCGATGTCTTGGCGGTCTACGGCGTAGCGGTTGCCGTAGCGCTCGGTCTCCAAGGCAAGGCGGCCTGCTGCTCGGAGGGCGTCCAGTTCGATGGTGGGCACGTAGCGGTAGCCAGCGCTGCGGCCTGTCCCGACCTTGAGCTTGGTCAGCAGGACAAAGCGCCCGTCCAGCCGGGACAGTTCGGCCGTGATCGTGTCCTTGCCGCTGGCCGGGGGGCCGTAGAGGATGACGCCGCGCCTGGTCACGCCAGGATCTTACGCAGCGCCTCCCGTGTCTGGTCGGCGGTGCTGATCGCGGCCCCCAAGCGGTTGTCGATCGTGAGGTGGACGCTGGGCGGGCTGCTCTGGGTGTTCAGGCCGTCGGCGTACTGGTCCCAGTTGGTCAGCTTCCAGCCGTCGCGTGGGGCGTCGCGGAACTCGATGTACTCGCGCATCGAGTCGGCGTCACACCGGACCCAGATCGCCGCGACGTCCACGCCCTTCGCACGGCATCGGTTCGTGAGGCGACTCAGCCAAGCCTCGTCGTTGAGTTCCGCAATGAACGGGGCCGCGAGGATCGTGGAGATTCCGCAGTCGATGTTGTCGTTTGCGGTGTCCATGAGGCATTTGTATTCGAGGGGCCTCACGTGATCCAGATAGAGGTTCGTGTGGCGGTCGTGAGGATCGCCGCCCATGCTCTCCAAGAGACGTTCGGTAAGACGTCGGGTGAGTGAGTCCTTGTCCAGGAATGCCCAGCCTGAGATGTCGCCCAGGAAGCGGGCGAATTCGGTCTTTCCTGATCCCGCGTAACCGCCGACCAGGACGAGAACGGGCTTGTTCAAGCCGTCCGTGAGGGCCCGCCCGCGCCATGCGGTGACGACGCGGTTTTTCAGAACGTCGCCCGCCTCCGAGTCGCGGTTCTGGGTGGCGTCGGTGACCTGGTCCAAGCCCTTGGTGATGGTGGACGCGGCCTCTTCGGTGGCGGCCGGTTTGGTCGCCGGACTGGGGACGGGGACAGCGGCTGTCTCGGTCATGCTCTCGCCGGGGAGCGGGAGGCGAAAGCCAAGGTCAGGCTCGGTCGAGCGGTACATGAGGCAGTACGCGCGCCGGTAGTGCGGGCCGGGATAGACGGTGCCGTTCTCGTGCCGCCACAGGGTCTGGAAGTCGCCCCCGATGTGGAGGCCGTGGCTCTCGCCCACGCGTCTGAGCTGATCGCCCGCCGCCTCCAGGCTGAGTCCGTGGCTCTCGCGTCGCTCGCGCAGGCGCTCGGGCTGCCATCCGGGACGGGGCTTGGTCGCGACCATGGTTCCACCCTTTCCGATCACTACAGAAAGTGGAGCATTCCGGGCGTCTAAATGACCTGCGCGAGGCTTGTGAAAGCGGCTGTATAAACCGCTGTTAAGAATCCTGGCGAACTATCCGTGATGGGAATCACTCGCCTTCTCCGATGGAATTTCGTCTACCGAACGACAGCACGGACGAACCATGAGGGGGCGGTTCCCGGTGACGGCGAACGGCGGGCGGGGTCAGACTCCGGAAGAACGTCTGGAACTGATCCTAGAAGAGCTGGACGAGATCATTTGTCGGGTTGATCAGATCGCGGCTGCGCTGGGTACACCGCCGCTTCGAGTCGGCCGACACGCTCGCCGAGGTCCCGGACGGCCGTCAGAACCTCCGAAAGCTGCTTCATGAGCTGGCCGTCGCCGGTCGACCCGCCGAGGACGCCGGGAGTGTCGGCCTCGCTCGCGTCCCGGACGAACACGCCCTTGCCCTGCTGGCCGACCACCCGCCCCTCGGTGCGGAGGACGCCGATCGCGGACTTCACCACGCCGGTGGACGACTCGTACCGCTTCACCAGCTCGGCGATCGAGGGGAGCGCGTCGCCGGGGGTCAAGGTCCCGTCGCTGATCTGTTTCCGCAGGTCATCGGCGATCTGGAGGTATCCAGGCCGCCCGGTCTTCTTGACCATCGTCCGCCTTCCGTAGGGGCTCGCCTCCCAGTTCAGCACAGCTCGTCGACCAAGTGAACAAGGAAGTCCTTGACAACTTGGTCGACCAAGCCGACTATGTTGTCTACATAGTCACTCGATCACAGGAGGTCACATCATGCGGAACATCCCCGTCGACACCACGGCCCTGACGTTCGTCTGCGTCTCGCCGCCCCGTCCCAAGCTCGTCTCGCAGGAGACCGGAGAGATCAAGGTCGACAAGGAGGGCAACACCGTCTTCACGGTCGGCCTGTCCGCCGCCGACGCGATGGGGCGCGTCGAGCTCATCAACGTGTCCGTCTCCCACGACCCGGACCTGACGATCGGACAGGTCGTCCAGCCCGTCGGCCTGATCGGGATGGCCTGGGAGCAGAACACCGGCGGTCGCCAGCGGTGGGGGATCGCCTACCGCGCCAAGCAGCTCACCGCCGTCACACCTGCCGTCGCCGCTGTCGCTGACGCGGCCTGAGAAAGGACCGTCCCGAGATGGCGAACGTCATCCTCGCCCTGGTGGGCCTGGCCGCTGCTGCGGTGGCGGCCGGGCTCTGGGCCTGGCGCAAGTTCCACCCGGTGTCGTGGTGGTACGTCGTCCAGTTCCCCGGCCGCGCGGTGCTGGCCTACCTGACGTGGCATCACGTCGCGTCCGGCTGCTCGCTCACCAGGGGCCGGCGGCGGTGGCGGCTCACCCTCGACGCGCTTCCGGTCGTCGGACAGGCGGCCAAGAGCGCGGCGACGGTCGTCCAGTACCGGCGTCGGATGCGGCGGGTCGATGTCGAGAAGGCGCCGCGTATCGGGCTCCTGCGGCCCACTCGGCTCGGCTGGCGTGTGCGTGTCCGGCTCGCGGACGGTCAGGTTCCCGCGGACTACGAGAAGGCCGCCGAGGGAATCGCGCACGCCTGGCGCGTCCACTCGGTTCGGGTCGTGGACGTCCGGCCTGGGCGGGTGACGCTGTGGGCGACCATGCGTGACCCGCTGACCGAGGTGACGGTGTCGCCCGAGACCGGCGAACTGCTCAAGGTCCGTCCGGGCAAGCTGGAGAACGGCGACGACTGGGTCATGGACTTCCGGACCATGCCGCACCACCTCAACGCCGGGGCGACGCAGTCAGGCAAGTCCACGCTCATGAACGCGATGATCAAGGGCCTCGCCCCTCAGCGGGTCGCCCTGGTCGGGTTCGACCTCAAGGGCGGTGTGGAGCTCACGCCCTACGCCCCGCGGCTGTCCGCGCTGGCCACGACGCGTCGCGAGTCGGTCGTCCTGCTGGAGGATCTGGTGGTCGAACTGGAAGACCGGATGGCGCTGTGCCGGGCCCACGGCGCGCGCAACGTCTGGAAGCTGCCGGAGGACCTGCGGCCGGTGCCCATCGTCGTCTTGGTGGATGAGGTCGCAGAGCTGTTCCTGATGGCGGACAAGAGCGAGAAGGACGAGATCGCCAAGACCGGCACGGCGCTGCTGCGCATCGCCCAGCTCGGCCGAGCATTCGCGGTCTACCTGGTGATCTGCGGTCAGCGCATCGGCTCCGACCTCGGGCCCGGTGTCACCGCGCTCCGTGCCCAGCTCTCCGGCCGCATCTGCCACCGCGTCAACGATCCTGAGACCGCAAACATGACGCTCGGCGACATGGACCCTGCCGCCCTGGACGCGGCCCGCGCCATCCCCGCCGAGACTCCCGGCGTCTGCATCGTCGCCGGTTCGGATGGCTCCTGGTACCGGGCCCGCTCGGTCTACGTCAGCGAGGAAGACGCCGAAGCCGCCGCCCGCGAATACGCCCACCTCGCTCCCACCTGGGACGACCTGATCGGCTCGTCCGCCCCGCCCGCATCCGGCCGGGCCTGGCCCATGGCCGCATAACCCGCCGCCGCTCCTGCTCCTTCAGCTCGGCGTGAGCCCTGATCACGCCAAGTCCCTACCCGACCCATGCCTGAACCGCCTTGGAGGTACCCGCCATGAACGCGCGCATCATCCCGTTCCCGCGTCGCCCGCGTTCCGTCCCTGTCGCCGTCTCGCTGGTCTCGGTCGGCTGGGATCCCGCTCGACTGCTCCACGTCGCCCGCTGCTCCCGGTGCGCCGACGCGTTCACCGCCCTCGGCCTGGCCGACGCGGACGACTGGGCCGACACCCACACCTGCGACGCCGAATTGGCCGCGCTGCTCACCGAGGTCGTCACCGCCGGACGGGCCGCCTGATGGGACGTCCTCGCGCGGTGCTCGCCGACTCCGGGCCGGTGCTGGTCCTGGCCCTCATCGCGGCGGCGGGCTCGTTCACCCACATCCGCGAAACCGCCAACCAGCACGGACAGCACGGACCGATGGCCTGGGCCGTCGCGGTCTGCATCGACCTGACGTGCGTCATGGCCGCCCGCGAACGTCAGCGCGACCGGCGAACCGGCCGACGCTCCGGCGGTGCCTCGGTGTCTTGGCCCGCGCTCGTCCTGGTCGGCGGCATCCTGCTCTCGCTCGCCGCCAACCTCGCACAGGCCGAACTCTCGGCCTGGGGCTGGATCGTCGCCGCCATTCCGGCCGGTGCGTTCCTGGTCGCCGTCTCCATGCTCGAACGCCGCAGCGAGATGCGCCGCACGACGGCGACCGGCCCGGATGCCGACGCCCTGATCGTCCCGCCGTCCTTCGGCAACCCGGACGCCCTGCCGGACGCTCCTGCCGCTCCGGCTCCGTCCCACCCGGAGATCACCGCTCCGGCTCGTCCTGAGCCCGCTCCACCCGACGAACTCGCCTCCCCGCCCGCGCCGCTGGTCGCCTTCGCCCGCCGCGTCGCCGACGAACACCACGCCCGCCACGGACACCCGATCACCGCCGATGCCCTGCGCGCCCGCCTGGGCGTCTCCGACCAACTCGCCCACGACCTGCTCGGCCACCTGGCCGCCGCCTGAGCCCAAGGGAGAACGCACCATGACCGACTTCATCCGCCCGTCCCAGCTCTTCGACCGCCTCAAGTTCGTCATGGGCCTCCGCGCCTTGGCGACCTTCCTGGAGGAGAACCCCGGCGTCCCGATTCCGAGGGCGAGCCGCGACCTGATCGTCTTCACCAACTCGGACGACTGCGAGTTCTGCCAGCGCGCCGAGATCGACCGGATCGCCTCCCTTCTCAACGTCACCACGGACGACGGCACCGCTAAGGGCGGCCACTACACCGCGATCAAGCGCTTCGGGCCGCTCGCCTACAAGGCGGTGTTCATCCCGGGGGAGTGCCGTTGTGCCTCCCGGACGCTCTCGGCCAACAACGATGCGGTGCGCGCATTCGAGACCGGACGGGCCGCCTGATGCACGACACCGCGGAACCGATGCCGAGGTTCTGGTACCGCTGCCGGACCTGCCGCCACTCCCGCGCCTCCGACTGGCCGGACCTGCCCTCCGACCTGGACGGAACATCCTGCACCTCGTGCGGCTCGGAAGAGATCACGCTCTTCGCGATCGCCACCCGCGCAGCTATCCGGTTGCCCCGTCCGCTGATCCCGCCGCCCATCCGCTACCGCTGCGCTGACTGCGGCTCCGGCGGCCTGACCAGCGAAGGCGACACCTGCCCCGCCTGCCGCGGCGCGGGCTTCCTCTAGACCGTCCCGCCCGTCCGGAAAGGACTCCGGCCCATGTTCTTCCGCCGCCTCGGATTCGCCGCCTTCTGGATCGTCCTCATCCTTTTCATGATCAACAACCCGGCCGTCGCCGCCCACACCACCAAGGGCATCTTCGCCCTCCTCGGACACATCGCCGAGGGCCTGGCCCGCTTCGCGACCGCCTTCTAGCCCACATCGTCACGCACCACCTCACGCCGGGGCCGACCGCGCCCGGTCCCGGCAACCACCACGGACAGGAGGACCGCCGACCATGTCAGACTCACCCGCCGCGCCGCTGGTCACCCCGCTCGCCGCGTCCTCCCTCTCCGCCTGCCTCGACCGCCCCGACTACCCGCGCCTCGCCGCCCGACTCCGCCGCCTCAATGGATGCGCCCAACCGATCCACCTGCGCGGCCACGTCGAACACCGCGACCCGCTCACCGGCGAACAACTCCACCGCTACACCACCGCCACCGAACCCGGTGGCGTCCTCCGAGTCGCCTGCAAGACCCGCCGCGCCTCCCGCTGCCCCGCCTGCGCCGAGACCTACCGGGCCGACACCTACCAACTCATCCGCGCGGGCCTGGTCGGCGGCAAGGGCGTCCCCAACTCGGTGACCTCGCACCCCGCCGCGTTCGTCACCCTCACCGCCCCGTCCTTCGGAACCGTCCACACCCGCCGCGAGAAGAACGACCACGTTCAGCCGTGCACCCCCCGCCGTAACGCCGGAACCTGCCCACACGGCCGCCGCCAGTCCTGCACCACGCGCCACACCACCGACGACGCCCGACTCGGCGAACCGCTGTGCCCCGACTGCTACGACTACGCGGGCTCGGTCCTGTTCAACGCCCTCGCCCCGGAACTGTGGCGCCGCTTCACCCTCGCCCTCCGCCGCCGCGTCGCCAAAGCCGCGGGACTCACCCTCACCGAACTGACCGCCGCCGCAACCCTCTCCTTCGCCAAGGTCGCCGAATACCAACGCCGAGGCATCGTCCACTTCCACGCCGTCATCCGCCTCGACGGCCCAGACGGCCCGACCTCACCGCCCCCGCCCTGGGCCACCTACAACGCCCTCGCCACCGCCATCACCCAAGCCGTCCCCGCCGTCACGGTCACCACCCCAAACGCCCCCGGCGTCCCATCCCGCCGCCTCACCTGGGGCACCCAATTCGACATCCGCCCCATCTCCAACACCGGAGACCTCACCGACCAGGCCGTTGCGGGCTACATCGCCAAGTACGCCACCAAGGCCGCCGAATGCGTCGGCACCCTCGACCGCCGCATCAACCAGGCCGACAACCTCAACGCCCTGCCGGTCACACCCCACGCCCGCCGTCTGATCGCCGAATGCCTCCGCCTCGGTGCTTTCGAAGACCTGGCCGGCCTTCGCCTGACCGAGTGGGCCCACATGCTCGGCTTCCGCGGCCACTTCTCCACCAAGAGTCGCCGCTACTCCACCACCCTCGGCGCCCTTCGCCAGGCACGCATCACCCACAACCAGCAACAACACGAAGTCACCACCGGCCGCCTCCCCCTCACCGCAGAAGACCAGGTGCTCGTCATCGCGCATTGGTCCTACGCCGGATGCGGCCTAACCCCCGGCGAATCCCTGCTCACAGCCGTGCTGAGTGGTCGCCCGCTCCGCCAACCGTCCGCCAACGAGGGGAGCAATCCATGACAGATCTGATGACGCTCGAACAGCTCCTCGCCGAGCTGGGCGGGGTCTCGCGGAACACGTTCTACCGCTGGCGTCAGCTTGGCAAAGGGCCGCGCTCGCTGCGCCTGCCCAACGGGCAGCTTCGATTCCGTCGCCAGGACGTTCGTGCCTGGCTGGAAGCCCTCTCGGAGGACGCGGCCTGATGAAGTCGTTCAAGGTCCGCTTCTGGGCCATCAAGATCGCGAAGAACCGGCGGCGACCGTACGGCGTGCGCTGGGTGGTGGAGAACGAGGAGAAGTCCGAGTGGTTCGTCACGCGGGCACTCGCCGACAGCTACCGCTCAGAGTTGATGCAGGCTGCGCGCCGGGGGGAGGCATTCGACACCGAGACCGGCCTGCCGGAATCGAAGCTGAAGGCCCGTGAGTCGGGCACCTGGTACGAGCACACGCGGAAGTTCGTCGCGATGCGCTGGAAGGGAAGCCCCGGCAAGACCCGATCCACGATCGGTGACTGCTTGGCCGTCGCGACGGCGGCCCTTGTGAAGGATCGGAAGGGCGCTCCGGATCCGGCCATCCTGCACCGGGCCTTGGCGACGTGGGCATTCAACATGACCCGAACGGAGACCAAGACGCCCCCGGACGAGATAGCTGCGGCGCTCGCATGGCTGGAGAAGAAGTCCGTCCAGCTCTCAACGGTGGGGGAGCCTGCCCCGCTGCGCACCGCCCTGGACGCGCTGACGCGCTGCCTCGACGGACGGGAGGCCAAGCCCTCCACTGTGGGACGGCGCTACTCCGTCCTCCGGTCATGCCTCGACTACGCCGTCGAGCGGGAGGTCTTCGATCGCAACCCGTTGGAGGGGCTGCGCTGGAAGCGTCCGGAGCACACGACGGTCGTCGACCCTCGCTCGGTGCCCAACCCCGATCAGGTCCGGGCCCTCCTCGCCTCCATCCCGGTCGTCGCTCCCCGCGTCGGCGATCACCTTCAGACCTTCTTCGCCTGCCTCTACTTCGCGGGCCTGCGTCCGTCCGAGGCAGTGAACCTTCACCGTGAGGACTGTGAACTTCCCCCGAAGGGCTGGGGAAGGCTTCTCCTCGCCAGCTCAAGCCCCGCATCCGGCCGCGACTGGACCGACAGCGGGGAGCTTCACGAAGAGCGCTCCCTCAAGCACCGTGCCGAGGGCGTGACACGCCCAGTCCCCATTCCTCCGGAACTGGTTGGGCTCCTGCTTCGGCACATCGCCCGGTACGGGCTGGCCGAAGATGGTCGGCTCTTCCGCAGCGGACGGGGCAACCGTCTCGCCCCGGTGAGCTACGAGGGCGTGTGGAAACGGGCACGGGCCAAGATCCTCCCGGTCCACCAGCTCGATGGGCCGCTGGCCTCTCGGCCGTACGACCTGCGCCACGCCTGCCTGTCACTGTGGCTGAGCAGCGGCATCGACCCGACGGAGGTCGCGGAACGGGCCGGTCACTCCGTCGAGATGCTGATGAGGACATACGCTCACTGCATCGAGGGAAGAGAAGCCGAGGTGAACCGGCGGATCGAGGCAGCGCTCGGGTCCCCCGCCGCCCCCGACGCGGAACATGCGGAACAGACGCCCCCGGCACCCCACTCCTCCCGTGCTCGTGTTCCGCGAGCGTTCCGGGACTACCGACAGACCCTGGGGCACCGTGGGTCACGGTCGCACCCGTCGCGGACCAGTGAGGACGGCGCTTCCGCTGATGAGAGCGCGGATCCCGAGATCACGCGAACGAATCCCCGGGACGTGTTCGGACGCTTGCACTCGAGGGGGTAGAGTGCTAAACCAAATGTTGGCACTCTGCTGTGGAGAGTGACAGCTCCACAGTCTGGGTCGGGGCGATGAGGCCCCTCGACCGGCGGCGGAATGGTAGTCGTCGGCTGGGGTCGTCCGTCGCGGGCATCGGCTCGATCCGTCTATGGCCACCCTGTTCCGGGAGGACTTGGAGCCTATGGCTGCAAAGATGATCGCGTTCGACGAGGAGGCCCGGCGCGGCCTCGAGCGCGGCATGAACCAGCTCGCTGATGCCGTGAAGGTGACCCTTGGTCCCAAGGGCCGCAACGTCGTGCTGGAGAAGAAGTGGGGCGCCCCCACGATCACCAACGACGGTGTGTCCATCGCCAAGGAGATCGAGCTCGAGGACGCCTGGGAGAAGATCGGCGCCGAGCTCGTCAAGGAAGTAGCCAAGAAGACCGACGACGTCGCGGGTGACGGCACCACCACCGCGACCGTCCTGGCTCAGGCCCTCGTTCGCGAGGGTCTGCGCAACGTCGCCGCCGGCGCCAACCCGATGTCCCTCAAGAAGGGCATCGAGGCGGCCGTCGAGCGGGTCAGCGAGGAGCTCTCCAAGCTGGCCAAGGACGTCGAGACCAAGGAGCAGATCGCCTCCACGGCCTCCATCTCCGCGGGTGACACCCAGATCGGCGAGATGATCGCCGAGGCGATGGACAAGGTCGGCAAGGAAGGTGTCATCACCGTCGAGGAGAGCAACACCTTCGGGCTCGAGCTCGAGCTCACCGAGGGTATGCGCTTCGACAAGGGCTACATCTCGCCGTACTTCGTCACCGACCCCGAGCGGATGGAAGCGGTCCTCGACGACCCGTACATCCTGATCGTTCAGGGCAAGGCGTCGGCCAACAAGGACCTGCTGCCCGTCCTCGAGGGCGTCATGCAGTCCGGCAAGCCGCTGCTGATCATCGCCGAGGACGTCGAGGGCGAGGCCCTGGCCACCCTGGTCGTCAACAAGATCCGCGGGATCTTCAAGTCCGTGGCCGTCAAGGCCCCGGGCTTCGGCGACCGCCGCAAGGCGATGCTCGGCGACATCGCCATCCTGACCGGCGGCCAGGTGATCTCCGAGGACGTCGGCCTCAAGCTGGAGAACACCAGCCTCGACATGCTGGGCCGCGCCCGCAAGGTCGTGGTGGCCAAGGACGAGACCACGATCGTGGACGGCGCCGGTGACGCCAACGAGATCGCGGGCCGGGTCAACGAGATCCGTACCGAGATCGAGCGCACCGACTCCGACTACGACCGCGAGAAGCTCCAGGAGCGCCTCGCCAAGCTGGCCGGCGGCGTCGCCGTCATCAAGGCCGGCGCGGCGACCGAGGTCGAGCTGAAGGAGCGCAAGCACCGCATCGAGGACGCCGTTCGCAACGCGAAGGCGGCCGTCGAGGAGGGCATCGTCCCCGGCGGTGGCGTGGCGCTGCTCCAGGCCGGCAACAAGGCGTTCGACAAGCTCGAGCTGCCCGGCGACGAGGCCACTGGCGCCAACATCGTCCGGCGCGCGCTGGAGGAGCCGCTCAAGCAGATCGCGGTCAACGCCGGTCTCGAGGGCGGCGTCGTGGTGGAGAAGGTCCGCAACCTGACCCCGGGTGAGGGCCTCAACGCCGCGACCGGCGAGTACGTCAACATGTTCGACGCCGGCATTCTCGACCCGGCCAAGGTGACGCGTTCCGCTCTGCAGAACGCGGCGTCCATCGCGGCGCTGTTCCTCACCACCGAGGCCGTCATCGCCGAGAAGCCGGAGAAGAACCCGGCCCCGGCCATGCCGGGTGGCGACGGCGGCATGGACTTCTGATCCGACCTCGGAAGTCCGGGCGCCGGCACCGCTGACGCCTGAACGCCTGGAGGGGCGGTCCCGTTTCGACGGGGCCGCCCCTTCCGCGTTCCCAGGTCCCGCCTTCGGTCCGATGACCTGGCCGGACGGCTGGATCCCGGTTCACCGGGGTTCCTTGTCAGCGTCCGTCTTGACAGGATCGGCGACGTGACCGAACTCTTCAATCTCCCCAGCATGCGGGTCGAACAGCCGCGCAAGGTCGTGCAGACCCAGACGCGGTACAACGTGGTGGACGACCAGGGCACCCTGCTCGCCTACGTCACCGACCAGCAGGTCCGGAGCCGCCGCGAGGCGGTCCGCGCGGCCCTCCCGCAGAACGTCCGGAGCACCCACGCCACCCTCGTCCTGACGGACGCCGCGGAGGTCCCCCGCTTCGTCATCGACAAGGTGGACGCCTGGAACACCCACGTCCACCTGGCCGTCCCCGGCGAGGAGGGCGAGGCCGTGATGCGCGGCGACCGCCTCGGGACCGTCCGCGCCAACTCCACCCGCCGCCAGTACTTCCTGCTCGACGCCGACGAGAACGAACTGGCCCAGGCGGTCGGGGACCTGCGACTGCGCACCTTCCCCGTCACCGACAACGCCCGCCGCCGGTTCGCCGGCATCAACAAGAAGTGGGCGGGCCTGCGCGCCGAGCTGTTCACCACGGCCGACCGCTACGCCGTCGACTTCACCGAGGAGGTGGCCGAGCCCCTGCGCGTCCTGGTCGTCGTCACGGCGATCGTGCTGGACCTGATGGCCTACGAGTCCAAGGAACTCGTCTGACCGCGGACTGACGTCCGTCCGGCGCCGAAGCCGCGCCCGGGCAACCGCCGGGGGAGCAGTCCCCGATGGTGTCGCCCGAGACGGCACGCGCGGGGTTCCCTCCGGACGCGGCAGCGGGTACGTTCCGCTTGTGCGGGTCGTGCCAGAACGGTCGAACAGCCAGTGGCTGTCACCGGCCGTGCCGACCATCGCCAACTGCGTCCTGGCCGCGCTCTGGGGGTTCTCCGCGTTCGGCGGCTGGAGCGACGACGCGTTCTGCGGCTCAGGGGCCGCCCACGAGACCGACTGCGGCGACGCGGTCCTCCGCTACGCCTGGCTCTCCGCCTCACCCGCCTTCGTCGGGGCCGGGATCGGCCTCACGTCATGGCTCCTCCCGAGCGTCCGGCGCCGGCCCGCCCGTCTGAACCGGAACCTGACCGTCGCGATCGGCTTCTGGGTCTTCGCCGAGGCCGTCATGTTCGTCGGCGGCTTCCTGACGAAGCACTGACGCACCACACCGCACCCGTCCTCAGAGCCGCCGGACGGACGCTTCCCGACGAAAACGACATCCCGGAATAACGCTCGTCCACACCGGCGTTGGATCCGATGGCGGGCCCGAGATGTCCGCCTTCTCATCGGATAAGCCCAGCTAGAGGACGTCGGCGCCGCCGGCGGCCGAGCCTCCCCGGCGACGCGCCGGAGAAGTTCCGCCAGCCGGTTTGACGCGGGCCCCCTCTGGGCATACTGTTCTCTTCGCCCCGAGGAGTTGCGGGACGCCGAACGGCGGCCGGGCCGAGGGGGAAACCACCTGACACCAAGCGGTAGCGGCTTCGCCGTACCCGCCGTCGGATGGTTCACCGGAAATGCTCGATTTTGCGAATCGGTGCGGATCTGGTGAAATAGAAGTGCTGCAGGGAACGGCCGCGAAAGTGGACGGGAACTGCAGAATCGGGATCGGCCGGAAATTGACAAGCCGGGCGGAACTGATAAAGTAAATGAGTCGCCACGGAGCGAAAGCCGCAGAGAATGCGGACGGAGCGCGTGGGTGTCCGTTTCTTGAGAACTCAACAGCGTGTTAAAAGCCAGTGCCTTTATCGATCAGGCAGATTTGTCTGATCGCCCCGTGCACTTGGACCTCGGTTCGGGTGCAGGGATTTCTTTGAGGCAAGCAATCTTGTGGATTGTTTTGCTGGGATCTTCGGATCCTCTTTCAGGTTTGGCGGGTTCGGGTTCGCCCCCGGGCTTGTCGTATGAACCTTGATGGAGAGTTTGATCCTGGCTCAGGACGAACGCTGGCGGCGTGCTTAACACATGCAAGTCGAGCGGAAAGGCCCCTTCGGGGGTACTCG